>NZ_CP186275.1:0-348125 GCF_049331405.1 Singulisphaera chitinilytica
GACCGGCTGCCCCGGCTTGATCGCCTGGGAGACGTCGTTCGACGCGTAGGTGATCGGCGTCGACGTCCCCGAGGGGCGCTGCTCGAGGAGGTCGACCCCGGCGTTCTGGTTCGCGTCCATCGCCGAGCCGTCGGCCGCGAGGATGGCCGAGCCGAGCGTCACCGTGTACGTGCCGCTGAGCTGCTGCGTCGGGAAGCTGACGCGGAACGTCTGGGCCAGGACCGCGTCGGACGGGCTCTTCGGCGTCACCGCCAGCGACCACGAGTTGAGCGTGGCCAGGTCGGAGGCCGAGCTGCTCGTGACCTGCAGGGTCCAGGTCCCTTGCAGGGCCTTGCCCGAGAGCTTGGTGTCGATCGGCGTCGCCGGCTGGAAGGCCCCGTTGAACGGCGAGAGGGCATTCCCGATCCCGAGGACGGCCGAGTCCGACAGGATCGTGTTGCGGAAGTTCTGACCGTTCCCGCCTACGCCCGCGAAGAGCGTAATCTTGGTGCCGTCCGGGGCGACGAGCACGGCCGTCATGTCGCTCGTGCTGCTCGCGGAAAGGTCGAGCTGCACGCTGAGGTCGGAGATCTTGAAGGCCCCGCCGTCGTCGGGGATGGTCAGCGTCGAGGAGAGCGTCCCCTTGGCCGGCACCTGCGCGGGCAGGTTCACGGTCGCGTTATAAGCGGCGGCCACGGTGTAGGGGCCGGGGACGAGCCCCGATGGGCCCATGACCCGCAGGACGTCGCCCGCCGTGAACGAGCCGACCCGCATGTCGCGGTCGAACGTGACGTCGATCGCGCTGACGGTCTGGTCCTGGACGAGGTTGTCGGAGGTGACGGCCGGCGTCCCCGGCACGTTCGAGCTGACCAGGTGCGGCCCGGCCACGATCAGGGGGAGCGTGTCCTGGGCGTAGGGGCCGGGGAAGAACTGGCCGGCCGTGTAGACGAACGACGACCCCGCGCTCGTGGTCGTCGGCGCCGAGAAGGCGTCTCCGGGGCCGACGCCGCTGGCCGGGCCCTGGCCCGCGGTGCCGTCGGCGTTCTGGTCCATGAAGTTGCCCTCGACCCGGGTCCCGGCGCCGCCGAGCTGGGTCCGGATCGCGTCGCGGATCCCGGGCAGGACGATGTAGCTATACGTGCCCACCGCCGACTCCGGCGTGAACGAGACCTGGAACCGCGTATAGCCGTAGACGTTGTTCGGGTTGTCGGGGTCGAACGGCGTCGGGATCTTCTCGACCTTCAGCACCGGGATCGCCACCATCGAGGCGTTCGCGGCCGCGCTCCGGAAGAAGACCTGCACGTCGGCCGAGGTGAACGTGGACGGGTCGACCGGGCGGTCGAACGTGATCTGGAAGGCGCTGGCGATCGGCGCCTGGCCTTCGGGAGCCGGGGGATTGACGGTGTCGCCGGGGAGGCCGACGGGGCCCATCGTGCTCTCGATGATCCTCGGCCCGGCGGCGATCGTCGCCGTCACGGTGCGGATGTCGAGCAGGACGGGGCTGGTCGTCGCCTGGTAGAAGCCCGAGCCGTCGATGAACCCCTGGTTCAGGTTGCTCGACCAGATCGCGTGGATCTTGCCGTCGTAGACGGCGAGCCCCTGGTGGATGCCGAAGCCGGTGAGGGCGTCGGTCCTCGAGTTCCCGGCCGACTGGTTGTCGGGCACCGGCCCGAGCACGACGAGCTGCCCCGTGATGGCGTCGACGGCGGTCTCGGCCGTGTTCGCGAACGTCTGGGGCGAGAACGTCTGGCCGCCGTCGATGCTGGCCGTCAGGTACGTGGCCACGCGGGCATTCGCCGCGTCGTTCCTGGCGTCGTACCAGGAGAGCACGACCGAGCCGGTCGCGTTGTCGACGGCCACCTGCGGCTGGAACTGCGTCCGGCCCGAGACGGCATACGTGGCCGAGGTGCTCTCGGAGTAGCCGTCGGTCTTGGCGTTGTCGTCGTCGATCGGCAGGCCTTCCGGCGTGCCGAAGAGGCTGCGGTTGCCGGGGGTCGTCCCCGAGTACGACCAGCTCTGGCCGCCGTCGTCCGACACGAGCATGTAGATGTCGGTATTCGACGAGGGGTTGGGCGGGTTGGTGCCCGGGTTGTAGACGTAGGTGGCGAAGGCGAGGTACTGCCGCCCCTGGTTCGGGCTATACGCGCCGAGGGTGTTGTCGGAGGCCAGCGAGATCCCCGGCCCGATCCCCTGCGCCGTCACGGGCGTGGCGAGGCTGCCGCCGCCGGTCAAGGTCCCCCTGGCGTTGGTGTCGATGATCTGGTGATCGTTCGACGGGGCCATGCCCGAGACGAGGTTGATCGACCACTTGACGACCGAGGCCGCCGCGGTCCCCGTGTTGACCAGTTGCAGGGTCCACGCCCCCGCGAGCTGCGAGGCCGTCGCGCCGCGATAGATCCCGCCCAGGGCCGCGCCCCCCGACGGCTGGTAGACGCCCATGTACGGGCTCGAGCTGGCCTTGTCGTCGATCGTCCGGGCGCCGTAGTCGCTGAAGATCGTGCTGCCCTGGATGCCGTCGGTCGCGATGCCGAGGTTCGCACCGCTGATCGAGCCGTTCACCACGAGCGTGACCGGCTGGAGCCCCGAGCCGGTCGGAGGGATCAGCACGAGCGAGATCGTGTTGACCGCCGTGCCGGAGAGGGTGACCGAGACCGAGAGGTCGCTCAGGGTCCCGAAATTGGCGAGCGTCGAGGGGACGCTGGCGGTGTAGTTCTGGGCGCCCGCGACGGTGGTCGGGTTCGTGCTCCCGGCGATCACGGGGGCGGCGGCACCGGCGGCGGTGGCGCCCCGGATGAAGTCGACGGGGATCGGCGTGACCTGGCCGCCGCCGCCGAAGTCGTCGTAGACGATGGTCAACTGGCCGCCGGAGATCGCCGGCTTGCCGTTGGCGGCGGGATGCCCCTGGCTGATGGCGAGCTGCGGCGACGTGTAGCGCTGGATCCCGAACGCGGCGGGGGAGTTCACCAGCACCGGGCCCGAGAAGTTGTTGCCGCCGTCGGACGAGGCGACGATGTCGATCTGGTTCGGGTTGTAGTTCGTCGCGCCGGTGGGCGCGACGTTGTTCGTCGCCCAGGCCACGTAGACGTCCCCCGAGAACGGGTCGGACTGGACGTACGGGTTGCCGTTGGCGTCGGTGTCGGTGAAGCTCGCGATGTTGCTGTCCACCGCCAGCATCGGCATCAACGCCTGGTCTTGCAGGGACTCGTAGACGACGTGGTTGGTGAACTGCGCGGAGGGATTCGCGCCGCCGAAGTTGTACTTGTTCAGCACCAGGGCGCTCGGCCCCGAGGTGGCCGAGTTGTTCTGCGCGTCGAGGATGTAGAAGTTATGGTTCCGGTCGAACGCGACGCTGGCGTTCGTCGCCTGCCCGAGCGACTTGATCGGATTCGAGGTGGTCGGGTCGTCGATGTTGTCGAGGATCCCGCGCCCGTTGTTGCCCAGGAACCGCCAGCTCTGGCCGCCGTCGTTCGAGTACGCGCCCGCCACGACGACCTGCGGGCCGGGCGCCAAGCTCGGGTCGTGGATCGTCCAGACGGCCGCCATCTTGGTCGGGTCGGTCGGGTCGATCGCGATCGACGGCGTGCTCGAGTTCCCCTGCGAGCTCCCCCCCGAGACGTCCACCTGGCTGTTCAGCGGGACGTTGGGCGCGGGGATCGATGACAGCAGGGTCCGCTCCTCCAGCCCTTCCAGGGCCGTGGCCCGGAGTCGCGACCTTCGTATCGCGGCCTTGCGAGGGTTGAGGCGATCGTTGCCACGGTTCTTCGGCGAATCGTTCTCGGATGCTACCGGGCGCATGGCGTACTTACTGCTCTCGAGCAGCCTCGCTTGGTGTGGATTCCGGGCTCTTCGTATGGATAAAAGCAAGCGCTGTGCAGTTAAGAAAACGTATCCTACGTCACCGGTGCGCCGCTCAACGGCGCACGAACTTCAGCAAGCCTTAAACCTCAGCACCTCATAGGCGCACAACGAACCCGCGTGTACTTTTACGCGTCGCGCGAACATGCGATTTCGTGCACACGACAAGCATCGTTGCTTGAATTCTCATCAACTTAGCGGAGTCGTGCCGAACGTTGTCAAGTTGAAAACGCGACAGACGGCGAATTCTTCCAGCTTGCGCAAGAGAAAGACGGGGACGCGGGGAAGCGGCCGCCGTCGACAGGCCCCTGGGGGGGGAGTGGCCTGCCTCCGTTGCCTCAACTCACCTCGACGGCCGGGGCGTCTCAGGGTCGGAAGGGGCGGGGCGTCGAATCGATTCCCCGGAAACCTCAGAAACCCATCTCACCCATCGATCGACCATTCGCGTGAATAAGTGGATTTCTTCACAAGTCCATCAAAAGGTGTTCGCTGATTACACGAACGAACATAGTCGTGCGGGTATTGTCGTGTCTAGTAGCTACCATCCATTGTGACCCGATATTTTGATTTGCGGGATATTTTCCGGCTCGATTTCATGAAATTTCCAAGCCAGCATCGGCCCCGTCCCGCCGGCAGAACCCAAACCGCCTAATCATTCACCTATGTCAACCCGGCCATAGCCATCCGAATCTGTCCGAACTATCGCGACACAACCTCTTCCCCATAAACATTTTGCAACACGATCGATTCGCGATTCCCGGCCGGATGCGCGGACTCGAGGCGGGCTCGACTCGCGACTATTTCGACATTAGATTTCGCGTCATCGTGACGCCCGGGTGTCACGCCATCGCCGCCCCGGACCGGTCGAGACATTGGAGAATTCTTCGGAACGGAAACATTCAAAAGTGAGAAGCTGATTTCGAACAAACGGTTTTCGTGTGGACCATATTACAACGCGATCGCGACAAGGAGGTCCCGATCGGCGGGCAACCTCCTCGGGGCTCATCGTGAAAAACCTTCGCCCAGGGCATCGCGAAGCCGGCCTCGACCTATCTCGAAGCGTGGCAAGGGTACTCCGTTCGCATGGTACGCTTCCACAAATCCAAGGAGTCTTTCGAAACGGACCTATTTTGTATGGTTTTCTGATTTGACGTCTTGCAATTGGGCTTGCCCTGAAATACGTTAACACAACTTAAGAATTCGTCCCCCCCCTCGAATTCCGCCGTGCCTTCGTCAGAACTCGTGGATGTCGAGTCTCGTGCGACGCTGCGCGATCGGCACGAAGACGTCGCCTCTCATCCCGGATTTCGCAGGTATTCACCCGAGATATCCCGCACCAAGAGCCACACCAAGGGGGTTACATGCGCCGCCTCTCTCGGCCAGGGGGACTGCGTCCGTCGAGACTTCGGGGACGGATTTCCGGAACGGACCGGCTCGGGTCGTTCCGCGGGCGAGGTCGCGACGTCAGGGTCGAGTCCCTCGAGTCGCGCCAGCTCCTCTCGACCTTCGCGGGGCCGATGCCCCCGGCCGAGGTCGGGCAGAGTGTGGCCTCGACGGTGTTCGGCCTGCCGACCCCCGTGGCGTACACCCCCTCGCAGATGAGGCAGGCGTACGGGTTCAACTCGATCTCGTTCCAGAGCCACGGGCAGACGATCCCCGGCAACGGCGCGGGGCAGACCATCGCGATCGTCGACGCCTACAACGACTCGACGATCAAGAGCGATTTGGCGGTCTTCGACACCCAGTTCGGCCTAGCCCCGCCCCCCTCGTTCAAGGTCGTGAACCAGTCGGGCGGGGCGCAGCTCCCGGCCGACTCGACCTCAGGACTGGCCCTGGCCTGGGCGGGGGAGACGGCGCTCGACGTCGAGTGGTCGCACGTCATCGCCCCGGCCGCGAACATCCTGCTCGTCGAGGCGAATACGCAGAGCCCCGGCGACCTCCTCGCCGCCGCCCGCTACGCCGCGACGGTGCCGGGCGTCGTCGCCGTCTCCATGAGCTTCGGCTACCCCGAATACGTCATCCAGTCGTCGTTCGCCTACGAGCCGACGCTGGATCCGGCCTTCAACGTGGCGGGCGTGACCTTCGTCGCGGCGACCGGCGACACCGGCGGGATCGAGGGGGCGGACTGGCCCTCGGTCTCCCAGAACGTCCTGGCGATCGGCGGCACGAACCTGTCCCTCTCGCTGAACGGGACGTACGTCGGCGAGACCTCGTGGACCGGCTCGGCCTTCGGCGGCGGCGGCGGCGGCACGAGCCGCTATGAGCCGACCCCCTTCTACCAGAAGAACGCCTCGATCGGCGCGCTGACGATGCGGTCGGTCCCCGACGTCTCGTACAACGGCGACCCGGCGACGGGCGTTTATACGTACAACCACGGCAGTTGGGGCGTGGTCGGCGGCACGAGCGCCGGGGCCCCTCAGTGGTCGGCGTTGATGGCGATCGTCGCACAGGGGCGGGCCCTGAACGGGCTCACGCAGCTCAGCTCGCCGCAGACCTTGAGCCTGATCTACGGCCTGGCCTCCACCGACTACCAGGCCACCCCCTCCCCCTACTTCCACGACGTGATCACCGGCTACAACGCCTTCTACACGGCCAAGCGCGGGTACGACCTCGTGACGGGCCTCGGCACCCCGAAGGCGAATGCCCTGGTGGCCTACCTCGCCTCGGCGGCCTCGCCGACCGTCCCGGGCGCCTCGGCCCTCTTCACGGGCCCGATCGCCCCGCCCCCGGGGGGCTCGACGCGCCTGCCCCTCGGCACGCCCTCGGGGTCGACCAAGGCCCCGATCTTCGTCGCGACCTCGGGCGGCGTCGTCGCGGCGGCGTCCGCCTCGGCCCTGGCGAATGCCCTGGTGGTCCCCGGCGGTAGCTTCGCCCCGGCCTCGTCGAGCAGCCCGGCGCAGGCGATCGCCCCGGCGAGCCTCGGCTCCGGATCCCAGGCCAATGCGCCCGCCCCGGCCTTCGTCCCCGCCTCGTCGTTCGGCCAGTCGCTGCCGAGTTCTTCGAGCCCGGCGACCGCCACTCACGGCGGCCTCGAGCCGACCAGCCCGACGCGCTTCGCGGAGCCGCTCGTCGAGGAGCCGAACCTGACCTCGGCCCCCGTCGCCCGCGTCCTGCCGCCGGCCCCCGCGGCGATCGCCCCGCCGTTGCCCCCGGCCGTCCTGCCCATCGACCCGAACGCCATCGACCCGAACCTGCTCGACCTCCCCGCCCAGCCCGGCATCTCGGCCGAGGGCGTCGACGCGCTGACGCAGTCGGCCTCGGCCTCGGGCCAGGGCCTCCTCGCCGTCGCCGGCGTCGTGGCCTGGGGCGCCTGGAACCTCCGGCCGAGGGCCTCCGAGCCGCAGCGCCGCCGCCCCCGGTTCCTCGTCGTTGACCTCGACGGACGCCCCCTGGACGCCTGACCCGCCGGCCTCATGCTCGGGCCCTCCCTTTCCGCCGGTTGAGTCTCTCACGGAAGTCGATCCTCGATGGGGTGGATCTCCCGCCCCATCGAGCCGCCCTCTCCCACCCGTCCCGGGGCTTCATCACGCCGAGTCGTCGGCGTGTTGCCCGGCGGCATCCCCCGGTATGCGGCAACTTGGCCGATCCGCTATGATGGGACGGTCATGTTCGCGCGGGTGGGCGACGGGGAAGGCCTGGCCTTCTCCCCGCCTCGACGGGCCGATCGAGGCCCGCGCCTCGCCGATCATCCGCGTATCGACGACGGAAAGACCTCGGGCCCTCGTTGCCCCGATCCCCTCAACGGATTCGAGGGGACGCGGCGAAGGAGGCCCCGAGGAGGAACCGATCCCCCCCCAGACAAAGGCAACGGCAAAGGAGCTGCAACCACCATGACCCCTCGTGAAAGGCTGATCCGGCGCATCAATCAGCGGGGAGACATCAACCATCCTGAGACGCCCAGGCCGCTCGTCACCCTCGAGGAATTCTTCGAAGGCAACGATGCCCCGGGCTCCATCGGCAACACCCGGAACCCCGAGTTCGAGCCCGCGTTCTTCTACGACACGTTCCTCCGGATCCGCGACAAGACCGAAGTGCTCGACGTGCTCGTCGAGGTGATCGCACACAAGCCCGATCAACACTGGCCGAACGCCGACACCATCTGGGTCATCACCAGCGCGAGCCCCTCCGAGGTCCAGTACTGGATGGGCGAGCTCTACGGCGACGATATCCTCAAAGGGTGGACCCGACACCGCAAGCGCGAGTCCTACGAGGTCCCGCCGCACATGAAGCCCGTCGGCATCCAGTGGGGCTGAGCACCCCCGAAGCCCCCGCGGACGACCCGCATCCGGCCCCGGCGACGGGATGAATCCCCCGTCGCCCCCTCCCCACGTCCCCCTCGGATGAGCACCCGTCACGATCCCTCGGATCTCCATCCCTCGAGAACCTCCCCGCCGAAAACCCTCGAAATCCGCCCGCTTTCGACGAGTGTGAGCCAGGCTCACCAAATGGCTAGGCCCGACTTGCCTGCGACAGGGGACGGGCCCAAGATGATGCTAGAGGAGTCCTCGGGGCTCGGCCCGGGCGAGGTCCTCTTCGGATCAGGCGCGACGACCTCGGGGTCTGAGGCGAGCGTCAGCCCTGCATTTTCGAGGGAGGGTCGACGATGTTCGGCAGTCTGCTCATCGCGCTATCGCTCGTCGGAGACGCCCCTCCGGCCGGGCGCATTCCCGAGGACCTGAAGACCTACGCCGAGGCCAGGGCCGCCCTCGGGCGCGGCGACGCCTCCGAGCAGGTCCGGCTCGCCCTCTGGTGCGAGGCCCACGGCCTCCGGGCCGAGAAGCTGAGGCACCTCGCCCTCGCCGTCGTCAAGGATCCGAAAAACGCCACCGCACGCGGCCTCCTCGGGCTCGTCGCCTACCGGGGCCGCTGGCAGAGCCTCGACGCCGTCGTCGTCGCAAGCGGTCAGGACGCGGCGGAGACGAAAGCCTTGGCCGAATACAACGCCCGCCGATCCTCGCTCAAGAACACGGCCGACGCCCACTGGAAGCTCGCCCTCTGGTGCGAGTCGCAGGGGCTCAAGGCCGAGGCCCTCGCGCACTTCACCGGCGTGACCCGCCTCGACCCCAGGCGCGACGCCGCCTGGAAGCGACTCGGCTGCCGCCGGGTCAACGGCCGCTGGATGACCGACGCCCAGGTCGAGGCCGAACGCAATGAGGTCGAGGCCGTCAGGGAGGCCTCGCGGCGCTGGAAGCCGCTGTTGATGCGGCTCCGCTTCGCCATCGAGTCCCCCGAGAAGCCCCGCCGCGAGGCGGCCGAGGCCGAGCTCTCGGAGATCAGCGACCCCGAGGCCGTACCCGCGGTGATGGCCGTCTTCGGCGAAGGCCCCTCAGACCGGCAATTCGCCGGCATCCGGATCCTCGGCCAGATCGAAAGCGGCGGCTCGACGCGAGGCCTGGCGATGTTCGCCGTCTTCGCGCACGGGAATCAACTGCGCAAGCAAGCGATGGAGATGCTCAAGCGTCGCGACCCGAGCGATTACCTGGAGCTCCTGATCGGCCTCCTGAAGGATCCGATCAAGTTCGAGGTGCAACCGCTCGTCGGCCTGACGCAACCGGGCGTGGTGACGGTCGAGGGTAAGAAGGCCTTCCACCGGACCATCTACTCGCTCCCACGGCTCGAGGCCGAGGCGGCGGCGACGATCCCGGCCAGGAGATACTTCACGGACGACGTCCCCTACGCCCCCTTCAGCGGCCAGAACCTCTTCTCGGCCTGGGGCGGGTATAACTACACACCGGGCTTCACGCTGTCATCGGGCGACGTCGCGGCGATCGCCCACAACCCGGCCAGCGTCGGCTCGGTGGTGAAGGGCGCGGCCTCGCACGCCCAGCCCACGCAGGCCGACGCGCTCCTCGCGTATGGTTATATGATCGCCGCACAGCAGGACCTCTACATCGGCCAGATGGAGATGATGCGCGACTACCGCGCCGCGGAGGCCACGGCCTACGGCGCGGCCCAGATGGCGGAGCAGGTCGCGTCGCTCAAGGCCGAGAGCGAGAAGGTCCAATCGTCGAATGTCGACGTGCTCAAGGTCCTGACGAACGTCACCGACCGGAGCCTGGGGGAGGACCCCGAGCCCTGGCGCCAGTGGTGGATCGAGCAGCAGGGCTACGCCTATCGCCAGCCCCTCTCCGCGCAGTTCAAGCCGGTGGTCGACGAGGCCCGGGAAGTCATCCCCCCGTCCTTCGACCACTCCTGCTTCGCCGCCGGCACCCTCATCCCCGGCCCCTCGGGCCCCAGGCGCATCGAGGAATTACGACTCGGCGATCAGGTACTCACCCAGGACACGCAGACGGGCCTCCTCTCCTTCGAGCCGGTCCTCGCCGTCTTCCACAACAAGCCCGCGGCCACCTTGCGGCTCAAGTTCGACGAGGCGGAAGAGGTCGTCGCCACCCCGATCCACCGCTTCTGGCGCGCCGGCAAGGGTTGGGCCATGGCCCGCGACCTCAAGCCCGGCGACCTCGTCCGCACCATCAACGGCACCGCCCGCTTCGAGTCCGCCTCCAACGACTCGACGCAACCCGTCTTCAACCTGGAAGTGGCCGGCCACCGCAGCTTCTTCGTGGGCAAGGCCGGGATGCTCGTCCACGACAACAGCCTCGTCGAGACCGTCGCGAGCCCCTTCGACGCCCCCCCGCCCCTCGTCGCCAAGGCCAAGGCACCCTGACGGCGTCCATATACACAAAAACATCAGCACGAACAATAAATCACAATATCACGTGTTCGCAAGATCGATCCCGGTAATGAGCCGGATACATCGGCGGATCTCACATCGTCACAATCAAGACATTCCAGCAAGACCCAAGGAACCACGAAGGCAGATGCGGGTTGCCATGGGTTGGCCTCGAAATCCGGATCGGGGCCGCGTCATTGAACGAGGAAGGTTCAATGCGCTTTGATATGCGCGGGGCCAGGGGCGGAACCCGAGGGGAAAACGACAGCGAGGCCATCATGAACCGGCCTGGACCTCGGCGGTCAGGCGGTCGAGGTTCTGCTCGTTGGAGGGGATGACGATGTGGCGGACGGCATCGGCGACCTTGGGGTCGTCGAAGGCCTGGTCCCAGGTCAGGAGCGTGCCGTCGGGGTCGTCGTGGAGGGTGACCGTCAGGGTGAAATAGGGCGCGCAGTCGTGGCGGATGACGACCTCCCTGTCGGGGACGATCGCCAGGAACCTGGACTCATTAGGATACGTCTTCCCGTCGGGACCGTGCATCTTGAAGGCCCAGCGCCCGCCGGTGACGAACTCGAAGGTCTCGAACGTGTTCGTGAAACCGTCGGGGCCCCACCACCTCTCGAGGCGCTCGGGTGCCTGGAAGGCGGCGAAGACCTCGGCCGGGGTTGCGGGGATGGCTCGCTTCGTCGACAGGGTCGTCATTCCGTTCTCCTTGACGGGAGGCTGGTCGCGTCGAGACATTCTGCCGACTCCCCGCCAAAATGCAACGGCACCTCCCCCTCGGCCCGCGCCCGACGCTCAAGGCGTCGCCTCGGCCGACACCGCCATCAGGGCGTCGACCGCCTTCTCCAAGGCCTCGTCGTGGAGGTTCCGGAACCGGATGACGCCCCTCGGGTCGATGACGTACGTCGTCGGGAGCCCGTTGACGGCCCAGAGCGCATCAATATGTTTTTCGTCCGAATCCAGGGCCAAAGAGGGCCATGTCATCAAGTGCTGACCTCGGGCCGTTCGCGCCTGGGCCTTATCCTTGTCGAGATTGGCGCCGAGCAGGACGAACGGCCTGCCCGACATCTTCGCCACCATTTCCCGCTCCTTCGGGACCATCCTCAGGCAAGGGCCGCACCACGAGGCCCAGAAGGAGACCACGACGACCTTGCCCCTGAAGTCGGACAATTTCGTCGCCTTGCCGTCCATGTCGAGGCCTTCGAGTTCGGGCGCGGGCCTCCCAACGCCCGCAGCCTTCATGTCGGCGAGGGCCTTCAGGGCGTGCTCACCGAGCTTCTCTCTGTAACGATTTTTGATATCACCAAAAGATGTGATCACTCGCTCGAAGAGATCCTCGGGCCGGTCGATGCCGAACTGACCCGACCGCTCGGATCGCGTCTTGAGGATCTCGGCGAGGCTGTAGCAGGCCAGCCCCTGGTCCTCGCGACTCGGGTTCTTCTCGAGGATCCCCCGGCAGAGGGTCTCGGTGTCCTCGGGGTGCATCTCGAACGCGGAGAGGGCGACCGCGCCAACGCCGGGGGAGGCCGCGTGGTGTTTCGCCAGGAGCGCGAGGCCCTCGCGGATCTCGGGCGCGTTTTTGTCGAACGTGGCGATCTCGTCGATGGCATCGACGGCGAGCGTGTCTGCCGGGTCGCGCCTGGCGACTTCCATCAGCCTGGCGACGCTCGGCCTGGGCGACAAGGCCTTATCGATCGGAGGTTCGGGGAGCCTGGTATCGACCAGGGTTTTGCCGTTCCAGTAGGCCTCCTTGTTGGCCTCCAGATGGTTGGTGACGGGCTCGCCGATCGGCATTCCGAGCCCCGCCAGGGTCCAGTCACCAGGGTCGAACTTGACGTCCAGCTCGAGGCTATTCGGCCCCGGGGCGAGTTCCACCGTCATTTCGCGATCGACCTTGCCGCCCGGGACATAATGCACCGACTTGACGCGAATGGGGAGCCGCCCGATATCACCCGATTTTTGCGAATCGTATTCTGATATGATCACTTATAGTACGAATCGACTGCGATAATCGACCTTGTAGAGGCGATGTCCTGGCGGTGGATCGATCCAGTAATGACGTTCGGACCTGAAACCCTGATGTGTGATTAAAACATGCCAGGTTAAAATATTGCCTTCCATTTCCCGCCCCACTAATGAAACCTCATCACCCGGACCGGGAAGGAGGAGGCGGGCGACCGTGCTGGTCGGCGAAGTCATAAAACTGGACAAGAGGCCGAGTGTGCGAGGATTGAAGAGTTAAGTCCCGCCATCGCGTTCGCCGCTGGAGATGGTGGTCGCGGTCCTCGGGCTATACTTCATCACGGCCGAGCCATCGAAGATCAGCCTCGTGTGAGAGTCATAGTTGTCCCAACCGCGGCCACCCGAAAATTGAGCGTCGGCCGATGATCGTGGAGGATCTCTGACCACGCTCAAAAGCCATGCTCTTGCCTGGGTTGACGCAGACGGGCTTTCGAATCGGCTGGGGCAGACCGCAGTCGGTTTCTGGGGACGGCCCGGTTGATTGGTATTCGGCACTTTGACTCTGGCATTGTCGGATGAACGTCCAGGCGAGTTCATTCGCAACCCCAGTCGACGCGGTGACTTGCTCGACTGGCTGATTGTCACGATCTACAATGAATCGTGTTGGCCCCTGGATCCGCCGAAGCGAGTACTCGGCCTGGGTTGGCGAGTCGGGAACTTCGCCTTTCTCGATCTTCGTGCCTTGGTTATAAGGGGGATGCTCATGAAGTCGACCAAAGCGCGAGAAGCCGAGCCCAGGCCGTCGAATGCCGATCCGAGTCGGCCGCTCGCTCTCGATATGCTTCTTTGCGATCTGGACGAGTTGCTCGAGATCATCGAAGCCAAGGCGATGATGCTTTCGGCCACGTCGGATGACCAGGCCCTGGCAGTTCGGGCGTTGCGAGCGGCGAGGGAACTCGCGGATCAACGGCTCAGTGATGCAATTGCGGGTCGGACTGTCTCGAATGATGAAGGGGCACCGGCTCGCGTCGATGACGCATGGAGGCGTGCCATGATCGAGACGCGAACAGAAGAGACATGTCTCCCGACGGCCTCGTCGAACGACGCTGGAGGTGCCCTCGCATCGCTGGCCGATGAGATGGCCGCATATCGAGTTCATCAGGCGGAACTGGCCGGGGAACACGAAGGGGAGTTCGTGCTCATCAAGGCGAGAGACGTCATTGGGGTCTTCGGCGACCGATCCGCCGCGCTCCGCGAGGGCTATCGACGGTTCGGCGTCGTCCCCTTCCTGGTCCGCCAGATCGCCGCCAAGGATCCCGTCGTCTATCTCCCCAATGTGACGCCCTGAACCCATGCCGAGGCAAGAATAGCCTATAGGATCGGACGGGCCGATCATCGACGTCCGGGTCTAGATCGGGCCTGAGCATGAGGATGACCTCCGCTTTAGCAACCACCCCGTGCCTTCGCCGTTCTCGGTCGCCGGGCTCCTGGATACGGGCGCCCAGATGACGGCCATCCAGAGTGGCCTCGCCGAGGGGATGCGGCTCCCGGTACACGATTGGGTCGCCCTGCGATCCTCCGTGCTCGGCCTGGACGAACGTGCCGCGCCCGTTTATCTGCTCCGAATGACCTTCGGCTCCGTCGAGGCACCCGACGCTCCCAAGTGGCGGATCATCCGCGCCGTGGGAGTCACCGTCGTCTCGCCCGGGGCGGCCGTCCTCATCGGCCAGGATTTGCTGAAGTCTTGTCGTTTCACATATGACGGCCGAAAGAGCCGTCTCATGCTCTCCTACTGATTGTAGATAACTCTCGTGCCTCAAGGCTTGGCCGGGGCGGGGAGGCGGAGGTCGCCGAGGTCGCGGGTCTCGCCGGGGGAGAGTTTCAGATTTTTGAAGGCGGGGCCGCTGGGGCGGTTGAGGCCCGGGTAGAGGGTGGCGGCGTAGGATTGGCCGGGGACCAGACGCTCGACGCGGAAGCGGCCCTGATTGTCGGCGGTGACGCCGGGGAGGACGCCGATCCCGGCGTCTTCGCGGGCGGCACGTTCGATGGCGGCATCCGGCGAGAGGCTGGCGCCGGGCGCGGGCTGGCCCTGCTCGTCCAGGATCCGGCCGGTGAGCGTCGCCCAGGGTTGGAGGCGGACAGTGTTAGGGGTCTCGCTGTCGCCGCGGGCCATGAGGATCCCGATGAGCTTGCGGTCCTCGCTCGTGAAGATGATCCGACGGGGACGCTCGGGATGGAGGCCCGTGATCGGGAAGGTCGCCGCGCGGAATTTTCGCTCGAAGTCGTAGGGCTGGGCTGTCAGGCCGATCGGCTGCACGCCGATGACGGGATGGCCGTCGGAGTCGACGACGGTGATCTGCCTCGGGCGGTCGGGGACGACCGTCGCCGAGAGCTCCAGCGACTTCGAGCCCGCATCGGGATTGATGAGGACGATCGCCGCGTAGTCCTCCTGCGGGACCCCGCCGCCGCCGTAGAAGGTCGCTACGGAGAGCGTGTCCCGGCTGCCATAGGCGCTGATCTGCTCCTGCGGGGTCCAGTCGGTCTTGCCCGGGGCGAAGAAGGCCTTCGGATCGACGAACGCCGGGCGATAGCGAGTCTTGCCCGTCGCCCTTGCCAGGACGACGCCGGGGCCCGGCAAGGCCACGCCGAGATACGAGCCATCGGCCTGCCTCGCGGCCCTCGAGAGCGGGAAACCGGCTTGCGCCTGGATGTATTTGACGACCTTGCCGAATGCCGGGTTGGGCGCGATCGCCGAGTAGGTGACCTCGGCCTCGACGGGGCGCCCGGCCTCGTCTCGCAGGGCCAGGCGGAACGGGATGCCTCGAGGACATTCGACGACGACCTCGCCCGCCTCGTTCACGATCCCCTTGGCCAGAAAATAGGGCTGGCCAGGCTTCGGCACCGCCGTGACGATATGCTCGGTGCGGTACTGGCCGTTGCCCTGCATTTCCGCGTAATGGAGGTTGATGAGGTCGGCCGAATTCCCATCGAATGAGAACCGGCCCCGGGCATCGGTGGCGACCGGAGCTCGGCCCGATTCGAGCGCATCGAGCCCCTCGAGGCCGGGGCCGACCCAGACGTCGGCGAGGGGCGCCTTCGAATCCGCGTCACGCACCGTCCCCGTCACCGTCCGCCCCTTCCCCAGGGTCAGGGTGAACTGGGCGCCGAAGATGATCCGATCCGAGCCCGGGAGGACGTGATCCGGATCCAGGCCCCGCGCCAGGCGGAATTCGGGCCCCTCTCGGGTCATCACCTCGATCGAAGTCTCGGCGACCCCCGGCCCCCGGATCTCGAGGGTCGCGAAGCAGTCCGGCCCGAGCCCATCGATCCGGAACCGGCCGTCGGCATCGGTGACCGTCTCGGCCTTCACGCCGGGCAAGACGCCGGGATTGTAGAGGCTCTTCGCGTAATCCGACGGAGCAAGGCCTGCCGACTGCTTCATGGCGGCCAGGTGCGCATCGAGATCCTTCGACCACGGGACGTGGAATCTCGTCAAAACGACGGTCACGCCGGCGACCGGGCGCTTATCGGGCCCGAGCAAGCGGCCCCGGATCGGCACGAAACCGCGGGAGAGGGTCAGGGTCACGTCCTCTCGCTTCTTCGGGTCCCACATCCAGAGGTTCCCCGGGCCAGACCGGCCCCAGGTCCGCGACCAGTCGGCGCCGCGGCCCTCGGCGACGGCCACCATCAGCCCTCGCCGTCGCGCGGGCAGGCCGTCGAGCGCGATGCTCGTCATGTCCTCCGCGATGAAGCGGAAGCGGCCCTTCGCATCGGTGACCGCGCGGACGGCCCCGGGCTCGCCGGGCCCCTGCCATCGGGTCGGCTCGCTCGCGGGCTGGAGGTAGATTTTCGCCCGCTCGACGGCCTTGCCCTCGGCGTCGACGACCCTGCCGGCGAAGACTCCCGCAGTGGCCGGATCCTCGGGGTCGATCGCATCCGGCTCATCCTCGAGGGCGGGCGGGGCCTGAGGCGCGGGCGTCGCCGAGGCCTTGCCAGGCTCGCCCGGGGATTGAGATGCGGAGGGCAGGCGAGGCCCCGGCCTCGGCTCATGAACGGTCGCCTCCGGGTTGCGATCGGCTCGAGGGGATCCACCCTCGACGCGACCCGGCGTTGCGTCTCTCAGGACGCCGCGGGCCCTCTCCTCCTGGCCCGATCTGGAGCCGAAGACGGCCGTCGCCGTGCCGACGGCTCCTAACGCGAGCAGGAGCCCCAGGACTGCCGGGAGCCTCGACGCGAGCAGGCCCCGCGAGGCCTTCGCAGCGAGCAAGGCGACGGCCGCCGAGCCTACCTGCCCCCGCACTCCGGAGGCCGCCGCCTGGCATGCGTCTCGGCAAAGCCGCAGGAGGTCCTCCGGCGACGCCGCCAGCGCCGAGGTCCAGGCGAAGTCGGGACCCACGCCTCGACGGATGAGCCGCTCGCGGAGTTGGATCCTTGCCCTGGCCAGGCGCCCGGCGACGGTCCCCGGCGGGCAGCCGAGGGCCTCGGCGGCCTGGTCACGCGTCAAGCCGTGGAGGTCGCAGAGGAGGATGGGTGCCCGGTAACGCTCGGGGAGCCTGGCCAGTTCCTGCCGGACGATGCGGGCGATCTCGTTGCGTGCGGGGTCGTCCCCAGGCGCGGCCTCGCCCTGGGTTCGCGTCCGGGAGGAGGCCTGCTCCCTCGCCCTGCGTCTCCCGGCCTCGAGCCTCGCCTGCCGCGCCACCCGACGGGCCACGCGGTAGAGCCATCCCGAGAGCGACCCGTGCAGCGGGAACGAGCCGGCCCGCCTGGCGAGCACGAGGAAGGTGGCCTGGAAGGCGTCGTCGGCGTCCGCGACATCGCGGGGCCCGAGCGTCGCCCGGCAGGCGGCCAGCACCATCGCCCCGTGCTTCGCCACGATCGACGCGAAGGCCTCGCCATCCCCCCTCTCGGCGAACCGCCCCAGCAGCTCCCCATCCGAGAGCCCCGCCAGGGTCCCCTCCGCGAACACGCGAACGATCTCGCCCGGCGCCTTCGGCATGGCCTCGCCCCCTCATCATTCCGAGCCGGGCCACGCCCTCGCGGACCCCAACCACACTTATCATGGGCGCCGGGGCGTTCCTTGATACACAAAGTTTCGGCGTCAGGGCGATTTGTCGGGGCTGCGGTGATCGAAGCCGCCGGGGAGGCCGACATCCTCACGCCGGTTCGTCGGCGCCTTCCAGGTTCTCGACCGCGAGCCCGGCGAGGGCGGCCAGGTCCTCGTTGGGATGGCTGGCGAGGCCTCGGAGGCGTGGCAAGACGGCCGCGACGCCTTGCCTGAGTTCGCCGATCCAGGGCGGGGCGCCTCGGTTGTCCTCCGGCCGCGTGCAGGAGGCGAATCCCAGGAGGATGTCGACGATCTCGACGGTCAGCGCCTCGTCGGCGCGGTCGAAGACCTCGAGGATGAACGGCAGTGCGGGCAGCGCGGCCGACGAGACATAAGCATGCTGATGACAGAGCCCGCACCAGAGTTCATGGCTGGCCGCCATCGCTACCTCGCCGCCATTCGCGAGCTGCAGCAGTTGCCCGGGCACCTTGACGGCGGAGCCATAAGCCGTGTGGTACTGGTTCCAGTCGATCGCCTCGAGCCGTTCCTTGAAGGTCGCATCCACCGCGCATCTCCCCTGCGGGCAACCGGCTCCGAGTAATGAAGATCGGCACGGTCGCCCGGTACCCTGAATGCCCAATAAATCTTTCAATAACCATTAATCATATTCTGAATTAACAAAAGACAAATGATTGCACCAAGGAACAAGGCGAGGGTTCCCTGGAACGTGCAGAGCAAGAGAAATGTGAGACGCTCGGTTCGGGGCATTTCGGCGAATTCCGCGTGGTCGACGCGTCCTTTCGCCCAAGCCACGAGTTCGAACAGGACAAGACCGAATCTCCGAACCGCCAGCCAACCGAGCATGAGGGCCACCGGCTAGATCAACACGTTCAGCAGGAACAGGCCGACTACCACCAACCATCTTGACTGGACGTGCGAGTTGATGAGGACCGCCAGGCTCATCGCGCAGGAAATGCCGCACATCAAGGCGAATGCCCCGAGCCAGCCATAATCAAAGCGGGCGACACGATCCTCGGGCGATTCGCGGAGGCAGCGGGACGCCCTAATCGTCAACCTCGCGGTGATGGCGAATCCGGTTCCGGTGACGGCCAGGGAGCAGGCGATTAGCAAGGTCAGCCACACGAATCAATCCCCCAAGGCCTTCCAGGTCGTCTGCAGTTAGGCATCGCCGAAGTCAAGGCGCCTCCCCGAAGGAGGGCGGCCCGCCAGGTCCCCACCGGACGAGATCGACCCGATCCGAATTGAGATGGATGAGTCTGTTCTTCCAGACAAACCATTCGCCCTCCGGGGCGAGCCGTCGCCGATCGAGCCGAAGTCGTCCGTCTTCCTCGACGATGACCACCGCCTTGCGCAAGAGGTGCAAGCAGGCCTCGCCGAACCTCTCGGCGAGCGCCTCCGGCGTCGGCCGCTCGTCCCGGATGAAGCCGAGGATTTCCCTCGTGATGAAGGCGTCTGGTGCCGTGTGCTTCACGGATCCTCCGGTTCTATCCGTCGGGCCTCGAAGTGTGCCTGCCATTTTTCTGCCGAGGGCCGATGCCTTCGATTTTACATTCGTGCTTCGCGTTCAAGGCAACAGATCATGCCTGGAACGCGAATCCACCTCGATTCTTTCTGCCGAACAACAACGCCTGGAAACGACGAGTGCCCGGGCCCAAACGCCTGCACACCCCATCTCTTGGGTAGCCCCGATCGGAACGATCGGGGTCGCGCAGCGACTGGAGGCCCACGAAAAAAAGCCCCTGCCAAGCACGAAGACCCTCCGCGTATTTCCGGCCGGTGACTCCGTGGGCGAGGATGCCGAAGCGATGCGGCTGGCTCCTTGTCGATCCCGAGGGAAGGCTAGACGGCCGGGGTGTTGGCAGTCGGCGCCCGGTCTCGGCCGCGAGGATCGGCTCGATACCTCTTGTCGCTTCGCGACCACGGTTGTTCCAACCTCGGCCACCCGGAAAAAGGCAGAAGACCCGCAACGGCCCCGGCGTATTGCAACTGGCCATTTATCACGGCGCATTCCAGATTCGAGGAGCCGAGTTGGCGAGAGTTTGCGGACAACGAAGCTATCAGGGGCAAATGTGTTTCGTCTGAAAAACGCAACGATCCCGCCTCGCGCACTGAGGCGAGGCGGGATCGCGAAGAGGGAGCCCTGAGAACAGACTCAGGCGAGAGGCGAGAGGCGATCGAGTCGGAGCGGCGCAACGCGGAGGCCGGCGCCTCGGGAAGCTTCCCGGGGCGTCGGCGAGGGTCGTCGTTCAATCAGCGACGGATGCCGGAGCGGCCGAAATTGGCGTAGCCGCCGCCACCGTAACCGCCTCCGCCGTAGCCGCCCCCCTGGTTCCAGACGGGGCCCGAGTTCGGGTAGCCGCCGCCGGGGTAGCCGCCTCCGCTGCCGGGGTAGCCGCAACCGCCGGGGGGGTAAGTGGGGGGGCAAGGACGGGGGTTGCATCCGCCGGGGTTGTACGGCGGGGGGCACGGGCGAGGGTTGCAGTTGCCGGGGTTATACGGCGGGGGGCACGGGCGAGGGTACGGATAGGTCGGCCCGCAATGACCGGGGTTGTAGGGAGGAGGGGTCGGGTAGCATCGGGTGTTGTATCCCGAGCCCCGCCCGCCATAGCCACCGGGGTTGGCCTTCGCCACCGAGGCCACTCCCACCACCGCCACACCAGCCACCAACAGCTTCAGCAGAACGGTCTTCATGGTTGCCTCTCGTTTGCGTTCGCGTTGTCGTTCCACTCCGTTTCGGGTCGTCACTCGCGACCCTCTTCACCAGGTCATCCGCAAACGACGAGAGAACCGTGTCCGCGCTCGTCCGATTTTTTCCGGAAGTCAAATAACAAGACCCTTGCCCGTCCATTTTCGCCCCTCAGCCGCCCCGGCTTGCACCAGCAGGGCGTGACGAGCCAGAGGGAGCCGACGACCCCCGAGGCTTGGCATCAGAGAGACTCTCCCCCTCGAGGCGCATGCGAAAGGCCCCCGCGATGATCGCGGAGGCCTCCGGATGGGTCCTGGTGTATCCGAGACGTTGAGGCTCAGGCCTCGCGGCGGAGCCGCATGCGGAAGGCGAAGAGGCCCAGGCCCGCGACGCAGCTCAAGACGACCGACGACGGCTCGGGCACGGCGGTGGTGAACTTGACCGAGTCGATCGCGAAGACCTTCTGGCAATCGGCCTGGTTCGACGTGATCGAGAAGTGGTCGATCACCTTAGAGGTCGTGAGCGAGAGGTGCCCCAGGGCCGAGGACGTCCCGTAGTTCCCGAGCGAGACGGTCCTGGTCCCGAGGATCGTGTTGTTCGCCGCGTAGGCCGTGAGGGTGAACTTCCCGGCGTAATAGCCGTTCAAGACGTCGAGCGAGATGCCGGTCGTCGCGAACGAGAGGGAGCCGGTGATGACCCCGGGGAGGCTCGAGCCGTCCGCCAGTTGGTGGACGTCCGACGTCGCATAAATGTTGGGCGACGACGTGGCCATCGAGCCGAAGTTCGTATCGTTGAGGACGACGCCCCCCTTGAAGGTCGCCCCCGAAAACGTGAATGTCGGGCCGACGTCGCCGCCGGGCTTGACGCCGTTGAAGTTGCTGCCGGCTTTCACGTTGTCGAAGTTCACGACCAGGTCGGCACGGGCCTCGAACGCAGACATCGCGAGGACGAGGGCCATCAAGGCGATTTTCGGGCGGTACATTCGAGTTCCGAGGCGTGTGTAGAGGATTACAAAAATTAAACTTAGACGAAAGCTACCCACCCCCCTCGTTCGACGCCAATCTGTTGCACAAAATCACCAAGAATCTTAGACATCGCGGCCTCGACCTCTCGGGTTCCGGGTGAGTGGAATGAGGAATGCCCGGCGGCACTCATGGTCGAGGTTGATCCTTCGAGCCCAGGCACCCTCTTGAATGGGCGACGGCCGGATCTACTGATAGGATGAGAACAGGGCGGCCCGCCGCCCTGCTTCCATACGAAGAGGGACGTCATGAGCCCGATGGCCTGCGACGTATATTTCAAGAACGACGCGGTATTCGTGCTGAGCTGGGCCGCCCTCGGCCGGGGTAGGTTGGGTCGAAACCTCCGCGAGCCCATCATCAGGCTGGATCCCAAACCGACGGCGTCGGAGCTGGGTCGGGCCGTCTTGCTGGCGCTCGAGCCGACCGCCCCCCAAACGCTGGGGTCATCGGGAAATTCCCACGCGAGCGAGCGGAGCATCGCCGAGATCCTCCGAGCCGCGGGGGCGGGGAGCTGGTCCAGACTGACGTGCTCGTCCCGGCAACTCTCGGTCGAGAACAAACGGAATCGCGTCACGATCCTCGGGATGGACGGCGAGGCTGGGGCCTGCAAGCGTGATCCGGAGGAGATCGGGCGTCGCCTGCTCGAGATGCTCGAAACATGCTCGCATTCGGATCCGCTGGCTCCGCCCAGGGTCGGCTCGTCGTTCCGGACGCAGAGGCCCGAATCGTCTCGCGATGGGGGGACGCCTCAGGCCTTCGGGTACAAGACGAGCTGGATCGTCGTCGACTCGACCGAAGCGGCTGCGGTGGCCTCGGCGCTGGGGTTGAAAGACCCGCGCGAGGCGAGTTGGGATGTCAATCCTTATGACCCCGATGGCGTCTTCGTCTCCCCCTCCGTCCTCGGCTGGACCTTCGTGCTCGGCTACCTCATCGAGCCCCACTTCGAGGCATTCATCCCTTGGATCGAGAGCCTGAGTCGTCGCTTCGGCGAGGCTCAGTATTTCGCGACGCATCGCGTGGTGGGGCTCCAGGCGTGGGTCAAGGCGGCCGAAGGGAGGATCGTCCGCGGCTACGACTGGCTCGGCGAGCGCGGCGAGGTCGTCATGGACGTCGGGGGCCTGACGCCCGAGGAGGAAGAACTCGGCCTCTCCCGACTCATCAACCATCGGACCGTCGATGGCGACTGGGAGGACGTCCATATCCCCGACGAGGACGACGTCATGAATATCGCGGGCCGGTGGAGCATCAACCCGCAGCAACTCGACGCCTACGACTCCGAAGGCCCCGGCTACATCGGCCACCGGCCCTGACGACCGGGACGGAATGCCCTGCCCCGGCCGATTCATAACGAATCCGCCGAGATGGTCTCGCCGCCGGCGCGCCAGGAAACCGGACGAAGCGCCACGGACTCGTCAGTTGGCAACAGGCGCCTTGCCCTTGCGGACGCGGACGGGGAAATCGGGCCGGGGGAGGGGCTTGGGCGGGTCGGCCTTGAGCTTCTCGAGGGCGATGTCGATCGCCTTGTCGAGCTGCGGGTCCTTGCCGTCGGCGATATCGGCGGGCCACTGCTCGACCTCGACGTCCGGGGCGACCCCCTCGTTCTCGACCCGCCAGCCGTCCTCGTTGTAGAAGGCGAGGTCGGGGGCGGTCACGTTGCCGCCGTCCATGAGCTCTGGGAAGCCGAGGATGCCGACGAGGCCCCCCCACGTGCGCCGGCCGACCAACGTGCCGAGCTTGAACTTGCGGAACATCCAGGGGAGGAGGTCGCCGCCCGAGCCGGCCGTCTCGTCGATGATCATGACCTTCGGCCCGAGGACCGCCGCCCCCGGAGTGCGGATCGTCTCGCCGTGACGCATCGCCCAGTAACTCACCACCGGGCGTCGGAGGATGTCGATATAATAATCGGCCACCGAGCCGCCGCCGTTGAACCGCTCGTCGACGATGATCGCGTCCTTGTCCGCCTGGGGGAAAAAGTACTTTTTGAAATAAGCATGCCCCGCCTCGGCCGTGTTCGGCACGTAGACGTAGGCGACGCGCCCCTCGGTCCGGTCGCGGACCTTCCGCAGGTTCTTCTCAAGCCAGTCGAGGTGCCGCAGCGACGACTCATCGCCGACCGGCTCGACGACGATGGTGCGAGAGCCCTTGCCGTCGGCGGTGGGCCCGACCTTGAGCTCGACCCGACGTCCCACCTTGTTCTCGAACGGGCGATAGACCTCGGAGTCGGTCCGGACCTCCTCGCCGTCGACGGCCAGCAGGAACTCGCCCACCTTCACGTCGACGCCGGGCGCGACGAGCGGCGCCCGCAACTGGGCGTCCCAGTTCATGCCGCCGTAGATCGCCGCAAACCGATAGCGGCCGTCGGCGACCTCGTAGTCGGCCCCGAGCAGGCCCACGGGCACGGTCTTCGGCTCGTAGAGCCGCTCGCCGCCGCCGAGGTAGCTGTGCCCCACCGCCAGCTCGCTGAGCATCATGCGGATCAGGCGGTTCAGGTCGGCACGCGTGGGGACCTCGTCGACGATCGGCTCGTACTTGGCCAGGATCGCCGACCAGTCGGCCCCGTGCATGTTCGTCGCGTAGAAGTAATCACGATTGATGCGCCAGGCTTCGTGCAGGATCTGCTTCCACTCGGCCCTGGGCTCGATCCGGATCGAGATCGAGTCGGTCGCGAGCTTCCCCGATCCCGCCGAGAACTTGCCGGCGTCGACGATACCCCAGGCCCCGCTCGTCGCGTGGTAGAGCAAGCGCTTGTGGTCGGCCGAGACGCGGAACCCGTCCACCTGCTCGGCGAGGGTTTCTTCCTTCCGCTCCTTGAGGTCGAACTTGACGAGCGACGGCGTCCCGGCGAAGGCATCTCCGCTCCTCCCCGGGATCATCCCCACGCGGCGGACGTAATAGAGCGTCCCCTCGGCTCCGGCGGTCAACCCATAAAGGTTCCCCGCCGGGATCGGCAACGAGAGCACGCGCCCCTCGAACCCTTCGATGTCGATGGGCGTGTCCGCGGCTTTCTTCTCCGACTTGGAATCTTCCTTGTCCTTGGATTTCTCCTTGTCCTTGTCGTCCTTCTTCTCCTCGTCTTTCTTCGCGTCGTCCTTCTTCTCTTTGTCTTTATCCTTGTCTTTATCCTTGGCGTCGTCCCCTTCCTCGTCGGTTTCCTTGCTCAGGGGGTTGGGCGTCGACTTGGAGAGGACCGCGACATAAACGGCCTGGGTGGCCTGGTTGTCGTTGTTCGACTGGTCGAACCACTGGCGCATCGGGCCGGCGTCGGTGGAAGCGAAGAAGTACAGGTACTTGCCGCCGGCGTCGAAGGCGGGCTCGCTCGTGTCGGCGAGGCCGCTGGTCATCTTGTGGCTCTCGTTGCGGGCGACGTCGTAGAGGTAGAGTGACTGGAAGTAGACCTTGTTGATGAGCGTATATGCCAGCCACTTCGAGTCGGGCGACCAGTGGAAGGCCATCGTGTTCACGGGGCCATAGATCGGCTCGCTGCCGACCTTCTTGACCTCGCCCGAGCCGACGTCGATGACGTAGAGGGTCCGCGAGTTGTCGATATAAGCGATCTTCTTGCTGTCGGGAGACCACACGGGCCGTTCGTAGAACCCGGCTCCTTTCAAGGCGAAGGCCTTCGCCTCCCCCTTACCATCCTGGGGCCGGACGTGCAGGGCGTATTCCCCCGAGGCGTCGGAGAAATACGCGATCGACTTGCCGTCGGGCGACCAGACGGGCGAGCGCTCGTGGACGTCGACACTCTGCGTGAGGTTATGAACATCCCCATGCTTGGCGGGGACGGTGACGACCTCCCCCCTGGCCTCGAAGACGGCCCTCTTCCCCGATGGGGAGATGTCGGCCGATCGGATCGACTTGCCCCCCTCGGCGAACCGGGGCCGCGTCTCCACCACATCCCCCGCGACCCCAATTTTGAGCCGCTCGACCTTCCCCGTCTCGATGTCGAACGTGTGGATCCGCCCCGCCTGCTCGTAGACGACCTTCCCCGCCCCGGCCGAGGCCGCCTCGATCGGGAAGTCGTCGTGCTCCGTCAGCGCCTTGACCTCTTTGGAAGCACGATCATACGAGAACAGGTTGAACTCGCCGTTGCGATCGGACAGGAAATAGACCTTGTCGCCGGCCCACATGGGATACGTGTCGTTGCAGAACCCGTCGGGCTGGGGGATCTGCTCCACGCCCAGGCCCTCGAGCTTGAGGATCCAGATCCGCGAGTTCCGGCCGCCCCGGTAGTTCTTCCACTGGCGGAAGGCCTCGGGCAAGGGCGTGTACGCCAGGAACTTGCCGTCGGGCGAGTACACCACGCGGTCGCCGCTCGGCACGGGCAGCCGGCTCGCGGCGCCCCCCGACGTCCCGATCGTGAAGAACTGGGCCCATCGTTGTGTGAACACGGATCGTTGCGAGGCGAACAGCACCGAGCCGTCCGGCGCAAACCCTCGCACGGCGTCCGCCCCCGGGTGCCAGGTCAGGCGCTTCGGCTCTCCCCCTTCGATCGGCACGACGAACGCATCCACGTTCCCGTCGTAGACCGCCGTGAACGCCACGAGCTTCCCGTCGGGCGAGATGTAAGGCCCGCTCTCGGACCCCGGATGCGAGGTCAGCCGGCGCACGTCGGAGCCGTCATGTTTGGCCGTCCAGAGGTCGTCGGCATAGACGAAGACGAGCCTCTCCTTCCCGATGGCCGGGTCGTGCAGGAACCGCGTATCCTTCTTATCGAGCCCCCAGGCCGGGGCCGTCATCACCCCCCAGGCCGCCGCGAGGAGAGCGAGCGGACGCAAGCCCTGGCTGATTCGTTGAAGCATGATCCTGCACTCATCCCTTCCGAGGAGTGGCCGAGCCTTCAAGACGGGTCTTTCTCCGCATCACCGAACGCCTGCGGATATACCACCGCTGGCCCTCCGCCGCAATCCTCTCGTCGCGACCTCGCACCTATCAACGCGAAATTGCCCCGCGAAGTGTCAGGGTGGGCCGATGCCCTTCCCCACGCCTCGCGAGGCGATGCCGACGTTCGTTGTTTGAAAGTGTCCTCCGTAACTTCGTCTGTACCTGGTTGATTCCCGGTCGAGGAGAAACTAAGGGTTGAAGAATCGGACCTCTGCCACGAGACCATCCACGAGCGATTGCAAGGCCTTGAGACGCAGGGCCTCGGGCTCGAGGCCCAGGACCCACTCGAGCCCCCTGGTTGGGACTGGGGACTGGCCATGCGACCTTGCGATACCCCTGACGGCAGCGTTGTAATCCTCCGGTGTCAGGACCTCGCTCAAGGTTCGATAGGCTGCGTCGTAGTCCATGAGTTCCGCACGGATGACCGCGACCTTCGCGAGGGTGGCATGCCCAAACATCGGCGTATGCATGGCCTCCTCGGCGACGCGCTTCAACGCATCGGGGAGCACGAGTCGCAGCGTCTCCCTGGCGGTGACGCGGTCGCCGTTCTCTCGTTGTGCCTCAGCGATGTCGATGAGCGTCTGAATTTTCGTCAACGGGTTCATCTTGTCGCAAAGATCGATCGCGCGCTTCCCATCTTGGAGGCTTGCCAGTGTGGTGGCGTACTCACTCAACTCGTCGGGCGACTTCGGGCCTCTGTAATCGCGAGACTGCGAGGACGCGCAGAACCTGGAAAACGCCAATCTCAAGCTATGCCGAGCCTCGTCCCGGTGCCCGCTTTCCGCCTCGATGAGAGCGATCCCGCAACTGACGGACAGTGACGCCGTAGGAATGTATGCGCTGCGGTCTTTGAGCGGGTCATAGTACATCCAGGTCGCCATCCTCTTGGCTTCCTTGTAGTCACCAAGCCTGGCAGCGGTGACGGCGAGTTGAGCGTAAGGCCTTTCATCAACGTAATGGAATGCCTCGATTTTTTCAATGATCCGGCCCAGTGTCTCGCGTTGGATACGTTGATTCTTGAAGATGGGGTTCTTGAATTGGATGGGTTGATTCTTGTCGATGGGTTTCTTGAAGTTGGTCTCGTCAAGCGGGTTCGTCGCGGTGAGGGCCTTAGCCATGCTCCTGTAGAGCATCCCGTGAAAGGAATGATTCTTCGCGCCGCAATGCTCGACCACTTCGAAGGCCTCGTCGATCTCTTCGACGTACACGAGGGCCCAGACAAGTTCCTTGAGTTGCAGGATGCGATCGAGGTCCAGGGCCTCGGGATCCGGCCCGACTTTCGTGGGCGGGATGAGTTTCCGCATGGCCTCGATCGTGGCCTTAACCCCGGCTCGATCGTCGAGGTCGTATAGCATGGCGGCGATGATCCCCATGCTGGCAAGCCGAGCCCGGAGGTGCTCGATCCCGTCGGCCTTCTGCCTGCAGAGCCGGATCAGGCCGAGGGCCTTCGCGTTCTCTTTCGCTTCGAGCAGGGCCGAGGCCGTGCGAAGGATCGCGTCGCATTGATCCCGCGGCTTGAGGAACGAAGCCGCCGAAACCGCCTTCCTGGCCGTATCCAGCGCGGCCTCCCGGTCGCCCGCGAGGAACTGGCCCTGGACCGTTGAAATCAACACGTAAGCCTTGGCTTCCTGGTCCTTCGCATCCTCGACGGCCGCCGCGATCTTCTTCAGAAGGGGTGCGAGGGTCTTCTCCCCTTGCCCGGCCTTCGCCTCGGGCGGAGGCGGTTCGACCGGCGGCTCCTGCAAGGCCAGGCTCACGAGCTTCGGCGAGGCAATTCGAGCCGGCTCGTCGCGTGATCCTCCCTCTCCCGTCGAAGCGGACAGGCTCAGGCCGGCGAGGAGCATCGCACCCAGGGTTATCTTCAGAGTCAACAAGGATGGAGCGACTCTTCGGGAGAGCGCTGTCAGGACAACCGCCAAGACGGCTCTCGCGGCTCCGTGCGACGACGCCACCATGACGCATTGAACCGTCGACTGCACGAGTCCTGGCATGAGCATCTCTCGCTGAACCAGCATGCCGAGCAACTCGGCGGAGGCGGCGGGGGTCAGGCCCCGGCGGATCAGGCCCGAGCGGAGGCGGGCCCGGCCCCGGATCAGGCGGGTCTTCAGCGTGGCGACCGGACAGGACATGACCCTCGCGGCCTGCTCGCAGGAGAGGCTCTCGAGGTCGCAGAGGACGATCGGCACGCGATAGCGCTCGGGGAGCCGAGACAGCTCCTCATGGATCAGGCGATGGACGTCCGGGTCGGCCGGCTCCGGCTCTTGCTGCGAGAGCCGCGAGCCGAGGGCGGCTCCCCCGGCTTCGAGGAGCCGACGCCGCCGCAGCGAGGCCGCCCGCGACGACTTCGCCGTGCGGTGCGCGACCTGATGGAGCCAGGGGCCGATGGAGTCGCGCACCCAGAGCCCGCGCGACTTCCGCCAGAGGATCAGGAAGACGGCCTGGAATGCGTCATCGGCGTCGTGCGGGTCGGACAGAATGCCGAGGCAGACTCGCAGGACCATCGGCCCGTGCCGCTCGACCAGCGCCGTGAAGGCCTCCTTCGCGGCCTCCGGCGTCCCCGACGCGAAGCGCTCGAGCAGCTGGCCGTCCGTCAGATTCCCGAGCGACCCGACGTCGAAGAGCGTCCGGATCTCCCGGCTCACGATGCTGCGGTTCCCGATCGCCACGTTGGCCCCTCCTCCTGCCCCCTCGCCGTTCGTCATGAAACCGCAGTTAATGGTTCGAACGGCCACCGAGGATTCAAAAATCCCGCCATGACGTCCTCCCTCCCGCCTCCACCCGAGCGTCGAGAATACCCTGGCCTCGTCCGATAGAGCCTTTCCAATTGTCAAAAAGCCAGGATCGGAATAGCATCGAATTCGATGCTTAAAAGACGCGAACCCAGGGAGGGGACATGAACCTGGATCGTGACATCCATCCGCTCGCGGAATTCAAGCGCAACACGTCGGAGTTCCTCCGGCAGTTGAAGGAGACGGGGCGACCGATCGTGCTGACGGTCAACGGCAAGGCGGAACTGGTCGTGCAAGACGCGAGGTAGTACCAACGTTTGCTCGACCTGGCGGAACGGCTTGAAACGATCGTGGCCGTTCGGGAGGGATTGCAAAGGATCCGAAATGGCGAGGGACAACCTGCTGACGAGGTCTTCGCAGCGATGGAAGAGGCTCTTCAGTCGCGAACCAATTCGTGACTTATCAGATTGTCATCGAACCTCGGGCCATGCAGGATGTTCGCTCTGCCGCGCTATGGATCGAGGAACCATCGAAGTCTCCGGCCAGGGCGATGAAGTGGGTTCAGAACATCCGGGCCGAGATCGAGACGCTCAAGATCAACCCATCACGCCACAGGGCTCGGCAGAGCGAGGCCGAAGCGTTCGATGATGGCTAGGACAGGCGACCTGGCGAGGAGCCCGAAAGGTCTGCTTCATTTCGAGACAGTATCACGTCGGCGCAAGTGCATGTCGTGGAGCTGGCCGGCGATACTTTCGAGGTGGCGGCGGCCCTTGCCCTGGTCTTCGAGCTTGGCGACGAGGTGAGAGGGGATGGCCTCGATGCCGAGGCGGGCGCCGCTGAGGGCGCCGGCCATGGCGGCGAGGGTGTCGACGTCGTTGCCCTGGCCGATGGCGCGGCTGATGACGGCCGGGTAGTCGTCGGGCGCGGTGGCGAAGATCACGATCGAGGTCATCACCGAGCGATGGGCCTCGAGGCTGTTGCCGAAGCCGCCGACCGACTGCGTCCGCTTCATCGCCATCGCCACGTCGAGCTGCCACCGGAACTCCTCCGTCTTCGCGTGGCGGAGCAACTCCTTGTAGAAGCCCTTGCGGTTGAACGGGCCGCCGCGGACCGCGAGCGCCACGGCGACCGCCAGCAGCCTCGCGCCGTCGATGCCGATCGGGTGCGTGTGGGTCGGCATGGCCGAGCGGCTCGGCCTGCTCGGCGACTCGGTCGAGGTCGTCGCAGAAGAGGAGCCCGATGGGAGCCGCACGCATCGCGGCGCCGTTGCCCAGCGAGCCGTCGGGGAAGACCGAGGTCGCCAGCGATCGCCAGTCGCCGCCGTCGCGGACGGCCTCGAGGATCCGACGGGCACCGGGTCCATAGGCCCGGGCCGGGTCGTAGTTGGCCGCGAATGAAGCGGAGAGGGCCTCTTCGTCGACCTCGCCGCATTGAATCAACGTCTCGGCAACTCCGATGGCCATTTGTGTGTCGTCGGTATAGTAGAGCACGTCCTCGCGAGGGTTCCGCACGATCTCGTCCGCGGGGCCCATCCGGTAGATGATGTCGTCGAAGAGGCCCTCGAACGGCGCACCGAGGCCGTCGCCGATGGCCTGCCCGAGCAGGCATCCCAGGAATTGCTCGCGGCGAGGGACCCCGGCGGCTCCACTCGCATCCGACGCCCGGCCCGTCGACATTGGATCTCGCCCTTTCGTGGTTCTCACGACCGTCCCTGGTCGAGGCATGGTGTCACTGCGCATCCAGCAGGAAGAGGATGACGCCCCGCCGCTGCGTCAGCGAGAAGACCCCAGATATGTTCAGTGCGATGATTTCCGTTATAGTCGACGCGTCATCGTGCGGCAAGTTGCAGGCCCAGGGTTTCTCGGGCCCTGATCCCTCAATGAGCGGGCCTCCCGCTCGCGCCCACGCGTTCAATAGGCAGGACGGATGACGTCCCAGATGGCGTCCGCCATTCGCCCGTGCCCCTCCCGGCTGAGGTGGATCGAGTCGAGCGTCGTCCCCCGCCCCGTGAGGACCCCGAGCAAGAGGCGTTTCGGCACGAGCCTGGTTTTGAAGCGGCGGGCGAGCCGGCGCTGGATGCGACCATAGGCATTGTCGAAGGGGGGCAAGGGTAGTTCGAGCATGACCACGACCCGCCCCGGGCGAGAGACGGCCGCCAGCAATTTCTCGAGCCCAGCCTCGAACCTCTTCGGGCTGGTCCTGCCCAGGATGTCATTCCCGCCGATCTCGAGCAGGACGAGATTTTCTTCGTCGGAGATGGCCGCGACCTGAGACAACGCGGAAGCCACGTCGGCACCCGCCACGGCATGGTCGCGGACCTCGACGCCATGCCGATCCGCCAGGATCCGCGGCCATGTCGCCGTGGTCGGATCTCCCATCCCGGCCGTGACCGAATCCCCGACGATCCCGAGCACCGGCCTGCCCAGTTCCGGGACGTCCGGCCTGAAGTGATAGGGCGCTTCCACGAGCATCGCCGCAACCCAGGCGAGCGCAGCCCCGATCCGCAGGACTTTCGCGATGGGCGGCGTCAGGCCGCCCGCCACTTCGCCGATGAACCAAAGCAGCGTCGCGACGCCAAGGCCGAGATCAATCCAGGGTGACATCGGCGTCGCCGACACGGCAACGAGTATGACTCCAATACAAGCAGCAAGCAGGCCGATCCTCCGCCCAGGACGACCTCTCCCTCGCGTCAGCAACCCGATCGCGACCAGCATCACCCCGGCGCCGGAGAAGAACGCCTGGCCGCTCGCGACGTGGTACACCAGACATCGAGTGAACATGAATTCGATCCAGGACTCCAGCGATTCTGCGATTCCTGCCCGAGAGTCGCGGTCATCTTCATTTCGTCTGTATATCGACTCCGCGTTGCGGGCGTGCGAGGCAGACGTACTCATCGCCCGAACCATTCGCCCCGTCTCATCCCATTCGGCCCGATCCTTGATCTGAATGCAACTTCGAACCTGCAAGCCCGCAGAGCGCCGGTTCGCGACTCATCAAGGGATCATGGCGGGCTTGAGGCGGATCTCGAGGTCGGTCTGGTTTTCGCCGGCGATCGCGGTGCCGACGAGATGAGGGTCCTCGGTAAAGCCCGTCAGTTGGAACCGGCCGCGAGGCAACGGGCCGAGGCGGAAGGTGCCGTCCTTCGTCGTGGCGGTCATGCGGATCAGGGTGAGGCTCTTATCCGCCAGGCCTTTCTCGTCGATGGGTCGAGCCCAGCCGACGGCCGCACCTGGTACGGGCTTGCCGTCGCGGTCGACCACCCTGCCGTGGATGAACGACCCGAGGCCCGCGACGTACTGGTTGTCGACGGGCACCTTCTCGCTCGTCACCACCGTCGCGACGATCGGGGCGTGATTCTCGGGCTGGATGACGAGGACCTGCTTCCCTGGAGCCACGTCGCCGAATCGGAAACGACCGCTCATATTGGTGAACGCCTCCGACTTGTACCCTTCGTGGCCCGGATCCCGAAGTTCGACCCTTGCGCCCCGGATCGGGCGGCCCTGCTCGTCCACGACGGTGCCGCCGAGCTTGCAGCCCGGGACCATGCCGATCTCGTTCATCGCGTTCTCGTCCAGCTTTGTGGTGGCTCCGGGCTTAATGCGGGCTTCACCGTGTCTCACCTCGTAAGTAAGGAATCGAGGCTCGGCATCGGGTCGGGTCTCGGATAACGCAGTCTGGCGTGATTCACCCGGATCGAGACGGTGGCACGATCGATGGGCTGCCCCTCGGGGCCGACGACCTTGCCGTAAACATCGGCCTCTCGGGTCAATTCGATCCGGGCGTCGGCGAGCCCCTTGGTGGGGCCGAACGCGAGATACTCGGCCCACGCGAAGCCCTCGGCCTCGACCCAGATCGCCCCCCCGCGTTGCGGGCGTGACGACTGCAATGCGTAGGCCCCGAGGCATCGGTGCGAGCCAGGGCGTCGGACGCGTAGACGAGCGCCCCGGCGATGGGTCGGCCCGTCTCGGCCTCGACGACGTGACCTCGAACCAGGGGCTGGGACGGTCCCGAGGCCTTCTCTTCGCGGAGTTGGAACAACCGAAGCGCATCCACGTCCGACCCGCCAAGATAGCGGATCGCCTGTCCCAGGAGCCTCAAGGTGTCGGGCGGGTGGTCGGTCCGCACCGTCGCCGCCTCATCGAAGGTCTTGACGAGCTCCGGTTCCCCGACAAATGAACGCACCCTGTCGAGGTCGACGTGCCCGTTGAACTGAGGGCGCGTCAGCAGCCAGGCCCGATCGATCAACTCCGGCGTCACGGGGTCGCGCCCCATCCACTTGATGAGGGCCTCGACCTCGTCGCGCGTCGGGGCCTTCGCGTTCCCGACTCCACCGGGCCCCGGCTTGCCTTGAGGGATCCTCCCGGATGACGGATTCGCACGGTCTTTCTCGTCATCGAGTTTCTCTATGATAATTTCACCAAGATTCGCCTCATCCACGCGCTTTACGCCAAATTTCCTGTAACCATAGCGATGAATCCCCTCCTCGACCGAGATCTCGTGAGAACTGCCGGGGACCGTCCCGCCGATGATGAAGCGACCCTCGGCATTGGTCATGGCACGCTGCTTGAAACGAGACCTCATCGACGAGTCCGCTTTCGGGTCGATCCTGAGGGTCACGGCGACGCCGGCGATCGGATTCCTTTGAGGATCCACGAGGCGACCGACGATCTCCGGCCCTTTCGAGACGAAGATCCGCACGGACTTGTCGTCGGCCTTCGTCGAGAGGATTCCGGCATCAAGGTTCCTGGGGTCGGTGGCGTAGAACGTCAAGGCATCGAGGCCGTCGAAGCCCATCTCGAACTGCCCCTGGGCATCGGCCTGGGCCACCGTCTCTCGCCTCCGAAGGTTGACCGTCATCGCGGTGATGCTGGCATTCGCCACCGGCCTATCGCCATCCGGCGTCCTCCGCAAAACCACGCCCTTCACCTTGTGGGGCAAACTCGAGCCGGCAATTCGGAAGTCCCTGACGATTTCCTTCTCGCCGTCGACCTCGAGGGTTTCCCCCCTCGCATCTCGGTCGGGAGACATCAGCTCATATGTTCCCGGTCCAACGCGGAACTCGTAGTGCCCCTTCTCATCGGGGGCCGCCCAAATCACGAGTTGTTCCCGATGGCGAGGATTTTCGTCTGCGATCATGCCGGGGAGGTCATCGCCCTGCTGGACGATCGTCACGTGGTCGGTGATCGGCGGAAGCCCGCCATCCTCTCGTGAGACCTGGCCGCGGATGACCGTCCCCTCGATCAGCGTGAGGTCGAGGCCCTTCCGGGGTTGACCATCGTGGACGTAGATTCCCTTGAGGCTTTTCGCGGCCTGCCGCCTGTCGCGAACGCTGATGATGTAAGACTGCTCGGGGTCGGCGTCGAAATGATAAGAGCCGTCCTCGATCGACCTCGCATAGAGCCGGGCATAATTCGTGTCGTCACCCCTCCCTTCCGCCTGGATCAGCACGCCGCTGGCGGGCTTTCCGTTCGCGTCACGGACGGTCCCTTCGATCCGAGTCTTGCCATGCACCTTGGCCACATAGTCCGGGCCATCGCCCTTGTTGACGACGCCCGAATGGAATTCCGGCAAGAGGTGAAAGCCGGTGATCTGGCCGAGATCGGGAGGCATCCAATCGAAGGTCGCGACACCGCTTTCGGACGTCGTCGTCACCGCGATCTCGGAGCCGCCGGTGTTGACATAGCCGATCTTGCCCGGCTTCGAGAGGGTCCAGAGGCCGATCTTCACATCGGCGACAGGTCGGCCGCTGGAGCCCAGGGCTTTCACGTGGACGGTCGTCGATCCATCGAGGGTTAATGTCACTTCCCCGGGCGGCGGCTTCACGTCGCGGAAGGGGAACGAATCATAGTTCTCGAAGTAGTCGAAGCCGACTTTCTCCTTGAAGCCGATGATCCACTCGACTTCGAAGTCGGCCGGGATATGCAGTCGAGCCCAGCCTTGAGCGTCGGTCCTCGCAGAACCGCAAGCTCCATCACCCAGGGTCTCGACGCTGGCATTCGACACCGGCTCCCCGGCTTTCGTCACGACCCGAACCTTGAGGGGACGGCTCTTCTTCAGGACCAGGCGAACCGGCTGCGCGGGTTCGGTGCCGATCGGTTCAAGGTGTTTTCCGAAGGCCATCATCGCATCGTCCGCGGCCGACGCGATGAGTCGCTCCTCGAGTAACATGAAGCCGCCGATGCCGAGCGTGAATCGGCCGTCGGCCCCGCTGGTGGCGGGATGGGGCGTCTTCTCGCTGCGGATCGACCGCACGCTTGCCCCGGCCACGGGATTCCCTTGCTCGTCGACCACGATCCCGTGGATGACACGATCGGGGGTCAGCCTGATCCCTGATGCGGGAGACTGGGCCTTCGCCGGCTCGGGCGTCTTCGGGGAGTCCTCCGCTTCAGGCTTGGGGGGCTCCTGGGCCAGCGTGGCTTTCGGGCCGAGGGGGCGGAGGCCGGCGAGGCCGAGGCAGGCGGCGAGGATCGCCAGCGAGACGGATAGCCTCAGGACGCGATTCGACTCGGTCATGACGTCCCTCCGGGGGTCGAGGAGGCTGATGATCCTGTCACGCACGCTCCAGCGCACGTCCGTCAGGCCGACTTCCGACAGGGCCCTCTGCCCAGCCGGGATGCAACGCTGGGTCAGCTCGAGCAACGTCCTGGCATATTCGCAGGCGTCGCCGTGGCGGAGGACGAAGTTGTCGCAGATCTCCTCGCGGGCGAGGGAGAGTTGCGCGTTCATGTAATGGATCAAGGGGTGAGGCCAGTAGAGCGTCGCCGCGAGGCGCTGGAGCACGCCGATGCGCGTGTCACGCCGGATCGCGTGGGCGCATTCGTGGAGGAGGACGCCTCGGAGCTGCTCGCCGGAGAGCGTCTCCGCGAGCCCTTCGGGGATCACCACCGTCGGGCGCAAGAGCCCGATCGTCACCGGCCCGACGACCAGGCGCGAGGTGTAGAAGCGTGGGAGGAGCCCTACGCCGAGGGCCTCCTGGATTCCCAGGATCAGGCCGCCGGAGTCATCCCAGGGTTGGAGGGACCTGCGGATCCTGCGCAGCGTCCTCAGGCCCACGATCAGGCGGCATAAGCTCACGATCACGCCCACGGCCCATAGGGCCAGGATGAACCTGACGATGACCCTGGCTGGCGGAATCCGCCAGGTGCGGCGTGTTACGGGCGAGGGGGTGGTGCTCGGCTTCTCCTTCGCGAGGGCCTGGATCGGCTCGCTTGCGGCGACGGTCGGGGCCGGCCGTGGTTCCTGCGTTTCCGCAAGGCGAGGAAAACTCGTTCCTGTCTCATACGGGATCGTCGCAATAGTTTTAGCCTGCTTATTCCGACTTAATAATTCCCCAGACGTATTCATATCTGCATGATATTTATTCCAATCGGGACCGACCTCGCGGCTTGGTTGAGGGCCCTCGGGGTTTGGGGTGAGAGGGTCTGTCGCGACCGGAGTACGCAGCGTCACGAGCGAAAGGCCGGAATAATCCGTTATGAGGATCGCGAGGGGGCCGAGGCCGGCGGTGGCCAGCGCACCGAGCCAGAGGCAATGCCTCGCGGCGGCGTGGCGCCTCAGGGCCGTCCGTGAGAGGGCCGCGGCGAGGAGGATCACGAGGGTGATCTGGGCGAGTCCGCAGCCGACTACCCATCCCGCAAGCGGGATTCGGGCCAGGACTTCGACGATGGGCGTCATGATCGCTTCCTCCTCGAGGCGTCAGCCTCGTCGATCATCGCGCGGATCTTGTCCGCCTCTTCCTGCGAGACCCCGCGTCCGTGCAGGAGGGCCATCATGAGGCCCTCGGCCGAGCCGCCGAAGGCGGTCTCGACCAGTTGCTCGATCATCGTGCCGAGCGTGGCCGCGCGAGGGACCGCCGCACGATAGCGGTGGGTGTGCTCCTCGGCGTCGCGGAGGAGCCAGCCTTTTTCCTCGAGCCTCGCCAGCATGGTCAACACCGTGTTGCGGGCCACCTTGCGGTGCGCCGACAACGTCTTCCAGACATCGGCCACCGTCGCGTCTCCGCGGTCCCAGATCACGTTCATGATCTCGAGCTGCGCCTGCGACAACGGCGGAAGGTCTTCCTTACCACGCATCGAATTGTGCCCCCTTCGAGACGGATCACCTACAACCGTAGGTAAAAATACCTACAGTCGTAGGCAATCTCAAGGGGGAAACGCGACATCCGGAGATTTCTCGCAGGGGCCTCGATGCGGTCGGGGCGCGGAGGCCGGGTTGGTCGTCGATCGGCCGAGGGGGAATTGTCCCGGACCTCGTTCGGCCGGGCGGTCGCCGGGCGAGTCGCGTAAGATTCGTCAATGGCCGAACGCGGGGAGAAGGGCCGTCGGGGCGCTAACTATTCGCGGGGAGGTCGCGGCGCCGGAAGACGATGAAGGCGAGGACGATGCCGACCAGGCCGACGCAGCCGAGGCCGAGGGAATGCTGCAGGAAGGTGTTGCCGGCGACGGCGACCTCGACGGGGTCGAACGCCTTGAAGACGGAGAAGCGGCCGATCCATTCCCAGTTGGAGAGGGTGGGGAGGGTCGAGACGATCCCGGCGGCGAAGCCGGCGACGGTCAGGGTGGAGGTGATAAGAGTGGGGCGCCAGCGGACGACGTCCCACGAGGCGAACAGGAGGGCGTAGCCGTAGACGGCGATGCCGAGCATCGCGAGGTTGGCGGCCGGGCGGATCAGGGAGAGGAGGGCCGGAGGGTCGGAGACGTGGTTATATAAGCCGCCGACGCGATTTCCGACCACCAGGGTGGAGGCCAGGACGAGGAATCCGAAGAGGCCCACGGAGACCTGCGAGGCGAAGTAGCCGAGTCGCGAGACCGGGCGAGAGAGGGTCACGTCGAGGGTGCCACGCTCGATCTCGCCGGCGATCGCGGCGCCGCCCCGGGAGATGGCCCAGACGCATACGATCAAAAGAACAAAGGGATGATTCCAGAACATCACGTGGAACGAGAGCGATGAGTAATCCATCGCCGCGCCCCCCATGCCTCGGGTGAACTGCTGGAAGCGCTGGGCCTCGTCGCCGGTGACCTGGTGGAAGCGTCGCTCGACGCGCGCGGCCATGAACGCGGAGAGCCAGCCCAGGCCGAATAACGACGCCGAGGCCAGGCCCAGGAACCAGCGAGATTCCCCAAGTTGTCTCCGGAGCATCATGCCTGCCGCGGTCATGGTCGGTCGTCCTCATCGGTCGCATTGGGGCCGTGGTATTGGTCGTAGAGGCTCCGCAAGTCCTCGGTGCCGACGGCGAAGTCGACGATCCGTTGCGTGCCGATCCAGGTCGCCAAGGGGGAGACGGCGCCGTAGTGCTCGAACAGGATCGTATCGCCGTTGCGTTCGCGGACCCGCAGGCCGAGTTCCTCGGGGAACTCGAGCGGCACGCCCCCCTCGTAGCGGGCCAGGACCAGGCGCAGGTTCCGCCTCGCGTGCATGTCCTCGACGTGCATCAGGCGGCCCCGGCGCATGATCGCCACGCGGTCGGCGACGGCCTCGACCTCCGTGAGGACGTGGCCGGAGAAGAGGATCGTCTGCCCCGAGGCCTTCGCCTCGCGGACGAGCGAGACGACCGTGCTCCGGACCGTCGGATCGAGGGCCGAAGTCGGCTCGTCGAGGATCAAGATATCCACGGGATCGGCGAAGGCTTGCGCCAGCGCGAGCTTCTGCTTCATGCCGGTCGAGTAGGCCCGGACCTTGCGGCCGAGGTCGAGCCCCATCACCGTCTCGGCCAGCGCAAGCGCCCGGTCGAGGCCGACGCCGTCGCGGAGCCCGCTCATGTATTCCAGCATCTTCCGCCCGGTCATGTGGCCGAAGAGGCGGATCTCGCCAGGCAGGAACGAGACGAGCCGACGCATCTCGAGTCCGTCGCGCCAGGGGTCCAGCCCCGCGACGCTCGCCGAGCCGGAGGTCGGGTAGAGCATCCCCAGCAGGAGCCGGATGAGCGTCGTCTTCCCCGCCCCATTCGGCCCGAGAAGCCCGAGGACCTCTCCCTTGCGGACCTCCAGGTTCATGTCGGTCAGCGCGGCGAATCGGCCGTAGCGCTTGGTGAGGCCTCGCGTCGCGATCAGAGGCTCTTGCATCAATTCGCCTCGCTCCAGGTGTCAAGCAAGCACATCGGCGGATGCCGGGCTCTCTTCCAACCCCTTGACGGCTGCTACGGTTGAGGCCTCTCTTCATACCCGATCGTCGAGGCTCGCCGCGTCAAGTTTTCTCAAGTCGGGCCCGATTCGGGGCGGAGCCGGGCAGACGCGCGGGCGTCCGGCGGCGATAGTATAGAGGATGCAGGCTGCCGGGGTCAGGGCCTCGCGGGAGCCGGGCCTAGCCGAGGGCACGCCGATGGGACGCGGACCGAGCGCCGGAGACGAGCGGACGTCGGCCCTGATGGTCGACGACGACATCGAGCTGGGCGAGCTCTTGCAGGACGCGCTCGGCGAGCGCGGCATCGAGGTCGAGCTGGCCCACGACGGCCGCAAAGGGCTGGCGCGGGGCCTCTCGGGGGATCACGACCTCCTGCTCCTCGACGTGATGCTGCCGGGGCTCGACGGCTTCGAACTGCTCCGCCTGGTCCGCCGCCAGAGCCAGGTCCCCGTCATCATGCTCACGGCCAGGACCGCCTCCGCCGACCAGGTCACCGGCCTCGACGCCGGCGCCGACGACTATCTGCCCAAGCCGTTCGGCACGGAGGTCTTGCTCGCGAGGATCCGGGCGGTCCTGCGTCGCTCGAGGCGAGGGAATGAAGGGTCGAACGCCCTGGAGGTCGGCCGGTTCCGCCTCGTGCCGGGGGCCCGCGAGGCCTTCGTGGATGGGACGCACGTCGCCTTGACGTCGCTCGAGTATGACATCCTCGAGTACCTCGCCCGGGCCGCGGGCCGGATCGTGCCGCGCGACGAGCTGAGCATCGCCCTCTTCCGGCGGCGCGCGAGCCCGTTCGATCGGGCCATCGACACGCACATCTACAACCTCCGGAAGAAGCTGGGCGAGAGCGGCGATGCCATCGGCACGGTGCGGAGCGTCGGCTACCTCTTCAGGCTCGCCGACGGCAAGGGGGAGGCCGGCTGAGATGCGGACGACCCTCTTCGCCATCATCCTCTGGGCGGTCGCGACGATCGTGCTTTGCGTGGCCGGGATCTGGGCGACCTGGAAGGCCCTCGACCTCCCGAGGATGCGCGGCACCGACCCGACCCGGAGCCTCATGGCCATGCTCGCGGAGGAGGCCTCGCGGACCTACGAGGCGGACGGCGCCGAGGGGCTCGCGGCCTACCTCCATCGGCTCGACCGCAACCTCCCCGGCGAGCGGCACTTCGTCGACGACGAGGGGCGAGACCTGCTCGACGGCACCGACCGCTCGTCGTTCCTGCGGGCGGAAGGGCGAGGTCATTTTGATATTTCCATAGGACGCAAAGGGCGATTCATCACGGTGATCCGCCCGAAGAACGGCCACGGCCGGTTCATCTGGCTGGTCGAGCGCTGGTTCGATCATCCGAGCCCCTTGCCGTTCATCGCGGCGGTCGTGGGGATCATCGCGGCGATGGGGACCGGCCTGGCCCTCTACCTGTCGCTGCCTTTGCGGAGGCTGCGAAGGACGATGGACCGCTTCGGTCGGGGCGACTTGCGGGCTCGGGTCGGGTCGAGGCGTCGCGACGAGATCGGCCAGGTCTCGCGCGAGTTCGACCTCCTCGCGGAGCGGGTCGAGACGCTGCTCGTGGCCGAGCGTCGGCTCCTGCAGGACGTCTCGCACGAGTTGCGTTCGCCGCTCGCGAGGCTCGACGTGGCCATCGACCTGGCGATCAAGCGCGAGGATCGCGGCCCCCTGCTCGCCCGGATCCGTCGCGACGTGACGCGCCTCTCCGACCTCGTCAACGAGCTGATCCACCTCGCCCGAGCCGAGGCCGACCCCACCGCCCGCATCCTGGCCGGCGTCCCCCTCGCGGACCTGCTCGGCACCCTCGTCGACGACTGCGCCATCGAGGCCGAGGCCCGGGGCTGCCGCCTTGCTCTTGCCCTCGGCCGTGCCAGCCCGATCCAGGGAGATCCCGAGCTATTGCGCCGGGCTTTTGAAAATATCCTCAGGAACGCCATCCGACATGCCCCCGTCGGCACCTCGGTCGATGTCAATCTCGCCTCCGATTCGAACGGTGCTCTCGTATTGATCCGCGACCACGGCCCCGGCGTCCCCTCGGAGTCGCTCTCCGCGATCTTCCAGCCGTTCTTCCGCGTCGAGGGGGACCGCAGTCGCGAGAGCGGCGGCGTCGGCCTGGGCCTCGCGATCGCCCGCCGCGCCATCGCCCTCCACAACGGCACCATCACCGCCCACAACGCCGCCCCCGGCCTGGCCGTCGAGACCCGCCTGCCCTGCTCCTGATCCGCGCGAAATGGAGTGCCTTGCCCCGGGCATGCCGACTTGCCACATCCCGCCGTTCGGCCTCCGGTTCTTCCATTCACCGCACGGATCTACGAAGTCACGATCCGCTGGAAGTGCAGGAGCATCCTCCGTCCCGGAACCGGGAATCCTCCCTTCAGCGGATTCGACACTGCGTGGTCAATGCCTGAGGAGTTGCTGGCCAAATTGCAGGAAGTGGCCGGCAGCGTCGAAGGAACGCAGAGCTAAGAGGGTGCGGTTTCACCAGGAGGCGAGGGTGACGGACCTATTCCGGTGAGGTCAGGGCATGGAGTGGAAAGATCAGTCGGCGTCGAAACCACCGGCTTTGACGAAACGGAAGGATCGGGTACGATGAATCTGTGGGGAGGACACATGACGGATTCGACGATCCCGGCTCCCGGAGCGTCGCCATGCGAAATCCGTACGTTCCGCTCGACGACTCGGCCGCTTCCCGTCTGGTTCAGGCTGATCGTCGTCTCTCCTGGCTATGGGCAACTCGTCGCACTCGGCCCGATCGCGGTGGCCGTGACTATCCCGAGCCTCGGGCGAATCGGCGGGACCATGCTCATCGCCGGGTTGGGCGGCATGATGGAGGGAGTCGGGAGGGTGCTGGCCCGTTGCCTCTGAGGTGGACCCCATTGTCTAGACCAAAAAACGGCGATCCTTCGCTACTGTCCAATCAGGCCGTCGTGGCTCTGTCCGCTCGGTAGACCGTCCCTGGAGTCCGGTACCCCAGGGATTCGTGGAGCCGATCCTCGTTATAGAAGCCGAAGTATCGCCTCAACCCTCGCTGCAGCTCCGGCACCGTCTCGTAGCCTTGGATGTAAATATCTTCGTATTTCACGGTCCTCCAGAGCCGTTCGACGAACACGTTATCCAATGCCCTGCCGCGTCCATCCATGCTCACGGCTATCCCGGCCGCCTCAAGCCTCCCGGTGAACGCCTCGGCCGTGAACTGGACCCCTTGGTCCGTGTTGAACACCTCGGGCTTCCCCGACCTCAAGGCATCTTCCAACATCTCCAGGCAGAAGGAGCCGTCCAGCGTGTTCGACAGCCGCCAGCCGATCACGTACCGGCTGTACCAGTCGATCACCGCCGCCAGGTACATGAACCCTCCACTCATCGGCACATAAGTGATGTCCGTGCTCCACACGTGGTCCGCTCGCCGGGCTTTGACACCTCGCAAGAGATAAGGGTAGATCTTATGGCCTCTCCCGGCCTGACTCAGCCTGGGCTTGGCATAGATCGCTTCCAGGCCCATCTTCCGCATCAGGCGCTGTACTCGCTTCCGATTGACCTCCTCACCTCGTTGTTCCAGCCAGGCGGTCATCTTGCGGCTGCCGTAGAACGGGCATGCCGTATATTGCTCGTCGATCAACCGCATCAGGCGCAGGTCCTCGGGCGACTCACCCGCAGGTCGGTAGTAGAGGCTCGATCGGCTCAGCCCCAGCAACTCGCACTGGCGGCGCACGCTCAACCGGGGATGATCCGGCTCGATCAAGGGCCTTCGGTCCTCAACTGAATGGGGCGACTTTTTTCAGCCACTCGAGTTCCATCTTGAGGCGCCCGATCTGTTCGAAGAGTTCGGCCTGGCGTGCCTCGGCGTCAGCCGAGGCCGCCTTGGCCGGACTCCCGAAGACCTCCTCGGCACTGCTGATGAGCTGCTTCTTCCAGCCATGGATCGATGTGGGATGGACGCCATAGTGGCCGGCCAACTCGTTGATCGTGCGGTCTCCCTTGAGGGCCGCCAGGGCGACTTGAGCCTTGAACGCCGCCGTGTGGACTTGCCGCTTCCTCGCCATCCGTCCTCCTCCTCAGACCCGTCTGAGTAGCTTAACAGATGGTCCAGTTTTCGGGGTCCACCATACTCTTCGAGGCCATCCGTCCAGCATGGAGTGGCGGGCGTTCGAGGAAGGTCGGGTTTCGCGTGTTTGACAGTCACGCTCCACGGAGTCGGCCGAGCATGAACGAGGACCGTCGCCGGGTATTCAAGCTGCGAGATCTGATGGTGGCTGTCTTCGTCGTCGCCGTCCTGCTCAGCTTGCCGCTTTCGCAAATGTTCAATCCGGTCAGGTGCACCGGGGGTCGTAGGTCGTGGTGTCAGAACAATATACGGCAGATTGCCCTGGGGCTCATGGGGTTCGCGAACGCGAAGGGGGCTTTTCCCAACGCCGGGACATTCTTTGATGACCCCGCGGTGCATGGGGGAGATCCCGAGCGTTCGTAGATCCGCAAGGCCTTCGTCGATCCTCATGGGGCCATCAAGGATCCCCGTGTGCTCCTGCGAAGTTGGGTCGTCGACATCCTTCCTTATATTGATGATCAGGAATTGTACAATGATTGGAATTTCCAGGCCGGCTACTTATCGGAGGGATTATCCGGGTCTTCGCCGGGCAATGCCACGCTCGGGGACACGTCCATCGGCATTCTCCGATGCCCCGACGACAACACGGCGGTCAACGGGAAGGGGAACCTGAGCTACGCCGTCAACGGAGGCTTCGCGCGATGGCCGGCCCTGCCCGTCGCCTGGGAGGGAAGTGAGATCGACGGCATGTCCTCCAACGGCACACGGCTGAACTGGGCGCCCAAAGGCGACGGCTGGCAAGCGTCGCAGGCGGTGGGCAAGAAGCTCGGCGTGATGTTCCTGGGGACTCACTCCGGGGGCCAGCCCTGGGATATCCGGACGTCCGCCGCCGACATCAGCGACGGCGCGAACTCAACCATACTCGTGGCCGAGAACCGGCTCACTGGTTATTCGGCGGGCGAGAGCCCCTACTCGGGCCATCAGCCGACGAACTGGGCCTGCCCGCTCCCCAACTTCGCGATGATCTTCGGCTCCGATGAGGTCTGCCGATCGGCCAGGGGGACCGTCGATTGCCTCGCCGGTCAGCTCGCGCCCCGGTCCGATGGTTCGCCCGGCATCGGCTGGAAGATGGCGAACCGCAACGACACCCTTGAAAATGTCGGCGGAGGCGAGAAACTCCGATTCGAAGGCTCTTACCCATTCTCGAACGCCCATCACCCCCCCCGCAATTCCCTGTTCTGGTCGGGCGCGGGGGCCAATTATGCCTTCTGCGACGGCACGGTCCGGTTCATCACCAACACCATCGACGGCGATGTCTACGCCAGGATACTGACCCCCGCCGGCGCGTCGCTCCCGCCGAACCTGCGCCAGGCTCCCTTCCCCGCCCAGGCGTTCGAGCCGTGATCGCCTTCAACGACTGGCCGGCGTCGGCCTATTTCATGATGAAAAACCGTGCGTTGGCGAGCGGGGCTTTCGCAGGGCTCGGACGTAGAAGCACTCGCTAGGAATATTCGAACCCGCTTGCTGCATTGGTAAAGATAAACCTCTCCTCTGACGTCCAGAATCCATCGGTTGGTGGAACGCATTGTCTCGATTTGCCGCTGATTTGAAGAGGGTTACCCATCTTCTGGCGACGGAGGCGCACATGCTGACTCTCTTGATGACTCTGCTGGTGATCGGCGACGGTCCCTCGGATGACCTGAAGGATATGGCGGGCACGTGGGTCCTGGTCTCCACGGCCGATGGTCGACCCGGAACGAAGGTGACGAAGCGGACAGATCGCAATTTCAAGCTATCGGTCAAGGGCACCACGGCCAGGGGTTTTCGCGGGGATAAGTCGGGGACCGCCAGCAACTTCACGGTGGATCCGACGAAGACGCCCAAGCAGATCGACCTCTTCCACCCCGAGGCAGGGCACCTCAAAGGCATCTATGAGCTGGACGGCGACATCATGAGATCCAGCTTCTCCCCTCCCGGCCAGGAGCGGCCGACGTCCTTCTCCGAAACAACGTCCACCATCTCCCTTTACGAGCGGGAGATGCCTCGCTCGTAGCCCCTCGGGGATGTAATCTCAAACCTGGAATCCGAATCGAGGACCGACATCGAATGAACAACTTCGGGGCGCCCGATCGACCACAATGCGGGGTCGGGCATGTTCCTCGGTCGCGACGTCGGTCCACCTGGGATGATTATACGGGTCGACGGGCTCAGGACTCGCCCGGCGAGCCCACCATGAAAAGTCCGGCCGATCCGATGCAGGATATCGATTCGATCAGTTTTATGAACATACCTTCCGACAAAACTTCGATCGAGCCGCGGCCTCGAAGGGGGAGGATCCAGCAGCGGCGACGGCTCCTGCTCCTGATGCTCGTGCTGTCGAGCCTGGTGGGCTGGCGCGTCGTCAACGGCCTGCGACGCACAGTCCCGGCGAAGGCGCCGAAGCCCTGGATGACCACCGAGGGGGCCTATCAATTCCTCGACGGCCAGACCATCGAGTTACCCAAGGACGAGGCCGAAGCCGCGCAGCCGAATTCGATCCCGCCCCTGACACTCACCCTCGGCAGGGATCGGATCGAGTCGCTCAAGGTGACGCCCGGCGGGGAGTCGCCCGACGTCGAGGCCGCCTACCTCTCCTTCATCGTCAGGATCGATCAAGGCATTTATGATGTCTTCGGATTCGTCTCCCTGCATGGATTCGATGGCACCTATTCCCCGATCGTGAACCACGGCCGGGGTTGGGACGTCATCCCGAGGAATTCGAAACGCGACTGACGAGCCGATGGGTCGTCACGATTCCTCGGCGTCGAGGAGGTCGGCGAGCCGCCAGGTGCGGTGGATGTGGTGGGCGACGGCGGGGTTGATGGAGATCGCCAGGCGGTAGGCCTCGAGGGCCCGCTCGGGATCCGTCTCGGCGAAGGCCTTGGCGCAGAGGAGCCAACATTCGTCGGGCGAGGGGCTGCGCTCGAAGACGATGGGGTCGGCCTCGAGGGCCCGGTCGATACCCTCGCGGGCCTTGCCCAGGAACCCGATCTCGGCGTAGGCCAGGGCCGTGCGCAGCTCGGCCAGCGCGGGGTCGTTCGCGACCTTGATGCCGACGAGCCGGGCGCAGGCCTCGCGGCGATGCGGGAGCCCGTAGGCCCGGAAGGCCCACGTCAGGTTCCCGATCATCCAGAGCTCCTCGGTGTTGACCATCCGGACGAGGACCTCGCGCTGGAGGGCGGTCAACTCGGTGAGCGCTTCGTCCCTCGGTGTGAAGGCCGTCGCCAGCAAGGCCTGCACGAGCGGCATCGTGTCGAACGAGCGGGCCTGGTCGAGCCGGTCGCAGATCGCCGGGATCGCCCAGCGGCGGGCCTCGCCCGGCAGGAGCGAGATGGCGAACGCCGCGTCCCCCGTCGACTTGCCGCCGACGCCGGGGATGCTCTCGTATCCGTCGATCGGCTCGGCGAGGAACTCCAGCAGCGGGTCGATCAGCGAGGCCGTCGGCCCGATCCTGGCGAGCTCGCAGGCGGCCACGCAGCGGGCCTCCGCGGCCTCGTCCTCGTCGAGGATCCGTCGCAGGGCGTCGGCCGCCCCCAGCTCCCCCAGCGCGAAGGCGATCGCGGCCCGGACCGCCCCCGAGGGCTCGACGTTCAGGCGGGCCTCGAGCCCGGGTATGGAGGCCTCGGCCATCGTCGGCAGGCAGGCGAGGAGCCAGGCGGCGTTCGCACGCACGTTCGGCTCGTCGTCGTCGAGGAGGTCGCACGCGAGGCCGTGCCCGGCGAGCGACTCGCGATAGATCCGGTGGAGGGCGATCGTATGATCCTCCGGCTGCTGCATCTCGAGGATGTGATCCGTGGCGTGGAGGCGTTCGCCGTCACCCCAGAATGGGCGCTCCTGGATGCTGAAATAGCCGGTGATCAGGCTCCCCCAGAAGCCAAGGAGGGTGCCGCGGTCGGGGCTCGAGGGGTCCGAGCACATCTCGAGCAGGAACGGCACCACATAGGGCGTGGCCTGGTAGCGCGTCCCCTGGTGGAAGACCCTGACGTGGAGGGCTTCGAAGGCCTCGGCCCTGGTCGTCGGGTCGGGGTCGAGCAACTGGCGCAGGAAGTCGGGCACGTCGTCGGCGGCGCCGTAACCATGCTCGAGATCCGCCCAGGGGACGTCGTCGAGTCCTTCCAACATGGGAGTCGCTCCCTCGATCATTGTCCGAGGCCCGGCCCTCGCAGATCAGTCCGAGCATCGGGGATCGTCGCATCGTATCGGCTCGCGTCCCCAGGCTCAACCGGAACTCGCGAGCTGACGTCGCTGTCCTCATCATATCTCGAGGACGTTGACCCGGCGCGGCATTCATGCACCGGGTCGTGCCTCGCTGGGCTCAGGCGAGCTTCTTGATCGCGGAGAGGACATCGCCATTGGGATCGGTGACGATGAGCTCGTTGGCGTTGATGATCGTCACGTTGCCCACGCCGGTGGCCCTGTCGAACCCGCCGCCGCCGTCGATCAGGCCGCGGAAGAGCCGCGACGACCCGTACATTTCCATCCGGAGGCCGTCTCGACCGTTGCCGCCGAGGAAGACGGCGTCGACCGCGCCGGTGTTGAGCCCCTGGAGGTGGATGTCCCCCTTGATGCTGTCGTTGCCGTCGCCGCCGTCCTGCCGGATCTGCAGCTTGCCACGGACGTTGCCGCCGTAAGTCATGTTGAGCTGGTCGTTGCCGGGCCCCCCTTGCACGTTGACGTCGAGCAGAGCCCCCTCTGAGATATTCACGTTGTCATAACCGCCGTTGTAGGTCTCGTAGGTGTTGAGGATGTCGTCGCCGGCGTCGCCCGAGAGCGCGAGCCTGGCGGTGGCGCCGGTCCCGACGCTGCCCCAGAGGCCGGCGAAGCCGCGGTCGTTGCCGTCGCCGAGCGTCGCGGCGTAGTTGAGGGTCCCCGACTGGACCTCGGGGAAGTTCGCCGTCACGTCGTCGTCGCCGAGGCCGGCGTCCAGGCTGATATTCAGGTTCGTCGCGATCGCACGGCCGGGGAAGCTGAGGCCCCCGAACCAGATCTGGGCCGCGTCGTTGCCGTCGCCGAGCTTGATGTTCATGTTCTTGGGGTCGAACATCGCCGCGGAGGTGTCGGAGTCGGCCCCGAGCTGCATGTAGAGCCCGTCATCGCCCCCCTTGAGGTCGACGTTGAGGTTCTGGACCTGGAGCGAGCTGAAGTGATGGTCGACGCCGTCCACCTGCACGCGGATGTCGTTGACCGAGTCGCGGAAATAGACGGCGACGTTGTTCGCCGCGTCGTCGCCGACGATGTTCAAGGTGCCCCCCGCGAGGCTCACCGTGGTGCTGAGGCATTCCCTCCTCTCCAGGTCTTCAAGCCCCGCCCGCAGCCTCGTCCTGGGCTTCATCTGCCTTCGCGTCGTCGCCGTCGTCGCCCACCTCGTCAAGCTCGAGAACATCATGCGGCCCCTTTCGGTTCGTTCGAGGATGTCAAGTCCCGATCGTCTCTCGCTCTCGGGTCGAGAGTGAAATCAGGATTCCCGGACGGAGCGGACCGACTTTCCTGGAAAGAGGCCGATTTCCTCACCGGATTCCGATCGCCCGGGCCCTTCGCGAGCCGGGCACGCCCGCCCTTCGCCCAGAGTCGACGCCCTCGGCCCCCGAGTCAAGCGTAGAAGAACGAACTTCCACGACATACGCCACAAGCGATGCTTCCCGAGCTTCGCCTTGCCTCGTTACGCAAGACACCAACGTAAACTATTCGTTCCAGGAGTTCTCCTGACCTGCGACCTGGCCCAGAGGATCCACCTCCACCCGAGGGATCCGGTAGTGATTTCGAGGCATCCGGCCGACGGTTTCGGCCCGTGGAGGGGGCGTCAGGGCCGGGAAATCGCGGGGATACCGATGAACCGGACATAGTTTCGAGGTTGGCCCACCCTGGCCACCTGAAATCGGGCTCGATTACCGATGATCCGGACATACTTCGGCCCGAGAGCGGCGTCCCCGGTTCGTCCGGCGGAAGGACGTACCGATCAACCGGACATGCTCCCGAAGCTCCACCATGCGATTTTCCTATCTCCATGCAAGAAAATGACTTAGAAGAGCATCAAGCCGACCGATCCGGCCGCGAAAAGGCCCTGCCGGAGGCCAAATGGCACGATGAACCGGACATACTTCGAGGTCAGTTGGCCGGATTGGGCCACCCGGCTCCTGCGCGAGTTACCGATGGACGGAACATAGATCCAATTTGTACACTACGATCGCCCGGACATGGTTTGAGCCGTCACTCACGATGTCTGGGACATACTTCGCGCGATAAACCGGACATACTTCGGCCCTCCAACCGCGATAATCGGGACATAGCGATGCCGATTAACCGGACATAGTTGGGTTCCGTAAGTTCAGGTTCGTGAAAGAGTTGCGAGGCGGAGAATTTGTTCTTAGACTTTTGTAGAGACGAAGCGAAGACATCATCAAAGGGCGCCGAATCCTTGTCCTGATGTTGCCCTCTTCGTTTTGCACCCGGATGACACACCCATGCGAAGCCACCCGGAACGACATCCGACTCCGCGCGCCCAGGGCATGGACGGCTGGGAGCCCCCCGGGACCGACGAGGGCTCGACGGTTCCGGAGCTCCTCGACTCCCAGGGGCATGCGGCCGACTCCGGGTGGAAGGACGAGCTGAACCTGGCCGAGTTCCCCATCGCCGCGCTGACGGACCGGGTGCCGGACGGGCAGACGACGCTCGTCTTCGAGGACAGGCTCGAGCGCCGGGACAACACGCCGATCGTCCGCCGCCTGACGATCATGGGGACGCACAAGCACGGCCTGCCCACCTCGCTCGACGACGAGGTCCTCGTCGGCCTGATCCAGCTCACGAAGCGCCGGAGCAACTTCGCCGACGCCAAGGTCCAGTTCTCGCGCTACGAGCTGATCGAGCTGCTCGGCTGGCCCCAGAGCGGGCAGAGCTACCGCCGGATCGAGGAGGCCCTGCACCGCTGGGTCGGCGTCGTCCTCATGTATGAGAACGCCTGGTGGGACAACGCCGCCAAGAGCTGGGTCGACGAGAACTTCCACGTCCTCGACAACGTCACCCTCTACGACCGCGAGCGGCGCAGGTCTTCCAAGGGGGGCAAGACCCCGGCGAGACCCGACGAGAAGCGACCTCAGCCCCTCTCGAGCTTCCGCTGGAACGAGGTCATCTTCCAGAGCTTCCAGAGCGGGAACCTGAAGCAGCTCGACCTCGAGTTCTACCTCCGCCTCCGCCTGCCGACCACCAAGCGCCTCTTCCGGTTCCTCGACAAGCGGTTCTACCGCCGCGACCGCCTCGACTTCGACCTGAAAATCCTCGCCTGCGAACATATCGGCATGAGCCGATCCTACGCCCCGACCGAGCTGAAGCGCCGGCTCAAGCCCGCGCTCGAGGAGCTGGAGGGGCACGGCTTCCTCGAGCCGATGCCCCCCGAGGAGCGCTACTCCTTCGTGAGCCGGGGCAACTGGCGGATCACCCTCGCCCGGGGCCCCCGCGGTCGCGCCCCATCGCCCGCCCTCGCCCCCGAATTCAGCCCGATCCTCGAGGCCCTGAAGGCCCGCGGCGTGACCTCGAAGGCCGCCGCCGAGCTCGTCGAGTCGTATCCGGTCGACCGGATCGAGGCCAAGGTCGCCGTCTACGACTGGCTCCTCTCCGGCGGAGACAAACGCGTCGGCAAGAACCCGGCCGGCTACCTCGTCGCCTCGATCCGCGACGACTACCAGGCCCCCGGCGACTACCCCTCGCCCGCCGCCCAGGCGCCTGCGGCCGTCCTCGAAACCTCCCCGGCCGCCGCGACGGTCGACCCCGCGACGGAGGCCTCGCGCCGGCGTCGCCGCGACGAGTCCCGCCGCGTGCAGCTCCGCGAGGACGAGCTCCGCAACGCCTGGCGAGCCCTCTCGGAGTCGGAGCGCACCTCGATCCAGGAGTCGGTGAAGGCGGCCAACCCCGGCCTCCAGCGCTGGAAGGCGATGCTCGAGCCCCTCTGCCTGACCGCCCTGGAAGAGCGCCTCGACGCCGCCCGCCCGTCGCAGAAGACCCTCTTCCCCGACGACGCCCCCGACGCCTGACCCCGACCCGTCGCCCCTCGGATCGGATCCCGGGGTTGACGGGAAGGCGGCATCCACTAGAGTGGAACCGATTCGGCGAAGGCCGGGTCGGCGCCGCGAAGGAGTGCGGGGCGGGGCGTCAACAACAGGGAGGGATTCCGATGCGGGGTCGTCGCGGTTTCACGCTGATCGAGCTGCTCGTCGTCGTCGCGATCATCGGCCTGCTGGTCGCGCTCCTGCTGCCCGCCGTGCAGTCGGCCCGCGAGGCCGCACGCCGGACCCAGTGCATCGCGCAGCTCCGGCAGATCGGTATCGCCTTGCACGGGTACCACACCCGGTTCAACACGATCGTCCCCGGCTGCATCCACGACAGCAGGCCCCGGCCCGTCTCGAGCATCAGCGGCCAGCAGATGACCCCCTGGACGGTCATGCTGGCCGCCGACTTCGAGCAGCAGGTGCTCGCCAACGCGTTCAACTTCGACCTCGGCTCGTTCGGCCCGATGGCGCTCCACCTGCCCGGCTTCTCGGCCAACTCGACCGCGATGGCGACGAAGCTGGGCGTCTACCAGTGCCCCTCCGACCGCTCGCTGACCTGCCAGTTCGCGGGCTACCCGGGCCCGCCCATCGCCGGCGTCCCGCTGACCCGGGGCAACTACGCGGCGAACTGGGGCAACACGACCTGGAGCCAGGCCGACGTCGCCGGGGCCCCCGACGGGGCCTACCGCCTCTCCCCCTTCGGCGTCGTCGAGAACCTCACGTTCGCGTCGATCGCCGACGGCCTGAGCAACACCGTCTTCGTCGCCGAGATCCTGCAAGGGAGCGGCGGCGACGTCCGGGGCCTCCCCTGGTTCTTCCTCCCCGGCGCGAATACTTATATGAGCCGATTCCTCCCCAATGCCGCGACCGACCTCCTCGGCCAGCCCGGCAAGGGGGATGTCCTCATGATGGGCGACCTCTGCGTGGACGAGCCGGGCCGCGACCTCCCCTGCTCGGCCGGCGCCGACATCGCCTCGAGCGCCTGGTACAACGGCTCGAGGAGCCGTCACCCCGGCGGCATCAACGCCCTCCTCGGCGACGGCTCCGCCCGCTTCCTCAAATCCTCGATCACCCCGCAAGCCTGGCTCGGCCTCCACTCGATCCGCAGCGGCGAGGTCCTCCGCCCCGACGCCTACTGACACTCGCGGCCGTCCCCGATCCTGCCGATCGGGGACGTGATGGCGGTCGGGAGCACCCGGGGATCCGATTCCTGTCGGACCGTCTGCATCAGCGGCTCGACGGCCTCGGCGGCTCCGGGGCCGATCTGGCCGAGGCTGATCATGGCATCGAGCCGCACGTCGGGATCCGGGTCGCGCAAGGCGGCTTTCGCGAGGTCGAGCGTGCCCAGGACCATGGCCGCATCCTTGCGGGTCACGGCCGTGCCGTCCCGCAAGGTCTCGAGCAGAGCCCGCATCGCCGACGGGCCGGCCTGTGCGTACCCCTCGGCCGAGTATCTCAGGCCCTGCCCTCGCCTGACGTCGCGGACCACCGTCCAGGTCCACCAGTACTGCCGGCCGATCGGTGCGAGCCAGAACAGCAGGGCGCAAACCGCCGCCGCGATCATCACCGATCGCGTCCTGAACCTAACGCGGGGCCATCGGATCCCGGAACCTCCCTGTTCGATCATGTGCCTTTATCAAGGCTCCAAACATGGATCGGAATCCACGTCGGAACCCCGTCATTCGCCGGCGACCTCGACGCAGGACATCATGAACTTCGCCTCGTCGTCGCCGAACAGGAATCGCAACTTCTCCTCCAGGGCCTTGTACGCCGCCCTGTTGCGGAGCTGGCCCTTGAGGCAAAGTTGTTCGGTTAAAGTGTCGCCGATTCGGAGGGTGGCGAACCGCGGGTCGCGGAGGATGGGCTGGATCTTGTCGCGCTTGCCATCGGCGATGAGACGGTAGATCTGCAATTGCCCGAGGATGGCCCCGACCGCGCAGCCAATGGCCCCTCCCAATGCGAGCATCGCCAGCAGGCCGAACACGAGCCAGACCCGCGACGGTCGGTGCCTGGCCGGTCCCTCGGGGCGTTCCGACACCTCGAGCGTCACCCGATGCCGACTCCAGAACGCCTCCGCGATCACGGCGGCCGAGCCGACGACCAGGCCGCAGATGAGGCCCTGGCTCAGCCCCAGGCCGACGCCGACGCGCCAGGGGCCGAAGCCTGGGCCGTCGCCGCGGCCGAAGACGCCGCGGTAATATCCCGGTGCGCCCAGCCCGAGGGCCAGACCGAGCAGTCCACCGGCCGCCCCGAAGCCCGCGCCCGTTGCGATGATGATGCCGAGCCCATGCTTCGCTGTCACGGTTCCGTCCCTCGTAACATCGGATTCGGCCCGAACCGGCGAACTCCCGCCGGATGGCCTCCCATTCGTCAGGCCGAGGTCACTCGGTTGCAAACCTACCTGTCGTCATCGATCATATATCCGGAGATCGTATTATTTTTGGATTGACCTGATTGTATGATAAATAATGTAATTATGCAATATTGTACATATGATTTTTCATGAGGACTCGCACAGCCCCGGTGGCTTCCTCTTTTGCATCGCGTCTTCATATTTTAAGGTGGCCGCGGTTGGAACAACCGGGGTCGCGAAGCGACAGGAGGTTTCGAGCCGATCCCCGAGGCCAAGGCAGGGGCCGTCTGCCAACACCTTGGGCTTCTCGCGCCCCCAGGGGACCGGCGAGGGCCCGACCGCCTCCCCCTGCGTCCTTGCCGGCATGGTCAAAACCCGGAAATGCAGGGAGGGCCTACGTGTATGGCCGGGGCCAATTGCGGTTGGCCTCTCGTCGCTGCGCGACCCCGATTGTTCCAATCGCGGCCACCCAGACTTGAATCGCGAGCGGTGGAAGTTGCGGGTGGGCTTTGAGTCGGCCGAGAAGAATCGGTGACGGGCTCTCGCGCGGGCCGCGGCTTATTGCAATGGGCCTCTCGTCGCTGCGCGACCCCGATTGTTCCAATCGCGGCCACCCAGTTATCGTAGGATCGGCCAAGGCTTATGGGTTGGCTCCTGATGATTTCAGGGCCCGAGAATCAGCCGGGGAGTTCGCAGACGGACCCGGGTCTCCGCCGGGGATTCGACTCCTTACCTCCTGTCGCAAGTCCAGGCCTGCGAGGAGCAGGTCAGGTCCTCCTTCTTACTCCGCTCGACCGGCCTGCCGTTACAATCTTACCGTGAGGGGAGGCTCGGGGACACGCCCTTCAGGATCATGGCGGGGTTCATCGAGATATCAAGCGAGGTTCATGGCTCGCGAACCACCTCGATGCGGCGCGGGTGAGGCCCTCGGGGTCGGGGGTGGTGTCGCTGGCCCAGGCGACGAAGCCGTCGGGACGTACGAGGAGGGCGCTCAGGCCGAGGCGATCGCGGGCGTCTCCGGCGACGTAGCGGACGCGGTCGCCCCAGAGGCCGTCGAGGGATCGGAGCGAGGGATGAGCGTCGAAGTCCAGGAGCACCCCCCGGCCTTCGCGGAGGAGCGTGCCGAGCCTCGTGCCGTCGTCCAGCTCGAAGTCCGGGGCGCTGCGGCCGACGAGGGGATGGGCGTCTCCGAGGTCATAGCGGAGGGTGATCCCCCAGACGCGCCCGGCGAAGTAGGTCGCGCCGTCGCGCGTGGCGATCAGGTCGCGGACGATGGCCTCGAGGGCGCGGGTCTGGCGGTTCGGACGCATCAAGGTGACCTGGGCCCGCGACCACTCGAGGACCCGAGACCCGACCGGGTGCCGCTCGGCGGTGTACGTGTCGAGCAGGCCTTCGGGGGCCTCGCCGCGGATCGTCGCGGCGAGCTTCCAGCCGAGGTTCATCGCGTCGCCGAATCCGAGGTTCAGCCCCTGCCCGCCCAGCGGCGAATGGATGTGCGCGGCGTCGCCGGCGAGGAGGACCCGACCCTTGCGGTAGGTCGTCGCTTGCATCGCGCGGTCGGTCCACGTCGAGGCGAGGTGCAACGCCGTGAGAGTCACGTCCGTCCCGGAGACACGCCGAAGGACCGACTGGACGTGTTCGAGCGTGATCGGCCCCGAGCGATGGAACGCGCCGCCGTCGAAGTCGGCGATCGCGATCGCCCCGGGCTCCCACTGGGTGTACATGCCGCCCGTTTCTTTGATGAACGGGAAGAACCGGTGATGGCGACCCATCGGGAGCACCTCGGGGTCGGCGATGTCGACCCGGACCGAGTAGCCCGTGAACTCCGGCTCGGTGCCCGCGAACTCGAAGCCGCCCAGCTTGCGGACCGTGCTACGGCCGCCGTCGCAACCCACGAGCCATCGCGTGCGAATGCGTTCGTCGCCGGAGTGGACGTTGACCTCATCGTCTGAAGCCTGAAAGCCATCGACGCCTCGACCGCGCCGGATCTCCACCCCGAGGGAGAGAGCGTGGTCGGCGAGGACTCGCTCCTGGTGCTCCATCTCGACCCCCAATGGGGTGTCGGCGGGTCCGGGGAGCCTGTATGTCCACCGGGACGAATCGACCTGGCTGAGGTCGAACTGGATGCCCGCGAAGTGGCCTCCCGACCCGCGTCGCGGCGATCCGGGGGCGATCGATCCGGGTCTCGGCTGGCCGGGGCCGTCCCCCGCCACGCGCGACTGCGACGAGATCGGCTCCAGGAGCCCGCGGCGGTAGAAGGCTTCGACGCTCGGGCCCCAGAGTCCTCGCATGCCGAACGGAAGCCGCTTCAGGGGCGAGTGCGGATCGCCGGATTGTTCGAGAACCAGCACGGACAGCTTCGCGAGCCGCAACTCGCTGGCGAGAAACAACCCAACCGGGCCGGCACCGGCGATGATCACGTCGTAGAGCATGGCATCCTCTCGGCCCTCGGGATCGCCCCGGGCCCTGGCGGTCGCGCCCTTCCGCGCGGATGGCGGGACGGGCGTAGATATGAGGGAGAGCTTCGCCGTCGCCGCTCCTGACGGTCCGGCGGCTCACGTCTACGGACAGTTCTAAGGCCGGGGGACCCTTGACCACAATGCGGAATTCGGCCATCTTATTCGCAGATTCGGCCACTCTCATCGGGGGCGCGCATGCCGATCCTGGAAAGCACCGAGAGGCGGGTGGACGTCGAGGCCGTCAGCCGCGACGTCCTGACGATGGGCCTGAGGATGGTCACGCGCGTCTACGACACGGGGTTCCATCGCCATCGGAAGGCCCAGTGCGTGATGGCGGTCTCGGGGGTCCTGACCTGCGAGGCGGAGGGGGGCATCTGGATCGTGCCGCCGCAGTCGGCCGCCTGGATCCCGCCGGGGGTCGAGCACCGGATCACCCTGGCGGGGAGCGTCGAGGGCTACAACGCGTTCATCGAGCCCGGGGCCGCGAAGGGGCTCCCCACCTCCTGCTGCACGATCGCCGCGACGCCCCTCCTGCGCGAGCTCCTCGTCCGCACCGCGCATTATCCGGCCGAGGTGCCCGAGGGGGGGATGGAGTCGCGGGTGGCGTCGCTCCTGCTCGAGGAGATCGCGATCGCCGAAGTCGGACGTGTGCATCTGCCGATGCCGAAGGACGGGCGCCTGCGCGAGGTCTTCCGGAGCATCGTGGAGAGCCCGGCCGACCGCGGGACGCTCGCGAGCTGGGCCAGGCGGCACGCGATGAGCGAGCGCTCGTTCGCCCGCCTGGTCGTCGCCGAGACGGGCATGAGCTTCGGGCGCTGGCGGCAGCAGCTCGGCATCATCCTCGCGATCCAGAGGATGGCGGAGGGGTCCTCGGTCCAGCAGGTCGCGGGGGACCTCGGCTACGAGAGCGTCGGCAGCTTCGTGACGATGTTCCGCAAGGCCCTGGGCGCCTCCCCCGGCCGCTACATGGCGGGGCGGCCGGGGTGAAGGCCGACTGATATGCGGCTCCAGCGATCAGTCGCCGGCCACGAGCTCCTCGATGCCCTCGGCCTCGGGGGAGTTCGATAGGGCCGCCGCGGGCGAGAACAGGATCCGGAGCAGCGGCGGCGCGAGGAAGGTCGTCACGAGCACCATCAGGGTGACGGCGCCGAAGAGCTTGGCGTCGAAGACGCCGCTGGTCAGGCCCATCTGGGCGAAGATGAGCCCGACCTCGCCGCGGGGGATCATCCCCACGCCGATGACGGCTTTCTTCCCTTTGAACCAGGGGACCGCGTACCCCGCCGCGAACTTGCCGGCCACCGCCGCGACGATGAGGAGACCGCCGACGATGAGCGTCGCGTGGTTCGCCGGGTTGAGTGGGTTGAAGACCCGGACGTCGACCGCCGCGCCCACCGACACGAAGAAGATGGGGACGAAGAAGTTGCCGAGCTCGGTGATCCCGTGCTCGATGTCCAGGGCCTTCGGAGTCCTCGCCAGCAAGACCCCCGCGACGAACGCACCGATGATGACCGCGGATCCCGCCCGATCGGCCAGCCAGGCCAGCCCCAGCGCGAGCATCAGGGCGAGGATCGTCGGGGTCGCCGGCAGCTTGATCCGCCCCGCGAGCTTGACGACGAGGGGGAGGACGAGCGAGCCCACGACCAGCGTCGCGACCAAGAACCCGAACGCGGATCCGGTGATCCTGGCCACGCCCCAGGGGGTCACCTGCTCCCCCTTGGTCAGCCCCGAGACCACGGTCAGGATGATGAGCCCGATGATGTCGTCGATGACCGCCGCCCCGAGGATGATCTGGCTCTCCGGCTCCTGCATCCTCCCGAGGTCGGAGAGGACCCTCGCCGTGATCCCGACGCTCGTCGCCGTGAGCGAGGCCCCCGCCACGATCGCCGTGAGCCCGCCGAACCCCAGCAGGTGGCAAACCCCATAGCCGAGGGCGAACGGGAGGATGACCCCGACCATCGCCACGGCCGCCGAATTCCCGCCGACCTTCATGAGCTTGCCGAGGTCGGTCTCGAGCCCGATGGCGAACAGCAGGATGATGACGCCGAGCTCGGCGAGTAGGTGGATGACCTCCGACTCGGGCTTGATCACCCCGAGGACCGAGCTACCCAGCACGATCCCGGCCAGCAGCTCGCCCAGCACCGTCGGCTGCCCCGTCAGCCTCGCCAGCCCCGCGAACAGCTTCGCGACGCCCAGCGTCAGCACGAGGATTCCCAGAAACTGGGGCACGTTCATATGTTCCATGGATCGAGGCCGCTCCCGATGTCTTTCGAAAAGGAATATCGCCTTGGGAATTGAAGCCTCGTCGCGACCGCCCCGAGGCCGAGGAGCCTTCCGGGGGCGCACGAGGAGTCATGGCCCTTGCGGGGCTGCATTTTTATAACGCGAGTGGGCGCGTCGAGGCGAGGGTGGAGCCGGGGCCGCGATGAGCCTACCAGCCGCCGCCGTTGGTGATGAAGAGCTTCAGATAGAGCTCGTTCTCGGTGATGGGAGAGCAGCCTGTCGTTTGCATGCGATCGCCGGAGGATGCCAAGGGATTGTCGGAGCCTCGATGATACCGGCTCGGGCCCCCCCCTGACCAGATCGCCTCATCTACGGGTCAGGGGACTCCGGGCGGTTCGTGGCCGCCGGAAATTCGAACGGACTCAACAATTGTTTTTCCTTGGCAAGGATCGGATCGATCCGTACCCTTGAATTCAGCTCATGTTTTCTCGCCAGGTCCTGGTCATCCCTCCCCCCCTTCGACGTCGCAGAGGAACGCGCGCCCGGGGGTGTTCTGGGACGACGACGCGAGGATTTGGTCGCAGTCTACAAGGAGCTCTCGCCCATGATTCGGCACGTCGCGACGGCCGCCTTCCTCGCCTCTTTCCTGCCGGGCCTGGCCCTGGCGCAGATGGACGGGGCGGAATCTCCCAAGTTCCCCCTGCCGATTCCAGTCCCTCGCCCCTTCCCCACCAAGGCGGAGCTCGAACGCTTCCTCGAGCCGTCGAAGCCCACGCCGATACCGGACAACCCGCCGCCGCACGAAGGGGCCCTGATCGACCAACCCTACATCGTCGAACCCCCGGATATCCTCATCGTCGAGGTGCTCGAGGGTCTGCCGGGCCGACCGATCAGCGGAGAGCGCCTGGTCCGGCCGGACGGCACGATCGACCTCGGCTTTTATGGAAGGGTTCACGTCCGAGGATTGACGCTTGCGCAGGTGAAAGTTGCCATCATCCTTCGCTTAAGAGAATATCTGGAAGATAACACGTTAGGACTCTATCGGTCGATGGACGTGCCGGGGCCGGGCAAGCCGGAGGGAAAGGTGCCCGCCGAGAAAGGGGGCGAGGAGCCGCCCCCCGCCGAGGCCGAGAAATTGCCGGTCCGGCCGACCTCCCGGATGGTTCGGGTCCGCACCCAGGGTCGCGCGAGGCTGGCGGGCCTCCGGGCCGAAGCCCAGCCCGAGGCCCTGGTCGAGCCGGAGGAGGAGGCTCCTCCTCCGCACAAGATCGTGACGGTCCACCCCGCCGATTCGGACCGGGTCCTCGTCGATGTGGCCAGTTACAACTCGAAGGTCTATTTCGTCCTCGGTGATTTCGGCTCGCCGGGTCGCATACCGATCACCGGACGCGAGACGGTGATCGACGCCATCCAGCACGCCGGGGGCTTCCTGCCGACCAGCGACCTCCGGAGTCTCGTGCTGGTGAGGCCGGGGGTGGCAGGGCAGCCGGCGAAGACCTATCCGATCGATTACGAGGCGATCGTCCTCAAGGGAGAGCGGCAGCTCAACTATCAGGTCTTCGCCGGGGATCGGATCGTGATCGGCCGGAATGCCCTCGACAGGGCGACGATCGAGATCGACCGGCTCGCGAAGTCCCAGCAGATGGTCATTCAACAGATGATGACCACGACATACCTCTGGCGGTCGCTGGCCTCGCCGACCCTCGGGTCGGGCCCGGGGATCACCCTCTCTCCGGGGGGCCTGCGGATCACGCTGGGGGAGGGCCGAGGGGGCGTCGAGCAGCCCGCCCCGCTCACCCACGAGCAGCAAGATTCCCTCATCAAAGGATGGGTCGAGCTCTGGTCTAAGATCGCGGCGGCCCCGGACGGCTTCTCCTTCGACGAGAAGACGTATCGAGAGACCCTGCTGCGGCAACTCCAGCGACCGAAGACGGGTCCGGCCGAGAAGTGATGCCACCGACGCGAGGTCGCACGGCCGGGCCCGACGGCCGGGCGGCCTCGAAGTCGCGATCGGAGGTTGTACCGACCACGGACACGTATCCGGCGTAGCTTCGTGCGCCTGGTCAGTTGGGCCGGGGTAAACGCCGTGGATTCCCCCACAGGATCATGGATGTCGAGACCTCACGCCAGGTTCAAGCGCGAAGATCCTGAAGACGCCCCGGTCGGATTTCTCGCGATGAGAAGCTTAAAGATCTTGTTTTAAAGGACTTGTGGCGAATGTGAACGAAAGCGTCTGCGGGGAAGTACGCTCGGTTTGTCGTGTTCAGGAGGATTTACTTTGCTGGCATGCGTGAGTGGGGGCTTGCATGATGAGGGGGCGAGGGTGCTTGGGCCAAAAGAAGGAGGGCGGCAAGCCCCGGGCCTCGGTGGCCCTGGGACTCGCCGCCCATCCTGTTGATTTCTTGGCTGATGCTTACGTTCGGCCCGGTTGCTGCGTAACTTGAGAGATAATCCGCTCGGCTACGCGGAAATCGCGTCGTCAGGCGGCTTGCCCGCGGTTCTTCTTGCGGAGGGAAGCCATGGCGGAGCGTAAGGCTTCGAGCATGTCGTCGGTGGTGACGTCCTCGGCGAGCGAGGTGACGGTGACCTTGACCCGGCCTTCGAAGTCGAAGGTCCAGGGCTTGGGGGTACTGGACTTGCTCGCCCGGGGGGTCCTGGTGACCATGCTCCGCATCTCATCGCGCTTGAGGCGCCCCTGGGCGGCCTGGGCGGCGACCTCGGCTTGCGCCTCGGCGTCCTCGATCTTGGAGATCTCGTAGGCCGTGTGCGGGGCGATCTCGCCAAGTTCGACGGAGGCCTGGATCGGCTCGGGGAGCTCCAGGAGCGCGAGGGCCCGGGTGATCGTCGGGGGGCTGACCTGGAGCCGCTCGGCGAGCTGGCGCTGGGAGATCCCCAGCTTGTTCAGCAGGGCGCGGAAGGCCTTGGCCTGCTCGACGGGGCGTAGGTCCTCGCGGAGGCAGTTCTCGATGAGCTGGTCTTCGAGGAGCTCCTCGGGGGTCGGCGTGCCGGTGGCGACGACGCAGGCGATGGAGGTCATCCCCGCGAGCCTGGCCGCGCGCATCCGGCGCTCGCCGACGACGACGACGTAGCGGTCGAGGGCGTCGTCCCAGCGGACCCGGATCGGCTGGAGCTGCCCGCGCTGCTTGAGGCTCGATGCCAGGCGTTCGAGGGCGTCCTGGTCGAACTCGGTCCGGGGCTGGTTGGGGTCGGCGACGATCCGGTCGAGCCGGATCTCGGCGGCGGCCTTGAGCCTTGCCCTGCCCTCGAACGAGCGGGCGTCGGGGTCGCCGCCGGAGGTCTCGGCCTCGGCGGGCAGCCGGGTCATGGAGGCGAGGCGGTTGTTGCGCGCCTCGTCGGTCATGTTGGGGCGGGCCATCAGGCAACCCTCCTCGACTCGTCGTCGCCGCCGGATCCTTCGACGGCCCGCGGCGCGACCCTGGCGTCGAGCCTGGAGAGCAGCTCGTCGGCGAGGGCCTCGATCGCCTTGGCGGCGGCGGAGCGGGGCTTGTACTCCACGACCGGCTTGCGGAGCATCACCGCTTCCTTGAAGTCCTTGGCGAGCGGGACGTTGGTCTCGAAGACGGCGTCGCCGTAGATCGCCCGGAGGTCCTCGGCGTAGCCGGTGTGGACGGCCAGGGACTTGTTGAACATCGTCAGGAGGAAGCCGAGGACCTTGAGCCTCGGGTTCGCCCCGGCGCGGACGTGGTCGATCGACCCCTGGATGGCGGCGACGCCTTGCGCCCCGTAGTCCTCGGCCTGGAGGGGGACGACGATCCCGTGGGCGGCGACCATGGCCGACCAGGCACAGAGGTAGATATGAGGGGGGCAGTCGATGAGGGCGAGGTCGAAGCCGTCGGCGACCTCGGCGAGCGCGTCGCGGAGGATGTACTGGGAGTCGCCGGTGGTCCAGGGCTCGAGCTCGTTGAACTTGTCCATGCGGCCGGAGCCGGCGACGAGCGAGACGCCGGGGATGTTGACGGGCCGGACGAGGCCCTCCATCTCGACCTCGCACGACTCGTCGAAGAGGCCGGCGATGGTCTCCCTCGGCTTAAGCATGCGGGCGACCTCGGGGCCGAGCAAGCCCTGGGTCAGGGAGGCCTGCGGGTCGGCGTCCACGAGCAGGATGCGCAGGCCTTTGCGGGCGAGCGTGCCCGAGAGGTGGTGACAGGTCGAGGTCTTGCCGACCCCTCCCTTCTTGTTCAGGAATGCAATCGTTCGCACGTTCATGCCCTCGAAGTGTTGGGCCTCGCTTGCGCCCATCGTGCCGCCAGCCCTCGGTCGGTGGGGGCCGGGTCGTGCGGCGGTTTCTCGCGGAGGATCGATGGGATCCGCGTCGATCCCCGCCGACTCCGAGTCGACCCCGCCCTGCCCTTCCCCGTATTCCGATCCGCCATGACCTGCGCCATCCTGGCCGGGGGCCGGCTCGGCCTCCCCTGCCCTCGGCTCGTCCCTTCCCTCTCGGCGTCCCCTTCGTGGGTTCCTGGAACTTCGCGTGGTCGATCGCCTTTGGTGCTGGCGATCGGTGCGTGTCCATCCCGGGGGTGTGCGAGGGTCGCGGCTCGACGAGGCATCCTACGTATCGCCTATCGGCCCATTACGCCGCGTAACATGAGCGCATCGGCACGTCAGCTTATGGGCTCTTGGGTGTGATGCCGTCAGTCCCGGTGCAACTCTCCAGGTGCCCCCCGGCGGCGCCAGGGTTCGAACCCCCCTTTCTGGTCGAAGCCGATCCGTCGGGGGGAGTGGAGGCCCAAGAGGAGGGTCGTGGATTGGTCATCTAACTTATGGAAGGCGCAGGCGCGTATGTCGGATCGGCTGAGGCTTCGTCTTGAGGAAAAAGCCTTGATGGATTCTTGCTTTGCGAGGGCCTCGGGATGAGCCTCAGTCTCCCCTGCTGAGCCTCTGTCTTTCGGGTACCACATCAGGACACGCGGAGTTGCTCCGCGACGAGTGGCCGGGTGACGTTCGCCTCGGCTTTGACATGCTCCCCGGTCTTCTTTCCGGGTGGCCGCGGTTGGAACAACCGGGGTCGCGCAGCGACGCGAGGTTTTGAGGGGTTTGCCTCGCCTCGCCCGGGGGCCATCTGCGAGCACCCCGGCCGATTCGCAGGCCACGAGAACGGCTGGAGCCGGGACGCAGACCTCGGCCGAGCTCTCTTCGTCTCCGGGTGGCCGCGGTTGGAACAACCGGGGTCGCGCAGCGACGCGAGGTTTTGAGGGGTTTGCCCGGGCGAGCCCAGACGCCTCCTTCGCTCGCCCCGGACGGGACGGGACGGGGGCCGTTCGTGCATCATCCACCCGTGTCTTCGAATTTCCGGGTGCTGCGACTGGCACAATCCGGGTCGCGCAGCGACGCAGGGTCCTTCCCCAATACCCCGGCCGATCCATACTTCGGCATGGTTCGGTGCGGGAACGACGCGGCATTCATCGCGAGGTGCCTTCAAGGCCGGGCACCCAGCTCAGCGGGACCCCGACGGACCTCCCATCCTCATACCATCGGGCCGAACTCCAAGGCCAATCCGCAGGCCGATCCACCAACCCGGACCGGACCGGGTTCAGGTGCATGTAGGTCAGCTTCTCCTCGAGTTTGGCCCGGCCGTAGATCGCAAACGCGTAATATTTGGGCTGCCAGAACCTCGTCCCGAGCTCGAGTCCCTGGAAATAGCGGTGCTTATGGTCGCGTTGATTCGACCTGATGTTGAGGCTCGATCGCCGCTTCCATTCGTGGACGAACTTGCTGAGTTGGCCGGGCTCAGGGAGCCAGACGATGGCGTGGACGTGCTCCGGCATCACCACGAACCCGACACAACGAACTGCCTGCCTCTCAAGCTGCTCATCCAGGACGCCGAGGACGATCCTCCTCGAGACTTCATGATCCAGGAGGCGGCGACGCCGGTCGCAGGAGAAGGTGAGGAAGTGGGCGAACAGGAGGTCATCGCAGACGCGTCGTTCGGACATATGCCCATCATGCCACAAGTTCTGGACGTTCGCGAGGGGATGTGATCCAGGCGCCCGCGAATGGGCCAGGGTGTCAGCTCAAAACTTCGTGTCGCTGCGCGACCCCGGTTGTTCCAACCGCGGCCACCCGGAGACGAAGAGAGCTCGGCCGAGGTCTGCGTCCCGGCTCCAGCCGTTCTCGTGGCCTGCGAATCGGCCGGGGTGCTCGCAGATGGCCTCCGGGCGAGGCGAAGCAAACCCCTTAAAACCTCTCGTCGCTGCGCGACCCCGGTTGTTCCAACCGCGGCCACCCGGAAAGAAGACCGGAGACAGATACGAGGCTGCGCTTGTTTGAGAATCGGTCGGGGCCTTGCGCAATTGCCGGGGCAATTGGTCGAAAGCCAGCGATCCGCCCGCTCGATCCAGGCCGAGATCGTCGCCAGCCCCCCTGCACTGCAAGATCCTCGCCAGGCGACCTCAGGACTTGAGCCGGACCCGCGGCTGGCGAAGATGGTCGGCCACGCCAACGATCAACCTCAAGCTGACTTCGAGAAGATCCCTGGCCGGCGCCTGGCCAATCCGACGAGCAGGACGAGGCCCGCGAAGCAGAGCGTCGAGGGCTCGGGAACCGGCGAAATCTTGGCGACGATCAGGTCGAGCTGACGATTCGCGGCGTCGTCCACGAGCGAGTAGGAATAGCCCTCGGGCGCCTGGCCGATCTGCCAGTTCTCATCGCCGAGCGTGCCGTAGCGGAAGAGCGCGTACTTGCCGGGGCCGAAGCCCGAGACACCCAGGATGTTGATCCGGCTCTCGATGTCGAGCCGCCCCGAGACGTCGATGGGCGAGCTCGTGCCCCCGAGGGTCTCGTCGACGATGCTGTTCGACGCCAGCTTGAGGTCGCCGCTGATCGTCAACGACTGCGAGCCGGCGATGAGCCGACCCCCCTCGTCAATCTTGAGGCTCCCGCCGATGCTCCCCGTCCCGCCGATCGCCGCGCCGCTGAGGACCTCGACCGAGCCGTTGCCGGTCCCCGTCCCCGTGGTGTTGTCGACCATGAGGGTCCCCTGCGAGACCGTCGTCCCCCCCGAGTAGCCGAACTGCCCGCTGCTATCCGACGACAGGATCAGGGTGCCGTCGCCGACCTTGTTCAGAGAGCTGGGGCTCGACTCGGCGATCGAGCCGCCGATGGTCTGGGTCGAACCGTTGGAGACGCCGATCTGCTGCTGGGCGCCCATCAGGAACATCGCGGTGCCCGCGGCGATCCCGCTGGCCGTGCCTTGCCCCCCCTGTCCCGGCACCACCTGACCCGGCTGGATCGACGTGTCGGAGAGCTTCACCGACGCCCCATTATCAGACCTCACGAACACGGCGCCGCCGAGCCCCGCGCCACCGCCCCCCGCGGGAGTCGTGCTGGACGAGTTGGCCGAGCCGTCGCCGCCGCCGAAGCCGCCGAGCCCCTTGGTCGAGGAACCGGCGGACGTCCCCGTGGAACCGCCGCCTCCCCCGAATCCGCCGTTGCCGCCATTGCCCCCCGTGGCCGAGGTGCCGCCGGAGCCGCCTCCTCCGCCAAATCCCCCACTCCCGCCGTTGGCGCCGATCGCTGCGTTCCCACCACCTCCTCCGCCGCCGCCAACCCCGCCGCTCCCGCCGTTGGCTCCCTGCGAGGAACTTCCCCCGCCGCCTCCCCCGGCGCCCGAGCCGCCATTTCCGCCGTTGGCGCCGATGGACGAGTTCCCACCGCCCCCGCCCCCGCCGCTGCTGCCGCCGGAGCCGCCATTGGCCCCCTGGGCCGCCGAGCCGCCGCCCCCGCCGCCGCCACCATTGCTCCCGGCGCTCCCGTTGCCGCCGACGGAGGTCGCTCCGCCGCCGAGGGCCCCGCCGGAGCCGTTACCCCCCGGCCCCGAGCCGTTGGAGGTCGAGGACGTGGCCGGGATGCTGCTGCCGTTGGAGCCGTTCGCGGTCGAGCCGCCCCCGCCGCCGCCTCCCGGCGTGAGGTTGGAAGCCGTCGCGAGCCCCGCGCCCCCGCTCCCGGAGACCCCGCCGCCACCTCCCCCCGACGTGTTCATCGGGGGGCTGCTCGGGTTCGGCGCCGTGGCCCCCGCATTGCCGCCGTTGCCCGCGAAGCCCCCGCCACCACCCCCCGATCCGTTGACCAGGAGAGGGCGTCCGCTGGAGGCCCCGAGCCCGCCGTCGCCGCCGAGGCCCCCTCCGCCGCCGCCGACCCCGACGCTGCCTGAGCCACCAACGGCCGAGTTCTGCGCGAACCGGACCCCCGAGACGTTGACGTCGCCGGCGTTGACGTAGAGGGCCCCGCCGAGCCCCGCGCCGCCTCCTCCGCCGTCGCTGCCGTTACCCCCCTTGGCCACGCCGTCGATGAGGAGGAGATTCTTGATCGAGACCGCGGATCCGGGGGCGTCGACGGAGAAGATCCGTTGCTGCCCCGAGCCGCTGACGGCGTTGCCGGCGCCGCCGTCGATGGAGACCGCCTGCGAGATGATCGGGAGGGCCGACTTGAGCCGGATCGTGCCGAGCCCGTCGGCCATGACGATCTGGGAAGGCCCCGAGTCGGCGTTCGCCTGCAGGATCGCCTGCCTGAGCGAGCCCACGCCGCTGTCATTCGCGTTGGTGACGGAATACGTCTGGGCCGAGGCCCAGTCCGAGGCGATGAAGGCGAGCGAGATGAAGGCTAACGCGAATTTGAACGTGAAGGGCGCAATCCGGGCCGGGCGAAGTGCGTGCATGTCCCGATCCTCCGTAATCCGGGTGCCGCCGGCGCTCTTCCATGCGTCCTGGCTCTGCCGCCGGCACTGGACTTCTTAACAAGATCGTGCCGATAGCTCAAGAGAGTCGCTCATTTGTTTTTGCGTGGAAATTCCGATGCACCCAAGCATCCCTCCCCACGCGCCATCGATTCCCGCCCCGTTACGCGGCGTAACACCGGCGCCCGACCCGTCGGGCTCACGTCGTCCCGGAGTCGTCCGCTCGGTCTGATTTTCAGCGGCAGCAATGGGTGTTACGCCGCGTAACGCAGCCTCGGCGTATAGTCGTTTCCGAAGATGCTATCCGCACCCGCTCCCGCCATGCGGCCTCCTGCCCATTCCCCTCGATTGCCGACCCACCCTGTCCCGGGCTTCGATTGGGACAATCGGTTTGAGCAGCGATGAGTCGCCAACTGAGGCGGGTCCCGCGATGAGTCGAGGCCGCCCTTAAACCTCGGCCTTTCTCAAACCTCGGCCCCCCTCCATCTCATGGGTGGCCGCGATTGGCACAATCGGGGTCGCGCAGCGACGAGAGGCAAAACGCAATTAGCCTCGGCCTACCCGAGCGCCCTTGACGATTTCCCTCGCCGAGCCGCCATCCTCAGGCCGGCCAAAGCAGGCTGCCGTCGGAGGAGCGGATGGCTCGGAGTTCATCCAGGTAAATGTACCTGCCGCCTCGCTTCTGGTTCCGAGGATGCTTCGGTGGCAGGTCGGCGCAGAGGGCACCGCGGCCATTCGGGTCATCGTCGGGGGAGATGATGGAGACGCCCTCGCCGCGGAGGAGACGCTCTCGCCTCCCATTGGCGTATTCGACGTCGAACTCACTCGGCCAACGGATCAGGCGAAGTTCCTCGAAGATCGACATGGACGTGATAGGCTCCGAGAGGACAAGTGGCTTCGCATCCTGGAGGGCCTCTGCGCTCACTGATCCGAGCTTCAAGGAGGGAAGCGCGGAGGATCGTCCCACGAAGATCCGACCCCCGATCTCGGAGTCCGGTTCGCCCAGCACAATGTCGGGGTGACTCGTGCCTTGGATCCCCACAAACAAATCCGGGCCGTCCTCATGACGAACGTCGCGAGGACCTCAAGACCGGTCGGTCCCAGAAAGCCAGGTAGGGGCTCCATCCCCGTGTCAGAGCCGGCGCAGGGCCGAGGCAAGCTGCCTGACCCCCTCGCGGATCGACTTGGGGGCGTGGGCGGCGTAGCCGAGGAGGAGGCCCTGCGCGGCGCCGGGCTCGAGCATGTAGGAGGAGAGGGGGGGCGCGACGATGCCGGCCTCGGCCGCGAGGGATGAGGCGCGGCGGTCGTCGATGGCGTCGTCCAGCCAGGCCATGACCTGCAGGCCGGTCTCGGACGGGCGGATGGTCAGGAGTCCGGAGAGTTCCTCGCGCGCGGCGGCGACCAGGGCGTCCTGTCGCTCGGCGTAGACCGTGCGCATCCGGCGGATGTATCGGAGGAAGTGGCCCTCGCCCAGGAAGTCGGCCAGGACCGCCTGCGGGTGCGTAGGGGGCGAGCCGCCCGAGAGCGAGAGGGCCGCGAGGAAGGCGTCGACGAGGCCGGGGGGGACGACCATGTACGAGATCCGCAAGGCCGGGAAGAGGACCTTGCTGAACGTCCCCATGTAGATGACCCGGCCGTCGCGGTCGAGGCCCTGGAGTGACGCGAGCGGCCGGCCCGTGTAGCGGAACTCGCTGTCGTAGTCGTCCTCCAGGACCCAGGCGTCCGCGCGACGCGCCCAGGCCAGCAGCTCGAGCCTTCGAGGGAGGCTCAAGGCCACGCCCAACGGGTATTGATGCGAGGGGGTGACGTAGGCGAGCCTCGCCGACGGGGCGCGCCTGATACCCTCCGAGACGACCATGCCTTCATGATCGACCGGGACCGGCTCGAGCCTCGCCCCGGCGCCGATGAGGACGCCCCGGGCCCCGACGTATCCGGGGTCCTCGATCCAGGCCGAGTCGCCGGGGTCGAGCAGGACCCGCGAGGCGAGGTCGAGCGCCTGCTGCGTCCCCGCGACGATGACGACCTGGCCGACGTCGCAGACGACCCCCCGGGCCGTGCGGAGGTGCGCGGCGATGGCCTCGCGGAAGGGGCGGTAGCCGGCGGGGTCGCCGTAGCCGAGGTGGTGGCCGGTCGCCCGCCGCCAGTGCCGCGCGGCCAGCGATGACCAGACGTCCATCGGCATCGTGTCCATCGCCGGCACGCCGGGGCGGAAGGGCCTCGGGCTCGCCGAGCCGCGGACGACCCAGGCGGGCGTGGCGCGGAGCAGGGCACCTCGCCTCGAGGGCTGGCCCCCCTTCGCCGCCGGCTCGGGCCCCTTCGCCCGCCGACCCTTCAGGATCAAGGACTCCTCGGGGAGGGTCCGCGTCACGTACGTCCCCGAGCCGACCTTGCCCTCCAGGTATCCCTCCGCCAGGAGTTGCTCATACGCCGACATCACCGTATTTCGCGAGACCCCCAGCTCGTCGGAGAGGGTCCGGCTCGCCGGCAGCCTCGAGCCCGCCTTGAGCGTCCCCGCCAGGATCGTCCCGCGCAGGCCTTCATAGAGCTGGCGGAACAGGGGGGTGGTCGAGCCGGCGTCGAGCGGGATCGCCAGCAGCGAGACCGGCGGGATGCCCTTGGCCATCGGGTGGCTCCTTCGGGTCCTGGGAATTGGCCCCTCCAACATCGGTCATAATGGCCCTTGTCGCAAGGCCAATTCGGACTACCATGATTATGGCCCGATCGGGCGCACGCCACCGGTCCGCGATGTGCGTGCGCCGATTCCCCTTCTCGTCGGGCCGATCACGTCCGCGCCCGCGAGGTCGGGCCGGGGCGGAAGGCCCCAAAACGAAGAAGTTCATCAAGTTTTCACGATCCGCATATCAAAATTCAATCTCATTTCGTTAGGTTGTCTCCGCCGGGCCGAGAGTAGGGGCCCGAGGGGGAAGACGCCCGGCGACGGGGAAGGATCGCGCACCGACCATGAGACAGACGCCCGCAGACATGAAGAAGACCCTCCTGATCCTGGGCTTCGGCCTCGGCCTGGCGTTCGCCTCGGCGGCGATCCCCGGCTGCGGCTCGCAGGATCCGGGTCAGCCCTCGGTCGGGTCGATCTCGATCGACGCACGATCGGACGCCGACGACGACAAGCCGCTGGTGAGCAAGAAGCCCGGCCGCGCCGGCAGGAACCCCCGCTAGGGTCGAGGACGGACCCGGCGGGGGATGAACTCATAACTTTCTCCACGCATCGAACACGTTTGAATTGGAGCGGAATCGACACCATGCATCGTTCACGTACGGGTGCGCCAGGGCGGCGCGGTTTCACGCTGATCGAACTCCTGGTCGTGATCGCGATCATCGCGGTCCTGATCGCCTTGCTCTTGCCGGCGGTGCAGGCGGCGCGCGAGGCCGCGCGCCGGGCCCAGTGCACGAACAACCTGAAGCAGCTCGGGCTGGCGGTCGCCAACTACGAGAGCAGCAACGGCTGCTACCCGATGGCCGCGTCGGGCCAGACGACCACGAAGGGGGGCGTCGGCCAGGGGATGAGCTGCTTCGGCGGGCTCCTCGCCTACATGGAGCAGGCCCCCCTCTACGCCGCGTATAACACGAGCTTCGACTATCGCAACGACCTCAACGCGACGGTCTCCGGCGCGGGCCTGAACACCCTCTGGTGCCCGAGCGATTCGGAGATCACCGGCGTCAACTACATCGAGCCGGCCGGCAAGGCGGGCAAGGGGAACCCCCAGACCTTCTACTTCACCAGCTACGCCGGATGCTACGGCATGTGGGCCAGCTTGATCACCGGCTGCGACAACATCCCGGGCTGCGGCGGCTCGACCGCCCTCCAGCAGCAGAACGGCGCCATCGTCTCCAACGGCATCGCCGGGCGCTACCTCGGCGGCGCGGGCGTCACCCGCGGCATGGTGACGATCGCCTCGATCACCGACGGGACGAGCAACAGCATCGCCTTCGGCGAGCACGCCCACGGCCTGCTGAGCAAGACGGACGGCAACGCCTCGTTCTACAAGTGGAACTGGTGGATCTCGGGCAACTACGGCGACACGGCCTTCACCACCTTCTATCCCATCAACATCCAGAAGAAGGCCAAGGATTACGGCAACGCCGCCGCCGGCCAGCCGTACACCGAGGGCGGCGCCTTCCTGAACGCGGCCACGAGCTTCCACCCCGGCGGCTCGAATTTCGCCTTCTGCGACGGCTCGGTCCGCTTCCTCAAGGACTCGATCTCGACCTGGGCCCTTGACAACACGGGCACCCCGCTCGGCGCCACCTGGAACTCGACCAACGGCGTGTGGTCGGTCTCCGACCCGACCGTCTTCAAGCCGGGCGTCTACCAGGCCCTCAGCTCGATCAACGGCGGCGAAGTCATCAGCTCCGACTCGTATTGAGCGTTGAGTTGTTGAACGCTTCCAGATCCCGGCGATGAGCGATGGCTTGTCGCGTCGGGGATCCGAGAACATCACGAGGCGGGAAGGGCAGGGCGCCCGACGATCGTGCCCCTGGTCTTCCCGCCTTCGTCATTTCGAACCTCTAAGGCTCGTTCGACGCCATCCCCGCCATGACCCATCGCCTCGCTCTGTACGGGGCAGCTTCGTGGCAACAACCGGAGTCATGCCGCGACGAGGGGCCCGATGCAACAAGCCCAGGCCTCTGGACGGTCTCCGGTCTTCCTCCGGGTGGCCGTGGTTGGGACAACCAGGGTCGCGCAGCGACAAGAGGGCTTGAGCCTATTGCCCGGCCGAAATCAGGAGCCGTCCCCAATCCGCCCGGCCGATTCGCTGGCCATGGCATCCTGAGGAGGCCGGCGCCAGAATCCGCGCGAGTCGGGCCGCCGACCGTTTTGATTGCGTCGCTTCCTCATATCAAAGGGTAGCCCCGATTGGAACTATCGGGGTCGCGCAGCGACAAGAGGCCCACCAAAAAAGGCCCCCGCCGAACCCAGCGGCCCTCCGCGCATTTCTGGACAGTGCCTCGGCCCGCGATTGAGCCGAGGCGATGCGGCACTCCTCGATCCCCGGGGCCGCGAGATGGTTAGGGCGATTGCAGCGGGCCTCCGGTCGAGGCCAAGCTCACCGCGACAAACCTCTTGTCGCTGCGCGACCCTGGTTGTTCCAACCACGGCCACCCAGAAACAGGAAGACACGGCAATCGGTTTTGCTCGTGGCGTCTCGCAATGGCCGAGGGGGTTGCAGATGGGGTTCCGCCGCGTCGACTAAAGGGAGGACCGCCGCGTTGGGTTGACGATCGCGGCGGTGGCTCTACATACATTTGCGGAGAGAAGAAAGCGTTTCGCGGCGTAATGGGGAGGGGTCAGGGCATATCGGCGACGGGGTCAGGGGGTGTTGGGGATGACACGGGCGGTCGGCGGCTCGGCGTAGTCGTGCCAGGCGGATTCGATGGCCCGGACGTCAGGAGGGCCGTCGTGGATGAGGAGTCGGTATCGGGATGTGTAGGGATGATCCTTCTTGAGGACGAAGCCCTCCTCGACCATCGGGGCGAAGCAGAAGTAGGGCATGTTGGGATGCAGGCGGACGGGCTGGGGGAAGCGGAAGTTGGCCGGGTTGTCGAGGACGGTGATGCCCCCCGTCTTGCCGTCGACGAGGCCGGAGAAGTCGACCCAGCGCGGGCGGGTGTGGTTGCCGTCGGCGCGCCCTTTGCCCTCGCTGGTGAGGAAGGTGCTGTGGCCGCTGCGGGAGGGATCCGGGGGCTCGACCCCCTTGGCCTTCGGGTCGGACCACTGCCGGCTCCCCCGAATGCCGAAGCCCCCATACAGATACTTGTTCAGGGTCAGGTCCGATCCGAGGACGTGGTGGACGGACTGGAAATCGACGATGAAGAATGGGGCGCCGATCCGATAGACACGCACCATCCAGTCCTCGCGGATGACCGCCTTCGGGCCGCCGGGGGCGGTGAGGTTCTCGTGGAGCAGCTCGGCGTCGAGCTCGCCGAAGACGGGGCCGCCGGAGAGGCGGCTCCGCTTGCCGGAGTTCTCCGTGCCTTGCGCGTGCGAGACGCGGCCGGCGCGCTTGAGCTGGTTCCAGAAGTCGACGGGGCGGCCCTCGAAGGTGCTGTTGACCCAGGCGAAGAAGATGCCGTGCTGGTGGGCGTGCTCGGGGGGGAAGTCGTCGGTGACGACCAGGCCCGAGGGGGTCCGCAAGGGGTGGATGAACCCGCTTCGGCGATAGACGGGGTCGATGGGCGCGGGGGGCTCGGCCACCGCCGCGTGATAGGTCAAGACGGGGCGGCCATCGACCGCGAACGAGCCCGTTCCGTGACGGCCGAGGTCGTCCGCGATCGCCTCGGCGGGTTGGCCGTCGACCTTCGCGGAGACGCCTTCTGCCGCTTGGTCGGCATCGGCTTTCGATGAAGGCGTGAGCCGATATTTGCGCTTCGAGCCGGCCGCGAGCGGCCCGCGGACGATCCAGGTGATATGGCCCTCGCCATCACGCTGCACGGGGACCGGGGCTTTTGCGTCAAGATCCTCGAGTGTGAACGCCTCGGATTTTTTCAATGCGTCGGGCAGTCGGAGCCGGACGGGCGTCTCGCGACGCTCGAAGGCCCCGGCGTCGACCTCGACGACGACGGCCGTCGCGGGGGCCTCGGCGGCGAGGGTCGGCCGCGCCGCGAAGGGGAGGAGGAGCCAGGCAACGCCGAGGCCCCGGAGGGCGGTTCGCTCGATCCACATGGGGCAACGCTCCGGCAGGCTGGGGATGCGAATTCCAGGCATCCTATCAACCTACGCGTGTTGCCCCGGCAACTCAATGAGGCCGATCGCGGGCGAGTCGTCGCCGCGGGGAGCCTCGTCTCCTCGGCCTCACGAGGACCGGACCGCGAACCTCAGCTTGGCCGAGGTCGACCGGGGATTCTCGCGCCTTTCCTCGGCGGAGGGGCGGATCACCTCGTCGGCGATCGAGGCGTAAAGGCCGTCGCGCAGGCCCTCCTTGAACGCCGTCTTCACGCGGCGGTCCTCGCCCGAGTGGAACGTGAGGATGGCGACGCGGCCCCCCGGCTTCAGGGCCGCCGGCAGGGTCCGGAGGAACCCGGTCAGGACGCCGAACTCGTTGTTCACGGCGATCCGGATCGCCTGGAAGACCCGGCGCACCGTGTCGTCGACGGTGGCGCCCGGGAGTCGCGGCCAGCGGGCGCTGGCCTGTCGGACGACCTCGGCGAGGGCCTGGGTCGTCGCGAGGGGTCCGCGTCGGTGGGCCCGATGGATCGCCTCCGCGAGCCCTCGGGCGTGCGGCTCGTCGGCGTTTTCTTCGAGGATCTGGGCCAGGCCCGGCTCGCCGAGTTCGGACAGCAGGGCGGAGGCGGGGCGGCCTCGGGTCGGGTCCATCCGCATGTCGAGCGGCCCGTCGACCTTGAAGGTGAAGCCCCGCGCAGGGTCGTCGATCTGCATGGAGGAGAGCCCCAGATCCGCGAGCAGCACGTCGGCTCCTTCGGGGGCCTCGTCGGCGAGGAACTGCGGCAGCGCCGCGAAATTCGCGTGGCGCAGGGCGATCGACTCGTCGGGAAACCCGAGCGCGCGCAGCCTGGCCTCGGTCCTGGGCAGCTCGATCGGATCCGCGTCCAGGCCGAGGAGCCGCCCGCCCGGCCGGACCGCGGCGAGGAGTTCTCGGGCGTGGCCGCCGTATCCGAGCGTGCAGTCGACGGCGATATCCCCGGGCCTGGGCCCGAGCACCCGGAGGATCTCCGCCACCAGGATCGGCCGATGCGTCCCCGCGGGGGTCTTGCCCCCCGAAATGACCTTCGCCACGTCGTCGGGGTAGCGCTCGGGCTGGAGCTCCTTGTACTTCTCGTGGAAATGGCGAGGGTTCTTGCCGTGATAACGTGCCCGTCGCTTCGGCTTATCGGGGGTGGGGTCGGTCATGTGACGGGCGAGATCCGGGTGAGGAGAGGAGTCGGGCCATCGAGATCCAGGCATCCTCTCATGTTACGCGTATCGCCCGGAGAACTCAATGAGCCCGCCGCATCGGCCAGGTCGAGGGAGGGGCCTGGTTGGGTCGGCCCGTGTTCGCGGCGACGCGGGGCCCATCGAGCTCCGCGAGCGTTGCCAGTGGGATCGGCTCCTTGAAGAGGCCTCATTTTCTGCTGATGCTAGCGGTTCCTGCGCGAAGTCCGGCGTCGGCCAGGTGGGACCAATTGGTCCCCACCTGGCCGCTGCGCTGGTCACGATCCCGGAGCCATCGTCCAGAAGTGGGACCAATTGGTCCCACTCGGTCGTTGGGACACTCGCCTCGTCGCGGCGATCTTCCGGGAGTGGGACCAATTGGTCCCGCCCTGGCGAGGACCGATAGGGGCTCGTACGACGACGCATAGCGACGACATGCCGACCGCGTTTCGCCCTGCGTTTCCGCCTTTTGGGATCGCCGCGATTGGAAGAGTCGGGAGCGTTCCTGGGCGGCGGATGGGGCATCCTGAAAAAAGATCGTAGAATTCCGCCGGAATGGCCTTCGGCCGGTGTACTACCTTATGGCCGGTGGGATTTCGGGCTCGTTCGCCGATGGGACGGGTCGCGAGAATCTCGCTCGCCGATAGGTCGGGTCGACGTGACCCCGGTGCCCCCGCCGGGATCATCACGCAAAAGGCGTTGCCGGCCCCTGCCGGCGCAGACAGCTCGGGGGTCGTCGGGCCTGGTGGATCAAGGACGGTCCAACCTCGTCCCGTCGTGGTGGCGATGGAGATGCACCGGCCCCGGCCGGTCTCCTCGCTGGCAACAATAACGAGCGAGCATCGGGAAGAAACACCCCTATATGTCGAAGTGGCAGGCCACGCCGCGGGTTCAATCCCCGCATCGACAACTCTTTCTTTCCTTTGCTTTTATTGGTTGGTGACTTCCTGAGTTTTCGTTTCCTTTCTTTCTGGGGATTGGGCGGGGCCGAGGACCCGAGGCCTCGCGCCGGGGCGAATCCCGAGCCCTCCGGGCGCAGAGAAAGCCCGGGATCGCTCGAAGTCGATCCGAAGGGGAGACGAGAGGAGGGGGCCGAAGGGGAAGGAAAGCCCCTCGGAGCCGCAGACGGGCCCGGCCGAAGCCTCCCTCGCCCGCAGAGGTCTTCCGGCTCGACTCTCGGGTCGAGCCCCTCGCTCGGCCCTCTCGGGGGCCGAGCCAGGAGGGGATGGCGAGGCTGTCCCAGGCGGTGTTGACGCCACATGAAAACTTGTCGGAGCATAACAGCAAGCGACTTGTTCGGCTCGACAGACAGGAGCTCGTCGAGGAGTCCCTGGTCATTGTTGATGCGTAGGATGCGCCGCCGTTCCTCCGCGGAGAGGGTGCAGCCGTGGCGGAGGATGACCTCGGCGGCGTCGAGGTGCCCCGCACGAGCCGCGAGGTGCAGTGGTGTCAGGCCATTCGCGGTCGTCGCCCTCACGAGCCCCGGAGTCTGAGCCACGAGGGACTCGGCCTCCCGCTCGCGGGCCGGGTTGTCGCAGGCGAAGATATCGAGCGTGGCCCCGTGCTCAGGCAGGAGTTCGACGGCCCGGGCGTTGCGATGCCAGGCGGCGGTGTAGAGCGGCGGGACGCCCGACTCGCCCGGCCGATCGAACGATTCAGGCTCGCGTGCGATCGCCAGGCACAGGGCCTCGAGATCGTCATCGGCGAGGAGGTCGTGCAGACCGGGTCCGTTCGGGAGATGTCCCGAGGGGGTCATGATGAACTTCTTCCGATCACGCCCGAGGTCCGCCGGGATCGAAGGCGGGACGCAATGACGTTGAGATGTGATCAAGCCGACGAAGAAAGCCGTCTCCCTGCCTGTCGGCGAGGGCGACGGCACCTCGCGACTTTCAACGACCTTTAAGGCGTCCGCGGCGGGGGCGGTTCCTGGGGCCGGGGCCAGTGCCGGGCTCGTCGTCGTCAGGCTTGACCTCGAAGGGGGCTCCGAGCACGTCTTTCCAGAGCGATTTCTGCTCGGCGGAGAGGAGGCCGAAGATCTTGGCGGACGTCCGGGCGTCGATGTCCTTCCGGAGCTTGTCGACGTCGTTGGAGCCCTTGGTGATCCCCTCGCGGAACTCGGCTTCCCCCTTGTTGAAGAGGGCGACGACCTTCTCCTTCTGGGACTTGGTCAACTTGAGCTCGGCCTGGACCTGCGGGATTCGCATCGCCTTGAAGCCGATCTTCTGGAGCTCGATCTGCTTGAGCCGCTTGATTTGCTCCGGCTTGACGATCTTGTCGATCTGATCTCTGGACCAGGAGACGACCTCTCCCATCAGCCGGTCCCGCTCCTGGGGCGAGGCGTCGGCGAACTTCTGCTCGGCCTTCTGCTGCCGCTGCTCGAGCTCCTTGAAGAAGGCGTCGAGCTTCTTGAGCTGGATCGGAGTGAACTCCAGCTCTTTCTGGACGGACTTGTTGCGGAAGATCGAGGGATCGCCCTGGGCCGAGGCCGTGCCGGCCAGTAGGACGAACGCCCCCATCGCCAACGCGAGGCGCCTGGCAAAACTCATCAACATCATCGTCGAAGGATCCTCTCGAGGCGAAAGGCCATCAAAGCGATTGCGGTGGATTTCGTCGGATTAAGGGGGGGGACTCAATCTATCACGTATCTCGATCAATTCCAACCTTGGAAAAACGGCATGTTCAGCCTTTGAAACAACGAGGCCCTCGCGGAAAACGCCTCCGATCCCTGGCGGCCGAGTTGGTGAGCCTTCCCGCCGGAATCATACCTCTGCGTCGGCCTGCGAGCCCGGGCCGGTTGGCCCGCGGCTCTCCCCATTCACGGCCGCCTCGGATTTCCATGTCTCCCGGTCGAAGCTACCATGGGGACGACGCGGCGACGCCGGTTCTGTTCGTGAAGCGGTCGGTTCAAGGAGATCGCGTCGCAGTCTCGAGAAGAATCATTTTCGTCAATTGAAGATGATAGGATTTATAGAATGAGTTTAAGGGACGTCAGGGAGGTGCTCGACGGGCTGATCGCCGAGGCGGGTGTGGATCTCGGCTCGATGACGCCGCGAGGGACCCTCGACCTGATCCTCCGCTGGTATGGCGATATCGGCGGCGGGTGCCTGTTCGCGGCGTGGGGCAACGTTGCGCGCTACGGGGAGCAGGAGGAGTTGGGTTTCAAATTTACATGGATGGATTTCAGGTGCGATCTCACTGCGGGCGGAGGACCGTCCGACTTTAGCTGGCTTTTCAAGTTCGGGTCGGGCGCGGCCGGCGACGTCGGCGGGCTCGGTGAGCGATGCTACGAACTCGAAGGGATGGAGTCGTTTCGCTCGTCCGTTGAGGGAGCGGAGGTGTTTCGGGCCAGGGGGGATTCGGCGTCGGCCGAGGTCAGGCTCCTCTGGGATGATATCCACCAGTCGCACGATGAGCTCTTCGACTGCTGGGGCGTGAGGGATCCCTCTCGCCCCGTCATGAGCATGACCGAGGACGAATGGCTCCGCTCCAACGACGTGTCGCGGATGCTCCGCTGGTTCCGGCAGGAATGGCGTGGCGAGCCGGCCGACCTCGACAAACTCGTGCAGCGCTATCTCCTGGCCTGCTGCCGCCGCATCGAGAGGCTCCTGCCGATGGACGCGAGCCGACGGGCCCTCGACGTCGCCGAGCGTTACCTCGACGGCCGCGCGACCGATGAAGAGGCCTACACCGCCCGATATCAAGCCGAAGGGGCCGCGCTCTATCTCGACTCCGAATACGAGCATCAGCTTCCCGATGACCCTGATGAGCGGGAGCATCTTCTTCGCTATTACGCCGAGCGCCGTGCCCACAAAGCTCGCCTGGCGCAGGAGTTCGCGGCCATCCCTCCGGGAGAGCTGGCCCGCCTCGTCCTGCCGACGCCCGAAGGCGACCCCGCACCTCGGAATCTCCTGTACCATGCGGCCGACTTCGTGGAAGCGATGATGCTCTACCCGTACCAGAAGCGGAAAGAAAACATCGAAAAATATCGACGCTTCCTCCCGGTTCCTTTGTTCCGGGAATTCGTCGGAAATCCCTTTCGTGTCGACACGAACTCGAGAATAGAAAAGAGCGTTTGAAAGAGTTACGTGGGTTTAAAATGAGATCGAGTTTTCCAGATGTCCGCGCCAGAGTGAGTAGAACGGCGGGGAGGATCGGAGAACGGCCTCTGGTGATGGCCGGGGCCAATTGCAGGGTGCCTCTTATCGCTGCGAGACCCCGATGGTTCCAAACGCGGCCATCCACAATTTTTGGGGAGGGCCGGGGCTGATGAAGGGCTCTCGTCGGCGCCAGGGCTTTAGGGTCGGCTCGGATTTGAGGATGGGGCGGCGGGGTTCAGGAGGGGAGTTAAAGCGAGGTCATGAGGGGCCTTCTTCGCCGAGGTCGCGCGAGAGCTCGGCCTCGATCTCCTCGATGCTGGGGAGGCTCGTGTCGAGGGGCGTCGGCAGGGCGCGGACGAGCTGGTATTCGGCGACGCCGATCGGCTTGTCGATGCCGGAGAGGGCGTATTCGGCGACGAGGCGATTCTGGGTCCGGCAGAGCAACAGTCCGATGGTCGGCCTGTCGTCGTCGGCCTTGATCTGGGCGTCCACGGCGCTCAGGTAGAAGTTCAACTGGCCGGCGTGTTCCGGCTTGAATGCGTGGGCCTTCAGCTCGACCACGACGTAGCATTTCAGGCGCGTGTGGTAGAAGAGCAGGTCGATGAAGAACTCGTCGCCGGCCACCTCCAGGCGGAACTGACGCCCCACGAAGGCGAAGCCCGCGCCAAGCTCGAGCAGGAATCGGGTGATGTGGCGGATCAGGGCACCTTCGATGTCGCGCTCGTGGGCCTCGTCGCCCAGGCCGAGGAAGTCGAAGTGGTAGGGGTCCTTCAGGATCTGCGCGGCCAGCCCGGCTTCCGGAGGGGCGAGCCGCCTATCGAAGTTGGTGACGGCCGCCCCTTGCCTCAGGTGGAGCTGGTTCTTGATCTGGATGGTGAGGGTGTCGCGCGGCCAGGCCTGCTCGACCGCCTCGCGGGCATACCATCCCCGCAGTTCGGGATCCGAGAGCTTGGTGATCACGGTGACGATGTGGAACCAGGGCAATTGGGCAGCAGACTGCTGCCCGATCCGGAGGTCCGGGCATTCCTGGGCGAAAGTCCTCATGTACTTGAGGTTTCGGGAGGAGAACCCCTTCATGTCGGGGAACGCGGCCTGGAGGTCGGCCGACAGCCGGTCGATGACCTTGGCACCCCAGGCTTGCCGGCCCTGCCGCTCGATGATCTCGCGGCCGATCTCGTGATAGAGCCGGATCTGCTCCCCGTTGGCGGACAGGGCCGCACGTTGCCTGGCGCTCCGGATGCGATGCTTGAGGCCGGCCAGCCAGTCGGCATAGCCCTCGGGCAGGGAGAGGCCGCTCATCTCGACAACTCCTCGATCCCAGCGACGAAGCGAGCCCCTTCGAATAAGCCGCAGACCAGGATGGTGGCAGGCCTGATCCCCATTGCGGTCTCCATGCGTTGTGAGTCGGTCATGGCATGGCTCCGTCGCCCGGGTTGCAGGAACCGAATTTCGGGAGTGTACGCAGGACCACTTTGAAAGTGAAGGGGGGAGTTCAAAAGCGTCCACCCGGGTCAGATGAGCAAGGTTTCGCGTCATGGAAGCCGGGGAGGCCGGCGATTATTTCGATTTCATTGGCCTGGCCGGGGTGGGATTCCGCTTCGACCTGGGCGAGGCCGTTGAATGGAGTCATCGTCCGTGCTCGAATGAAGGGACGTTCAGATCAGACAGGCACTCGACCCTTACTTGCGGTAGAGGTGTCATGGCACCTCCATCACTCTACCGGCGGATCCTCGGCGACCGCTTCGATGCGCTGCCGGAGGTTCTCCGACGCTTCCACGACTCGCCGCGAGGCGGGAGGGCCCGGGGGACGCTCAGGGTCGAACGGGCGGCGGGGGTGTGCCAGAACGCATTGGCATCCGTCCTGGGATTGCCCAGGGCCGGGGACGTCGTCGAGGTCCGGCTCGAGGTCGAGGTCGTCGGGGATCGCGAGCGCTGGGTCCGGCACCTCCAGGGGCGGACGATGAAGACCGTCCAGTATGCGCGAGGCGGCCTGCTGGTGGAGTCGATCGGGCCGTCGGCGTTTGCCAGCGAGCTAATCCTTGATGGCCCTTTCCTAAACCTCGAGTTCAGGAGGGCGTGGGTCCTCGGGGTCCCGCTCCCGAAGCGGCTCGCCCCTCTCGTGGACGGCCGCGTCGTCGCGGGCGAGGGGGGCTGGCAACTGGCGGTCCGCGTCGAGGTTCCGATCCTCGGTGAGCTCGTCCGTTACGAAGGGTGGATCGAGCCCGAATGAACGAAGCGCCGAGGGTCGTGACTATCCTGGGAGGCTACGGAATCTTCGGCGGCCGGATCGCCGAGGCGCTCGCGCGCGACGAACGCTGTCGGGTGCGCGTGGTCGGCCGGAACGCGAAGGTCGGCGTCAACTTCGCGAGTCGCGTCGGGGCCGACTTCCTCGCGTGCGATCTCGACGACCATGATTCGCTGCGTCGGGCAATCGCCGGCTCGTTCCTCGTCGTCCACGCGGCCGGGCCTTTCCAGGGGGCCGATTATCGCGTGGCCGAGCTCTGCCTCGAGTCCCGAGCCCACTACCTGGATCTCTCCGACGCGCGCGACTTCGTGGCGGGGGTCGTCCGGCTCGACTCCGTGGCTCGCCGACGCGGGCTCCTGGTCGTCTCGGGGGTCAGCTCGACGCCCGGCATCACATCCGCATTGATCCAGGCGTTGATGCCCGAGTTCTCGCGGATCGAGGAGATCCACACGGCGTTGAGCCCGGGGAATCAGAACCCGCGCGGGGCGTCGACGATCGGCGCCGTCCTGAGCTACCTCGGGCGGACGATCCGCGTCTGGCGGGATGGCCGTTGGGTCGAGCGGCCGGGTTGGGGCGACGCGCAACGCCTCGACTTCCCTCCTCCCGTCGGCCGCCGCCGCGTCCACAACTGTGACGTCCCGGAGCTGGAGCTTTTCCCGGCGACCTTCGCCGCCCGGACCGTCCGCTTCTCGGCCGGGTTGGAGTTGAACGTGTTGAATCACCTCCTCACCGCGTGCGCCCTCCCTTGCCGCTGGTTTGGCCTCGACCTGACGCGCCGCACCAGCCTCTTCCTGAAGGCCTCGCTGATGCTCATCCCCTTCGGGACGACGAACGGCTCGCTCGCCATCTGGCTCCGCGGCCTGGATGCAGCGGGCCGGCCCATCGAGCGACGAATCGCCCTGGTCACCGATTACGACGGCCCGGCCACGCCAAGCTCGGCGGCGATCGTCCTGGCTCGAAAGCTCCTGGAATCCGGCCCGCCACGCATCGGAGCCTACCCCTGCATCGGCTTCCTGGAGCTCGATGAGATCATGGCTCACCTTCGCCCGCTCGGCATCTGGTGCACGCTCGGCGACGAATCCGGGTGGCAAGAAAGGGGGGGGGATGATCCTTCTGCCAAGACCTGATCGGCCTCGCCCCTTGGAAGCTCGCCAACGGCTACCAGCGACTCGCCCGCTCCTGTAAAGCGGATGCACCGATAGGCTTGGAGTTGCCCCCAAGCCTATCGGTGCTGATTCCGGTCATTGGCCCAATATGTCGGGCAAACGATCATCGTGATAGTCAGTCGGGCCAGGCTTGCCCGACTCAAGGTGGCTAAGGCGATGACCCGCGCGGACTTACTTCACCGCCCAGAGGCCGGAGGCGACGCATTCGAGGATGGCGTAGGTGCCGACGGGCACGCTGACGGAGGACGATCCGATGATCGTGTCGGGGCTGGCGGGCTGGACGGTCAAGCCAAACGTGCCCTGGCCCAGGAAGCCGATCCGGATGCCGGGGCGAGCCGCCGGCAAGGTGCAAACTCGGACGGCCGAGCATGCGGAGGAATTCAAGATCCTGCCGACGTAGGACTCGGTCACGACCGTATTGTTGTCGGAGATCGCGAAGTGCGTCTTTTCCCCCCAGTTCGTGATCGACAGGGCCGACTCCTTGCCCAAAAGCCTCACGGCCTGCACGTCGGGGATGCCTTTGAACAAGGGCTTGTCGATGAAGAATTCCTTGACCGCACCGGCCCCGGAGACGAGGACGCCCCGCTTGTTGGCGGGCGTCGTGCTCTGGTCATCGATCACGAAATCGTCGATCTGGACCCGATTCACGGCGTATCCCGCCGGGTTGCTCAGCATGATGGCGTTCGTGTCGCCGGTGCCATCATATGTGCTCGGGACCTGCATCGTGCAGCCGACCAGCTTCAAGGTGACGTCGTTCGTCGCGTAAGTGGGGACGGTGACGAAGCTCAGGCCTCGAACCTTATTCGCCCCGGTCGTGGGGGAGGCCAGGCCACAATCGACGAGTTCCACATTCCCGCCGCTCAGGATGAAGGCCGACGCGGCATTGCTGTTGATGACCCAGCAATTGTTGAAGGTATATCGTCCCTTCACGAGGATGGGGGTGCCGGGCGCGAGGGTCGGCGCGGCGGCGAAGCCGGAATATTCCACGCCCTCGGCGATGCAATTCTCCGCGAAGACGCTGCCGCATTCCCAGAGGAAGCCGCGATAGACCGCGCCGTTGTCGCAGCGGACGTGGACGTTGCGGACGACGTTGTCGTGAGAAAGTATGCCGCCTTCCCCCATGTTCTTGATGATGAATGAGGCCTCGTCGTGGCCGGCGTTGTAGAGATAGCCGTTGGAGATCTCCGAATACTTGACCTTGGCGTAAAAGCCCTCGCAGTCGTGAGATTCGGTGTTGCTGAAGACGTTCTCGAGCCTGAAATCGTTCAGCACCATCCGATGGCCGCGGATGGCGATGGCGTTCGTGGGGACTTCGATATCGTGGATCGTGCCGTCCACGTGACTGATGTGGACATCCTCGATGAAATACGAAAGTGCATAATCCTCCGTCAGGATATCGCACCCGAGGGCCAGGCCGTAGGTATCCTCGCCCGCGACGAGGCCGGTGATGTTGGAGGCGCGGTATCGGCTGATGTAAGCGTTGTCGATCCAGCACAGGGTCCGCACGCCGTTGCAACTGTCGACGACGTTCACGTCGATCAGCGTCAGGTTGCTGATGACCGTCGTATTGCCATAGGCGGTGAGCGGCCGATCGAAGGACTTGAACGTCAGGCCGCGAACGGTGACGTTCGACGTGCCCGCCGCCAGGGCGAATCGCACGTGGTTGGCTTTATCGCCGCCGTCAAGGATCGCGTACTCGGAACCGGAGCCTGAAATGTCCAGATCGCCGGACGGCGTATACGTACCCCAATTCGGGATGGAGTAAGTGCCGGTCGGGAAGTGCAATGTGATCTTGCGGGCGATGCAATAATCAAGCGCCGACTTGATGGCCGCGCCGTCGTTCGCTACGCCGTCTCCGATCGCCCCGAACATCGTGGCGTAGATTTCCTGCTCGGCCAGCCGGAAGCCCCGGTTGTTCACATCAAGGAATGAGCTGCGGGGGTTCGCGGTGACATAGGCCGAATTGACGGCCGAGTCATAACAATAGAGGGCCTCTCCCAGCCCGACCGTGCTGTAGCCCGAAGTCCTAACGATGTCGGTCCCCACGGGAATCGTCTGGGACCCTGCCGTCACGAACGTACCGATGGCCATAGGATGCACCTCGCGAATAAGTAACCCGTCCGACCAAGCAACACGTATGGTCGTTCCACAGCTTTATGCCAGGAACACCTTGAATATACTGTTGATAGTGAACGAATGTCAACTTCGAAAGAGTGCACCATCGTGCGGCGCATTGCGGGTCACCCGGACCTCGTCCGGAATGCGAACGAGCCCGCGACGCGCATGAGCGACGTGCGGGCTTGGTTTTGACGATCGGGAGGACTAGAGAGGATTGCGGGACTGACCGGCGCTGCGGCGCGGTCTACGGCTTGGGCGGGATGAACTTCAACTCGCCGAGGTCCTTGACCTCGCCTGGCGCGACGATGACGCCGTCGAACAGGTGGCCGGCTTGGTGGAAGTTCTCGGAGACGTCGGCGCCGTATTTCAGGCCGGGGACGAGGGCCTCGATGCGGAAGCGGCCGTCGTCGCCGATGAGATGGCCGCCGTTCCAGTCGCTGTCGGGGAGGATGCCGATAGCGTCTTGGTTGGGCGCGAACCAGTCGACGGAGCTCGAAATCGAGAGGCCTAGGCGAGTCTGGCCCTCGTCGTCGACGATCCGCCCGGTGATCGTGCCCCAGGGCTGGAGCCGCAAGGTGTGTGGGGCGGGCTCGTCCCCCTTGAGATAGGCCGAGCCGATGAGCTTTCGCTCGACATTCGCCACCGTCAGGCGTCTCGGGCTCGACGGATCGAGGGAGTGCATCTCGAAGGTGGATTGATGGCGGACGACTTCCTCCGTGGGGAAGAGTTCGCTGAGGCCTCGTACCTTGTTGCGGCCGATGGGCTTGCCCTCGGGGTCGATCACCCGGATCGTCAGCGTGCGGCCGGGATCGGCCTGGAGGTCGAGCGTCGTCGTCTCGAGGCCGGGGGCGAGGTTGACCTCCGCGAAGACGTTGTAATTGCCGATGTGATAGCTTTCCGGCACCGTGTCGAATCGGCCGGCTTTGCGGTCGAAACCGCTGATCGCCTCGATCCCGATCGCCCGTCGATATCTCGACGTGTCGCAACGCGCCGCGATGAGGCCGCGGCCGGGGAGCATGACGACCTCGAAACTGCCAATCTTGCTCATCGGGGGATAGGTCAACTGAACGTCCGCGTTGAAGCCCGGATATTCGCGGATCCGGGGGTTGTCCCTGAAGCTGAACCCATCAATATGCCCCAATATGGGCCTGCCCGTCGCCTTGTCCGTCAATCGCCCACGCACTAGGATACCGCGCTTGAGCGCAACGTCGTGATGGATCGGTGCCGGCGCGGGGGAGTCGGCCTTGACCTTGAAGTAGGCCCGGGTGTAGGGGAGCCCGGGGCCGGGCTGGAGGAGCAGGCCATAACCCTTCGCCCTGGGGAGGCCGGCGAGCCTGTAATGGCCCTCGCCGTCGGTTTTCGCGATCACCTCGGCGATCGCGAGATAGCGGAACATGGGTTCGTCGAGGATGGAACCCCGGAGCGTGACGTTCGGGATCGGCCTGCCCGAGTCCTTGTCGCGGATGACACCCTCGATCGGGGTCGTGGGCATCGCCGCGAACTCCAGGCGACGGTCATAAATAGGCTGGTTCCGATTGATAAGCTTGACCCCGGAGAGGTGCTTGCCCTCGCCGTCTCGGGTGGCGATGTAGAGCGTCGACGTGGCGATCGAAGGGCCACTGATGTAGGCCTCGGCGATGCGCTCGGCCCCGAGATCCGCCAGGCGGAACCGGCCGTCGCGGTCGGTGGTCGCGTCGGGCCCGTTTACGGGGAAACCCGCGAGTCCGTTACCGATGTTGAAGTGACGACCCGCCTCGAATTCCCGGATCCAGGTGTCCAGGTCGCGTTGCTCGGCCATGTAGAGGGTCTTGACGTGGACCCGGGCGCCGACGACCGGGCGGCCTTCGAGGTCAACGACGCGGCCCTCGACGGGCAATCCTCCTTGCGCGAGACGCACGGTCAGTTCCTCGGTCTCGGCGGTTTGCAGGTCGGCCCTGGCGGCGGTCGGGCCGAAGCCGGGGGCCGAAGCATTCACCCACGGCAACTCTCCGGCGGCCTCGGCCTCGGCCCGCCACAGCGGGTTGATCGGGACGCGGACCGAAAACCGTCCGTCGGGGCCGCTCGAAGACTCGGGCATCGGGTGGTCGGGGTCGTCGAGAGGGAAGACGAGCTTCGCGTTCGGGACCGGCCGGCCTTTGGAGTCGACGACGCGGCCTCGCAGATGGATCTGATCCCTGGAGGCGGGAGCGGGCGTCGCGAGGGCGGGGGCAGGGGACTTGGCCTTCGCCTTCGAGGCGACATCCGCCGAACCCATCTTTGCATTCGAAGGCTTTGGATCGTCGACGCGTGCGAAGGCCCCTGCCAGGGCAAGCGACGCAGCGACGAGGATGGTCATGGTCGCGAGCTTGGCCTGGGTCATGAGGATCCCCCTCAGGAATGACTGCGAAAGCAAGGCGACGGCGGTCGAGGTCGGGGCTCCGGACGAGGCCGCGACGGCAGCCGCGACCCAACTCACCGGGACCGACACGCCGACCGGCTCGAAGGCCAGCGCCGGGGCGATCGCCGCGTGGGCGAAGCCTCGCCGGGCGAGCCGGGCGCGGAGCCGCTCGCGCCCTCGGGCCAGACGGCTCCGCAGCGCGGGCACCGAGACGCGGAGCCGTCGGGCGGCCTCCGGATAGGAGAGGCCTTCGAGGTCGCAGAGGACGAGCGGGAGCCGCTGGCGCCTCGGCAGGCGGTCGATCTCGTCGTGGAGGGTCGGGCCGAGGTCGGGCTCGGGGGCGTCGGGGGCGGGGCTGGGGATGTCCAAGGTCAGCTCTCCCGACTCGTGCCGACGCCTCCTCTTATCCCTGACGCTCGCCTGCACGGCGATCCGATAGGCCACGCGATGGAGCCAGCCGCCGAGGGCCTCGCCGGCTCGGACCGACCCGGCCTTGCGAGCCAGCACCACGAACGTCGCCTGGAAGGCATCCTCGACGTCCTGCTCATGACGCAGCACCGCGCGGCAGGTCGCGAGCACCATCGGCCCGTGACGCGTCACGAGAGCCTCGAAGGCCTCGGCATCGCGGGCCGACGCGTACCGCCTCAAGAGCGACTCATCGCCCAGCCCGGCCACGCCCCCCCTGACGAAGAGTTGCCGGAGATCCTCGAACGCGGAAGACATCGCCACCCTTGTCATGCCGTCGTAACTCCTCTCCTCCCGAACGCCTGCCATCCGAATCTAGAGAGGATGCGATAGGGGTGGTCGTCTCGTATTTCTTTTAACTCTTGAATTGGAGGCGAGTTCTGTCAAGGTTTTGGCATCCATTCAAGTTTCCCGAAGGTTGGAGTAGAATGAATTGATGGCTGACCGCCGGGAATCGGCGGTCCCGGGGGGGGCTTCGCGATGAGGCACTCCAGGTGGAGTCGGCTGGGAATCGGATGGGATCGGCTGCGAGGCCGGATCCTCATCGTGGTGGTCGGCGGCGTGCGCGTGGCGGTCGGCGGCGTCCGCAGGCTGAAGGATCGCCTCGTGGCCGCCTGCCGCTCGGCGCGGGTCCGGATCGGTCTCGAGCTCACGCTCATCGCCACCATGTTATTGTGCTGCCTGTTCTTGTACGTCCCGAGGCTCTATCTCAGCCAGAGGGCCCGGGCGGAGGAACTCGCGGGCGTCGCGGCCTCGCTCGCCGACGATGCGGAAGATCGGCGCGAGCGCGACTTCTACCGCCACGAGGCGGCCTGGTATCGGGCGAGGGGCCGCGAGATCCTCTGGCGCAGCCTGTGTTGCGCGATCCACCCCGGCTATGGCCCTAACGGCCGCGACGAGCAGACCGACCCGGAGCTGACGAGGCTGGACCTCGCGATGCGAGAGCGGCTCGACACCCACGGTTTCGGGTGGTCGCGCTACTACGCCCTGGCCGAGTGTCAAGCGGCGCGGGCCAGGGATCTGATGGCGTATGACTCAGAGATGCTCCGAGAGGGGGCCTGGGATCGTGCCTCGCACGAGCATCTCGACCTGATCGAGCGGATCGAATCCCTGATCTGCAAGGCTCGCTACTACCGCCGGGCCCTCGCGCACCCCTGGGAGCCCTTCCTCGAGCACCCGCCGACGTGGTGAGGTGGATACTGCGGCGCGACGAGGAGTCGCGGATCTACCACCGGCACAAGGCCGCCGGGGAGTTCCCCCCACTGCGGCCGTGGCCGAATACGAGTTGGGCGAAGTGCCGCATGAAGCACGTCTGTCGAACCATCATCTGGAGCGCGTGCTTGCCGGAAATATCGGGCGATGACATCATCGATCCAGACTCTGCCGTCACGGCGTTGGAGTACGTCGCTTCAAGGCTCCAGGGTGCAACCGAGGTGGAGAGGAGCTCGTTTGCCGAGGCCTGTGAGGAAGAAGCGGTGAATGTACAGAATGAGCCTTCCTACGCGCGGCCGGCGGCTTTCGATCGCGACCTACCCGCTGCTCTTGGCCCAAGACGCCATCGGGCCTTGCGCATCAAAGATTCCATATGCAACGCTATGAATAAATCGATTAAAGTGGAATTAGCAATGCTGAAGGTGCTAGATTCGGGGCTCAGGCGAGGTTTTGGGGGCACAACTCACTACCCGAGTTCGTGGCGATTGATCAGCAAGTCCGGCCAGACTGATCGGCGGAGGCGGGCATCGTGACCGATACATATCAGCCGCTCATCGAGGCTCTCCGAGAGTTGGCGGTACAGGCGTATCTCCAACGCCCCAATCAACTTGTCATCTCACGCCAATATGGTGTGGCGATGCCGTTCTCCGGCAACAGTTTTTGGGTGACTTGCCACGAAGGTTCCTGGCATGTCTGCACCTGGAGACCTGCGTTCTACCGACTCCCGTCCGCGGCCGACTTAGTCGCCTTTTGCGTCGAGTTCGTGGACGTCGGCGATTCGGCTCAGCCGCGAGTACCTCGCAGCCTGGTCGACAAGTATCATTTGATTGAGTTGTCGGATGAGGAAGCGGAATCTCTCTTTAGAAATTGAGCAGGCACCGGCTAACTTCGTGCGGCATTAGACCCCGCCCGCTACGATATCTGCCGGGGCGCAACTATCACCCTCTGCAAGGCAGTCGATAGGATTATCGGTCGATCAAATGTTGTGATCAGCGTGCTTAGATTACACGTTATTCAGCATGCTATTGCAAGTCGTGGGGACACACGATGATTTTTGCCGTCGGATGGTGTGCCCTACGCACGTCCGTCGGCATTTACGCCGTGCCGGCCGCAGCGGACGCTGTCGCCATGACCGTAAGTTGTGAGGCGGTAACCGGACCGGCGCGGGCGCGAGGGCGCAGAGGGTGTTGATGTCCGTGTTCGAGACGTGCCGCCGCCAGGCGTGCCCTGTCGTGGATCACGTCAGCAGGGTGTTGTGCTGCTTCGGCAACCGGCTCCTCGAGCGACCTCTGCTGCTCGGGGGATGAGCCAGGACGACCTCCGGCCGATCCCTGAGCCCAGTCTTCGGCGAGACAACCCTTATGAGCGATCACGACCCCGCCTCCTCGCCCACGAAGCCGAGATCGAAGCGGCCAGCATGGAGAGCAGGATCAAGGGCGAGGTGTAGAGAACGATCACGAAGGCGATGATCACGCCGAAGAAAGCGGTCGGCCCCATGCTCTCCATCGTCATGCCTTGACCCGAGAGGATCCGGACAAACTGGTTGACGGGCCAGAGCCACAAGTTTTCATACCACGCGATGCAACCTATTCCGAGTATCGAGAGCCATCCGGCCAGATGGAATCCTCCCCAATACGCCCCCGTGTTCCCCTTCAGGCGAGGGACGGTCATGAGGAGCAGGTTGGCCATCGGCAGCGTGACGATGGCCGTTTCTGCGGCATTTTTTATGCCCCAGCAATATTTGAGGACGGCCCCATCCACCGCGACGAGGGACACGAGTATCATCAAGGTCGCCAGCGAGAAGCTTTTCGAGCGTGCGATGGTCATGTCCTTCCTCTGGTTAGAAGGGGCCGAGTATAACCAGCGGACCTGCGTCGTGGATACTTTTGACCCTTACCCTCGGGTGGTGTTCGCGACCCTCTTCGCCGCGGAATCCGGCCCCACCTCTCGATCCGTATATCGACGGTGGCGACGGCGATCATTGCGGTTTCCCTCTGCCTCTATCTCAGGTCGGTCCAACGTCAGCTCGGGCCGGTTTTGAACGGTATTAAGCTTTCTGTCCTGCTCGACATCCAGGTCGTCGACGACGCCATCGGCGAGCCGATCTCAGGGGTGAGGATCGAGCAACCTTTCCTCCACCCGCCTGGCCAGGCAGGGCGGACCTGGCCGAACTCGACCTGAGGCCTGCCCTGGATCCGATGGCGGCTCTTCCGCCTCCTGCCATCACGGACCGGGGAGGGAGGAACACCCTTGTCGCGGGACCGAGTTGAAGAGACGTCGCGTCTACCAGGCCTGAAATATGATCCCGGCGGCCAGCGAACCAGAAGTCGTCTTTCATACCGTTATGGGCGTGAGGGTCCAAGCCCAGGGCTATTGACGGATTCATTGTGGGGAGGTTAGAGAAGCGTCTTCGGCTTAGAACGACCCCTTTCGAGATCCTTGGCATGGACGCACCCTCAAATCTCGGCTTGCTCCATTTCCTCGATGAGGTCCTCGACCCTCGCAGTCGACACGGCCGCCAGCATCCCCTATCGGCCGTCCTCGCCTTGGCCTGCTGCGCCATCATGTGTGGCTCCCGCAGTTATGCCGCCATCGGCCAATGGGCCCACGACCAGGACATCGCGTTCATGCATCGCCTCGGATTCACTAGGCGTCCTCCCAAGTCCGGCGGCATTCGCAAGGTCCTCATGGCCCTCTCGCCGGCCGCACTGGAGGCGGCCTTGACCCGCTGGGCCGAGGCCCTGCTCGGCCAAATCCCCGCGGAGGACGAAGGCCTCCTTGCCCCCTTCGCCCTGGACGGTAAGTCGGTTCGCGGCAGCTTCGATGGCCTGAACAAAGCCGTTCATCTGCTCTCGCTGGTCGCCCACCGATCCGGGCTGACCGTGGCCCAGGCCAAGGTGCCCGACGGCGCCAAGGACAAGACGAATGAGCATAAGGCCGCCCTCCAGCTCCTCTCGGGGTTGGTCCTCGAGGGCCGTCTCATCACCGGCGATGCCATCTTCTGTCAACGCGACCTGAGCCGTCAGATCGTCGACAGCGGCGGCCATTACCTCTGGGTGGTCAAGGACAATCAGCCCGCACTCCCGGCCGACATCCGAGCGGCCTTCGCCCCGGGAGCCGTAGAGGCTCTTTCCCCCAGCAGCGGCGCTCTGGCTTGAGGCCATCGACACAGCGACCACCTTGGAGAAAGGACATGGCCGCACCGAGCGTCGCACGTCGACGGCCACGACGGCCCTGAACGGCTATCTGGACTGGCCCGGAGTGGGCCAGGTCGGCCGAATCGACTCGGTCGTGCTGCGCGACGGCAAGCGCACCACGGAGACCCGCCACTTCATCACCAGCGTGCCGCGTTCGATGGCCGGTGCCGAGGAACTCCTGCGCTGGTCGCGCGGCCATTGGACCATCGAGAACCGCTCGCACCATGTGCGAGACGTGAGCCTGGGAGAAGATGCCAGCCGGATTCGCAAAGGCTTCGGCCCCGAGGTCTTTGCGGCGTTACGGAACCTGGCCCTCGGCTTGATACGATCGACGGGGAGCACCAACATCGCCGGGGCGATGCGAAGGAATGCCAGCCGCATCAGCGATCTCTTCGCCACGCTGGGCATCTTCTAACTGTGATTAGCCGTGGGTCCAAGCCGATGGCTACTTGAGGTGGGCGGAATACCTCGAAGACATCAGGAAGGCGGGCGGCCACTCGCAATCAACTCACGCCTCCCGTTTGTCGTGCGGTTGAAGAAATGTTCACCGACAGCAAGCCTCTGTATTGCGTAACCCTCAAATCAAGAGATGTGGCCGGTATCGTAGAGCATGAAGCGGTCGGAGTTGCAAAGGGCCACCAGAATGAAGACAATCTTTCCCCTGGGCCCGTAGGTTTGGAAAGTCGAAGGGCATCGGCATGACCCGCCTGGAAAAGTCAGCGGCGTACGCCACGGTCTTGAGCTTACCGCTCGCCGTGATCGGCACCTATTTCACGTATTTGCAGGTCCAACCGCCGGCCGAGCCGGTGAAGCCCTCACCACCGTCTTCCGAGGCAGAAACGGTCGTTGAAGACGCACCTCCCCGGCCGATCGTGGAAGCGTCAAAAGCTGCAACTCCTAAACAAGTCGTTCTGCGCGAAGACGTGCAGCCGGAACCGATTACTTTCGTCGAGGCGCCAGCCAAGCCTGAGCCCGAGATCCGCGACCTCGGCTCGTTCACTCTGAAGGAAAAAGGGCATACGTGGGAAACCGTGTTGCCCGGCCGCTTCTCGAAGGTCGAGGCGGCTTTCTACCGCGGGACGCTTGAAGACCAGACTCTCAACGCAGCCTGGGCCGGTCATCTCTCGATCAATAACCGGGATGTCATACGCTTCGAGCGATGCACTGGCGGAAATCCCCCGATCTTCACGTTCAAGAACTACAGCGAGGATCGGAGCTACACGGAGCTGAACGACTATCGCAAGTCGGCCTACAAGCCCTACGTTGATGTTACAATGTTCGCGAAGCCCGGCACGAATTACGTTTTCTTCTACCACGAACAGCGGGTAGACCTGCCGATGGGGGTCGTCCTACGCATCACGCCCTGAGTCAGGGGAACAGTGACTTGGCTAGCGTGTCTGTGCGTCAGACTCACGATTCCGATCGACCTCCCAATTCTCGTTTGGATAGAGTGGATACTTGGCAATAAAATCAGTACATGAAATATGAGTCGCTTTGATTTCAATCAGATTATTGGTTGGGAGGTGCTCAATCGTAGGCTACCCGATCACTTTATGGCCATTAAGCTCGAATGGCAGGCCCTACTCGCGGACCAAAAAGCAACTGAACCGTCCTACCTCCGATATATACGCGAGAATGCGGGTTTCTTCCTTTGTGACAGCCAGCGAAGTCTGATATCGATCTCGGAATTACAGTTCGGCGCAGATTATCGGCCTGACTTCGTTGTCGCCACCGACGAGGCAAGCTATGGATTCAAGTACGAATTAATCGAACTTGAGTCACCTCATGATATCGTCTACAAGAAATCCGTCGATCCCTCAGCTCATTTGACAGAGGCAATCAATCAAGTGCAAAAATGGCAGCTTTGGCTCGATGCCAATCGAGCCGAGGCCAAGCGACTTTTCCCATCAAAGCAATTCCAGGCGTTCGATAAACCAAACTTTGATTTCCTTATTATTATTGGAAGACGCGAAGCTTTACAAGCTCATCTTCACATGAGGAACTATAATGCGGATTCTTTAAGTATTAGAATCCGTTCGTTCGACTATTTGACGGATCGACTTTTTCAAAGATATTTCTATTCACTGCCGTTTCAATTTTCTGACGAAATGAACAACCTTAGCCCCATACTGCGCAACAAGTTGGTTAACCCTTTTGCCAAATCCTTCACGAGCGGTGAGTGGAGGGGAATAACTGGGTCATTCCAGCTAAACCCCACCCATATGGTTGCAAAAAATGCCGATCTATTGATTTTGAGAATGAAATACAACGATCGGCTGTCCTCATTCATGCTCGATTGGGACGCACTTCCCGACGATGAGAAAAATAGGTATTGGGAGGCCATTAGAATAGCTCACGGAGTTGACTGATACCTCGTCACGTGATTCAAATAGGAACTGATTCGCCGGGTAGCGAGACAAAGAAGCCTTCACGCCATCTGGCAAACTCGACCCTTGCCTCGCCCACAATCTCCTCGCGATACTGCTTGGGCAATTTCGGGCCTACCTTCTCAAGCCACTGATCGAACGCGGCCACAACGATTTCAAAATCATGTCTGCTGAAATGGACGCGCAGATTCTTGGGAAAACGATCACCAATCAGCCGCAAGCATGCGAGCGAAGCAGCCATGCCTTGCTCCGGGTGAGACTTTTCTAGTAGACCGCCAGATTTAATTTGCGGACTATCGCCGGATCGGTTCTCCTGAGGCACTTAACGCCACAGGAGGGCCGCCATGAAGAAGTACAAGGTCACGCTCGGATCCGAAGAACGCCAGGCGTTGCACGACCTGATCGCCGCCGGACGGGCCGCCGCCCGGAAGCTGACCCACGCCCGCATCCTGCTCAAGGCCGATGCCGCCGAGGGCGGCCCCGCCTGGCCCGACGGCAGGATCGCCGAGGCCCTGGAGGTCAGCGACGCCACCGTCGAGCGGGTCCGCCAGCGGTTCGTCGAGCGGGGCCTCGAGGCCGCCCTGGACCACAAGCGGCGGGAGCGGCCAGCCCGGGAGCCCAAGCTCGACGGCCGGGCCGAGGCCCGGCTCATCGCCCTGGCCTGCTCGGCACCGCCCGAGGGCCGGAAGTCCTGGACCATGCGGCTCCCGGCCGACAAGCTCGTCGAGCTGGAGGTCGTCGACTCGATCTCCGACGAGACCGTCCGGGTGACGCTCAAAAAAACGAGATCAAGCCGTGGCTGAGGCAGCAGTGGTGCCTGCCGCCGGAGCGGGACGCTGGGTTCGTCTGCGCCATGGAGGACGTGCTCGAGGTGTACCACCGGCCCTACGACGAGAGGCGTCCCCTGGTCTGCCTCGACGAGGCGAGCAAGCAGCTGATCGGCGAGGTGATCCGGCCGGTGCCGGCCGAGCCGGGCCGGCCGGAGCGGTTCGACTACGAATACGCCCGCAACGGCACGGCCGACCTGTTCATGATCTCCGAGCCGCTGCTGGGCTGGCGGGCGGTGCGGGTGACCGATCGGCGGACGGCGGTGGACTTCGCCGAGGTCGTCGCCTGGCTGGTGGAGGAGGTGCATGAGGAGGCCGAGAGGGTCGTGCTGGTGATGGATAACCTCAATACGCACAAGCTGGCGTCGCTGTACGAGGCGTTCCCGCCGGAGCGTGCCCGGGCGATCGCCGAGCGGCTGGAGGTCCACCACACGCCGAAGCACGGCAGCTGGCTGAACGTGTCGGAGATCGAGCTGTCGGTGCTGGCCCGCCAGTGCCTGGACCGGCGGATCGAGACGAGGGAGGAATTGGAACGGGAGGTGTCGGCGTGGGAGGAGCAGCGGAACGACCGGGGCGTCGAGGTTCGCTGGCAGTTCACGACAGCCGAAGCACGCATAAAGCTCCGCCGGCTTTACCCGGCACTTTGAGCCTGGCGGTCTACTAGGACAATTTCAATACCCTTCGACATTCGCTCTTTGAGAAGGTAAATATTGGCTCCGATGGTACCAAATGCAAAATCGTTATCGTCAATACCGGGGCCCCAATACGCCATCTCGGTGACCTCTGGATTCCTGAGAAGATAATACCGATCTGGATTAGGTCGTCGAGCGTACGTGAGGCCCAGGAGCTGTCAAGCCGGACTCGGGCAAATCGTTGAGATGTTGACAGGCACGCGTACAGGCCGACTACCGCACTCGATCCCAGAGAATGTTGCCAGCCTCATCGTACCACTCGGGCGGGGTGTGTCCAAAAATCTCCTCGTAGTCGATGGCGATATCTTGATTCGTCCGCACCGCCGGGTTCTGGAAGGCGGCGAGCCGCTCGTGAAATGAAGAAAGGCCTATTTGAGCGGACAGTTTGTTGGCGCCCTCGATGTACGAGGTGAGCGACTGCCGCAACTCGAGGTCGGCGTCCTCCGACAGCATACCGAGCCGGTGGGGCATAACGTAGTCCGGCTTATTGTGGACAAAGCCATCCATGATGAGGCCACCGATTTGCTCGCGAGCCCCGGAGTCGTAGAGTTCGCCGTGAACTTTACCGAGGCTCTCAAGGCGGTACAATAATTCGAGTAGTAAGGTCTCCATGGTGGTTTCCATCTGACCCTCCTTAATGATTAGGCCCGGTGGGCCTCGACGCACGGACCTGTTCGATCATATCGGAATCCTTCGTAGTGGTGTAATACCATTGAAGCGGCCAGCCAGCTCATTGTTAACGAGATTTGTGATGCCATTATATGTTCATCGAAATGAAAAAGAGCAGGCGATCAATTCTGTTTGCCATTATTAAACGCAAAGCGACAACACCGGAATCGAGTGAAGCTTATCTCGTGCCCACCTTAACGTAACTTCGTGGGGCCCCGCTCGTCAGGTAGAACGGTCAGGGAACGCGTCATTCAAACCGACTTCAACAACCATCTACACCGAAACCTCATTCGGTAATGCTTGACCGGCTTTCAGCGAGAGCCGATCTGGTGAGCAAAGTCCGAAACTGGCAAACTGATTGGCCTCGCGATTGATCTCCTTTCGAGCAAATCTTAAGAGGTTGCCCTGGAATGGCTAGGTTCCCCGGATTCTTTGGTCGTAGGTATCCCGCGTTTCGGCCGGCCAGGATCTTCCACCTGATCGTCGCCCCGAATGGGATCTAGTTCATTCGCACGAACATGATGGTATCGGCAAGTGAAGCCGGCAATGAAGAATTTCTTCAGCCCGCCACATCGCGGGCGACCCGAAGCGATTCCGGCCGCTGATGATTCCCTCGATCTTCGAGAAGCTGGGCTATGTCGCGGCGATGGTTGCGCTCTACCTCGGCGGGAACGCGTCGCTGCTGGAGCTCTCGAGCGCGGGGCCGGACCTCGTCTTCGCGGGGCTCTTCCTCGCGGCGTTCCTCAAGACGCGCGAGTTGCCGGAATCCCGAATCCCATGATGGAAGCGTGACATGATGAATCCAGCTCCGCCCGATGAACGTTGCGCGAGCCCTTCATCCAAGCTTCAATAAGCATCACCTTTCGCAAGGCCCGGCTCCCTGGTACAAAGCTAGGCGGCGAGGGTCGGCGACGGGCGTCGGGGGGACGCCGAGGGGCCGGGTCTCGCCGCGGGCCGAAGGGCAGAGCCAGAACCGTCAAGATCCACGAGGACTCAGACTTTCCGATGTTCAAATCCATATTGTCGTCCCTGCTGCTCGTCGTCGCGCTCGGCCAGGCCGCCGCGTCGGCCGAGCGTCACGTCGTGGTGATCACGATCGACGGGTTGCCGTCCTTCTTGCTCGACGACCCCCGGGCGTCGCTGCCGGTGATCCGGGGGCTGGTGAAGACGGGGGTCGCGTCGAGGCAGGGGATGCGGGTGTCGAACCCCTCGGTGACCTGGCCGAACCACACGACCCTCATGACAGGCCTGCACCCCGACAAGCACGGCGTCCTCTACAACGGCAGGCTCGAACGGGCCGGGCGCGGGGAGCCCGTGCGGTACAGCTCGGAGAAGACGCAGGACGAGCTCGTCCGCGTCCCCCTGCTGTTCGACACCCTCAAGGCGGCCGGCGTCTCCTCGGCGGCGATCAACTGGCCCTGCACCCGGGGCTCGAAGTCGCTCGTCGACAACTTCCCCGACGTCCCCGACCAGCTCAAGTATACGAATGAAGAGGTCAAGGAGGATTTGAGGTCGAAGGGGCTCCTCGACCGCTTCGAGGACGGCGGCGGGGTCGTCCGCGACGAGGCCTGGACCGAGGCCGCCTGCGAGTCGATCCGCAAGCGGAAGCCCCGATTTCTGGCCCTCCACCTGCTCAACCTCGACTCGACGCACCACGGCCACGGGCCGAGGTCGTCGCAGGGGTACACGGCCGCCGCCTTGTGCGACGCCAACGTCGGGCGCGTCTTGCAGGCCCTCGACGACGCCGGGATCCGAGACCGCACGGCCGTCTTCGTCATCGCCGACCACGGCTTCATGGCCGTCAAGAAGTCGATCCACGCCAACGTCGCCCTCCGCGAGGCCGGGCTGCTGACCGTCGAGAAAGGCAAGATCACGAAGGCGAAAGCCCAAGTCTTCCCCGAGGGGGGGATCGGCATGATCTTCCTCAACGACCCCGAGACCGCCGCCCAGGACCGGGAGAAGATCAAGAGCCTCTTCGCCGGGGTCGAGGGGGTCGAAGCCGTCCTCTCGCCCGACGAATACGCCAGGTACCACTTCCCGACGCCCGACGACAACCGGAGCATGGGGGACCTCGTCCTCGTCGCCAGGCCCGGCTACGCCGTCAACGGCGCGAGCCACGGCGACAAGGTCATCGTCCCGCACGACAAGGCGATCGGCGCCCACGGCTACCTCTCGACGAATGCCGAGATGAACGCGATCTTCGTCGCCTCCGGCTCGGGGATCAAGGTCGGCGGAAGCGTGGATGTCGTCGACAACGTCGACGTCGCCCCGACGGTCGCGAAGCTCCTGGACGTCTCGCCGGGCGAGGTCGCGGGGAAGGTGCTCGACGAGGTCCTCGAGCCGAGGAAGCCGGTCGAGTGGATCGCGCATCGCGGCGAGTCGGCCGATGCGCCGGAGAACACCCTGGCGGCCTTCAGGCTTGCCTGGGAGCGGAAGGTCCCGTCGATCGAGCTGGACGTCCACCTCGCGAAGGACGGCGGCCTGATCGTCAACCACGACTACGACACCAAGCGCACCACCGGCGAGGCGAAGAAAATCAAAGAGAGCTCCACCGACGAGCTCCGCACGCTCGAGGCCGGCCGCTGGAAGGATTCCAAATATGATGGGGAGAAGCTCCCCTTGCTGGAGGAGGCCCTGGCGACGATCCCCGACGGCGGGCGCTGCTACATCGAGATCAAGGTGGGCCCCGAGGCCGTCGGGCCGATCGCCGAGGTCGTCCGCAAGTCCGGCAAGAAGCCCGAGCAGCTCGTCATCATCAGCTTCCAGGCCGACGCCGTCGCCGAGGCCAAGCGCAAGCTCCCCGAGTTGAAGGCCTACTACCTCGCCGCCTTCAAACGCGACAAGGACGGCGCCTGGCAGCCCGGCATCGACGAGCTGATCGAGACGGCGAAAGCGATCAAGGCCGATGGCCTCGACCTCTCGCGCGGCCCGATCACCCGCGAGATGGTGGATAAGGTTCGCGCCGCCGGCCTCGGCTTCTACGTCTGGACCGTCGACGACCCCGCCGAGGCCGAGAAGCTCATCGACGCCGGCGTCGACGGCATCACCTCCAACAAGCCCTCGTGGCTCAAGCGGCAGCTCAAGGGCGGGAACTGATTGGCGTTAATTTTGCGTGCTGACATGAAAGGGCGCCGATCTTGAACCGTCGGGGTTGGCGTCCTTTTTCTTGGATGCGCCGTGCCTCCTGCCGGGGAGGGCCCATCGATCCCGATCACGGCGGAATGATTACACGGTACGTGATGTTTATATCGCTCGCACAAATCATGCTGCATGGGCTTTCCCGGTACCTGAGCGGGAATTAGAATCCTGGCCGGGGTCGGGGGCTGCTCGGGGTTGAGTATCGGCCCGCCCGTATCCATCGTTCCGGGGAGATCGCCTTTCATGAAGGCCCGCGTACTCATCGCGTCGATCTGGCTGGGGCTTGCCGCCAATCTCAACGCCGCCGAACCGCTGAAGGTCGCCCTCGATTCGACCGAAGGCCTGACCTTGATCAACGTCAAGGGTGAGGCCGTCGAGCATCGCGGCCGGAAGGGCGTCCGCCTGACCTTCGCGGGGCCCAAGGCCGCCAAGACAGCCGGGGGAGAGAAGGGGAAGGAAAGCCCGTCGGCCAAGGCGTCCCCCAAGGCCCCGAGGGGCCCGGCCCGCGAGTTCGAGACCCTGGCAATCCTCACCGGCTCCGAATTCCGCAACGGCACGATCGAGATCGAGTTGGCCGGCGAGCCCGCCCCCGGCGGCGCCCCCGGAGGGGCGCGAGGCTTCGTGGGCCTGGCCTTCCACGTCGACCCGGCCGATCCTTCCAGGTATGATGCGTTCTATATTCGTCCCACCAACGGCCGCGCCGATGATCAGGTGCGTCGCAATCATTCGACCCAGTACATCTCGCACCCCGAGTTCCCGTGGGCCCGCCTCCGCGAGGAGTTCCCGGCGAAGTACGAGTCGTACGCCGACCTCGCCCCCTCCGAGTGGACGCGGCTGAAGATCGTCGTCGCCGGCTCGCGTGCTCAGCTCTATGTGAATGGCGCGTCTCAGCCCAGCCTGATCGTCAACGACCTGAAGCGCGCCGACGCAACCGGCCCCATCGCGCTCTGGACCGAGCCCTCGACGATCTCGCACTTCCGGGACCTCGTGATCGCCGCCGACGCAATCGCCCCCTGATATGCGAATCTTTTCGCCTCGCAGGGAGGAGTTATGCTCCCCCTGCGTTTCCCATCCCGGGCGAGTCACGCACGGCCGCGACAACCTGTCCTGCTCCCGAGGCTCACTTCGTCCGCCGCTTCAGGACGATCAGGTAGCGCTTGCTGTCCTTCGCCGAGACGAAGTCGTCGGGGCGGGCCACCCCCTCGCGGGCGAGGCAAACGGTCAGGGTCTCGTCATCATCGAACCTATAGATCCCGAGCATGACCTTGCCTTCGCGATCTTTGAGGTCGATCGACCTGGGTTTGGCCATCGCGTCGAGGGTGATGGTGCCGAGATCGTCGGCGTCGCGGCCGGGGATCCAGCGGTCCTTGCGAACGGTGTGGACGTTCCCCTGGATGCGGGCCTTGGGGAGATCCTCCCCCTCGCGGACCGACTTGACGAGTGTCCAAGCCCCCTGCATCGCGTCGAGATCCCGCTGAGAGGCATCCTCCGGCGGCCCGGCTCCCATCATGACGACGGCGGCCAGGATCAGGGACAGGCTCGGTTTGACCATCACGATTGGCGACTCCTGAACTTGGGCGTATCCGGGGCGAGGCACTGTCCATCAGCCTGGTCGATGGGCTCGCGCTTACTCCCTTTCACCGCATGATAATCCAGGAACCAGCCGAGTTCGACGCTCCGCTCGGGATAGGGCGTGGACACCGCGACGTCGGAACGCCTTGGAGGGACGATTGATATCGCCGTTCGAGATCAAGGAGGGGTCCCCGGGAGAGGGGCGCACGGGAGTATAGAGCACCCGGAGGGCGCGGGCGATGCGACGGGGCCGAGGGAGAACCTCGAGAGGCGGCTGCCTCTGCGGCTCAAGCCTCAGATAGGGCGTCCGGCGGTGAAGTGGCCCGGCGAGGTCGGCCTCGGTCGGTTCGCGTCGGAGCTGGCCCCGACGGCGGCGATCAGGAGGCCTATGCTCGTCAGCAGGGACAGGCCGCTGAACCAGATGTGATTGCCCTGCAGTGACGCAATCTCGACGCCGCACGCTGCCACGACCAGCATCAGGCTGCCGGTGTTCAGTCGAGTGTGGTGCATCGTCGTTCTCCCACGGGCGAAAATCGCCCGGGCTTGATGCTCTCGAACCGACTCGTCACGCCGTCTCGCACGACGACGGGGCAAGCCCGGTATGGGTCTACGTCCAATCGAATTGTTGGGGAGCCGTACCCCTACGGCCCGCCCCGCGAAACCCACACCGCAACGGATTTGATACCTCTATCGTCGGGTAGATCGCCCTGGTCTGCAAGAGCGCGTCCGAAAATCACCACGGATTTTGGCTCCCCGAAATGTATCGGAGAGGAGATATGTCGGCATGCCGATGTGCATGCTCGCCCGCGGGCTCGCGCTCAGGTCCACAGCCGCCTCAGCCAGGCCATGAGGCAGATCCAGAAGGCGCCGAGGATGCCCCCGGCCCCGACCAGCCAGATGATGCCCTGGAGGAATCCGGGCGTCGGCCGCACGAGTTTCAGCCAGGCATAGGCCGTCGCGATCCCGGCCGCAAAGCCTAACGCGGGATGCACTTCGTGCGCGAGCAGCAGCGGGATCAGGCTGCATGCCGGGGCCAGTGTGACGGCCATCAGCAGCATGAAGGCGAAGTGGAGCCCTTCTCGCAAACTTCCTCGCACGCCCGCCGCCCCCCAGCGCTCCCCGACCACGGGTCAGATCGTCCCGACCCGACGCCCAGTCCCTCCAGATTACCTGAAGCGGGACAGGGCGGGGTCCGGCAACGAGGCTCAGCTACGCCCATCACCGATCTCGAGAGGGATCCATTCGCGAGCAATCCGGCTCGATTACTCGGCCGACATCTCCAACAATCCCCGCTCACTCAAGAACTTTTCTACGGCAGAAACATCGAAATGAGATGGGATGCCGAACAACAAGGTCCGACCATTGTGCCCGACCAGGGATAGGCCGAGGAACTCCGGCCACTCGAAAAACGCGTAACTCCGAGCGTCTGCAAAATCCATGTATCGCAGTTCATTCCCGGCATTACGTTGAATGCGATGATCCGTCAGGCAGACGTGCGACGGACATATCCAGATAATCCATGGTGCCAGGTAGACCACGAAGTATCCGAGAGCGACCGAGATCGGGACAGCCGTCACGAACGGAGGTGCATCCTTATGAGGAGCGAGCCTCGAAATACCGGCGACAATCATGCAGAAACAGGCGAAGACGCATACCGCCAGGGGCCTGTGCCACCATTTCCACCTCGACCGATTCCGAGCTTCGAACGCGCGTCGATACACATGAGGCTCTTGCCACTCGAAATAGATTTTCGGGATGATCCGCATGATGACTCGCCCTGAAACAACAATCCCTTCATGCTTTAATTTTATCAGAGACGCGTCGGAACATCCATTTTTCAGCCCCGGACCGACCCGACGCTCGATACCTCCAGCTTACCCGAAGCGGAGCAGGGCGGGGGCCACTTCGAGATTTCCAGGGACCTCGATCCCAAGGCGACCCCGATCCGGCCGATCGATCCTCCGGGCGTGGATCGTGTCAAGTTTGCTTGACATCGGGACGGCCTGGGTCTAAAGTCAAGGAAGCTTGACATGGGCGTTTTCGGTCCTTGAATGAGAGGGGGCAGTCATGGCGAGTGGAGCGTCGGTGGAGAGGGGCTGGTTGGGTCATCCTCAGGAGTTCTGGCTGGGGATGGTGCTGTATCTCGCCTCGATGGCGGGGGCGGCCTGGGCCTTGCAATCGCTGCAATTGCGAGGGCCGGCGGGGGTGGCGGTCGGGCTGGTGCCGACGCTCCCCATGCTGATGATCCTGCACGTGTATTTGCGGATGGTCCGCCGGCAGGACGAGCTCTATCGGCGCGTGCAGCAGGAGGCCATCGCGATCGCCTCGGGGATCACGATCGTGTTTTGCTTCGCGGCGGGGTTCCTGGAGACGTTCGGCGCGATCCCTCGCGTGAGTCTCCAGTGGGCGGGGATCCTGATGTTCTTCACCTATGCGGCGGCGGCCGGGATCTTGATGCGGCGGTACACGTGAAGAACCGCCTGCGCGAGCTGCGCGAGGCCCGCGGCCTCTTGCAGCAGGAACTCGCCGAGAGGCTGAATGTCTCGAGGCAGACGGTCATCTCGATCGAGAAGGGCAAGTACGACCCGAGCCTCCCGCTGGCCTTCGCCATCGCGAGGGTCTTCGGGGCTCGGATCGAGGACGTCTTCATCCCCGACGACTCCGAGCCGTCGGGGGACCCCGCCTCGGCCGCTCCTGCTGGCTGAGGCCTTTGCCTGCCAATGAATTTGAGGCCTTGATTTTGGCTGCGGAACGCTCGCCTGAGACCTGAGCCAAAAACCTTGACTGATGGATATTCGGGGTGGTCCCAATGCCCCTATGTTATGGGAAAGACACACAGTCCAGGCAAGACTTCCGCAGCCGAAATCTAGGGCTCCAAGAGATTGTGCGAAGCTGGAAATGACTGGGCCGGGGGGCTTAACTGAGGGGCAATTGGGTAGCCGCGATTGGAACAATCGGGGTCGCGCAGCGACAAGAGGCCGGGTGCAAGAAGCCCCCGACAAAGCGCGGACGCCTGCCTTCTGTTGCCTCGCGACGCGCCGGATCCTTCGATTTGCCTCGTCACCTGAGATACGCGGAATCCGTGAGGGGCCGGAGAAATATCAATGGCCCGCTCCCTCAACCGAACTGTCGCGGATGGCCTCTGGTCTCGGCCGGGCTCTATTGCGTTTTGCCTCTCGTCGCTGCGCGACCCCGATTGTTCCAATCGCGGCTACCCAAGGACATGAAGACGCGGCGATTGGTACAACTGATGGCCTGCCGTGAAGGCCAAGGGTTTCACGGGACGGCCTCCGGGATCGTCCGGGGCTTTTGGTAACGGGCCTCTCGTTGCTGCGCGATCCATATTGTCCCAATCGGGGCCACCCTTGATGCCCCTGAGTTAAGGCCTTGGTATGCTATCCATTCAAGGTTTCCGCAGCCAAAATCAAGGGTTCCCACTCATCGGGGATGGCGTCGTCGGCGAGTTGGATCTGTAGCCAACCTCCGAGCCGAATCCCTGGGCCTGAGGTATGAGTTCGAGCCCGCCTGGCGATCTCCCGCCATCGCCCTCCGTACACCTCCGCCGTCATGAGCGGGCGATGACGGTGGCTGCAACCAACGGGGTCGGGGAGATTGCCTGGGTTGTATCGCCTTCGCGGTCAGTTCGTGCGCGGCCGGTCTCCCCTGCGACGAACAGCCCGCCCGACCTGAGTCGAATGACCGCTTGACTCATTTCGATGTTTAGCTTATTATCGAATCATGAGCCACGTCTTCAAAGCCCTTTCCGATCCGACGCGTCGCCGCGTGCTATTGCTCCTGCGACAGGGGCCGATGAGCGCGGGGGAGCTGAGCGACCAGTTCGACGTCTCCAAGCCGACGATGTCGGCGCACTTCGCTGTGCTCAAGGAGGCCGACCTGGTGCATACGGAGAAGGTCGGCAAGTCGGTCATCTATCACCTGAAGCTCTCGGTGCTGGAAGAGGCGCTGCTGGGCTTCGCCCATTCGTTCGGCATCGGCGCGGAAGCGCCGGAGCCCAAGAAGGAGACCCTTCGATGAACAAGGAAATCGTGGCCGACCTCTCCTGGGGGCTCGGCACGGTCGTCGTGGCGCTGGGCGCGACCCTCGCGCGCAAGCTCGGTTATATCGACGGCGAGACGGTCACCCGGCTGGTGATCGGCATGAATGGGCTCATGATCATCCACTTCGGGAACCGGATTCCCAAGCCCTTCGTGCCGAGCCTCTTCGCCCGCCGGGTCAAGCGCGTGGGAGGCTGGGCCATGGTGCTGAGCGGGGTCGTCTACACCGCGCTGTTCGCGTTCGCCCCGATCCCGCTGGCCGCGAAGGGCGGGGTCTGTGCGATCCTGGCGGGATTCGCGGTGACGGTCGGCTATGGCCTGTGGCTGCGGTCCAGGGCGAAGGCCGCCTGAGGCGCCTCGCCCCCGGCGGCTCGCTTTCCAAAGATCCTGCCATATCATCGCGGTTCATATCATGAACCGGACGAACTGAGGATGGCTCAGGCCACCTCCTTCGACCGACCCGCCGCCGATATCTTCGTTCTCTTCCTCGTCGAGGTCATCCCCTTGATCGGTCCGGGGCCCGGCTTGCCGCTCAGGATGCGACGGCGACGCGCCCGTATTCCGGGAGGTACTGGCGGACGGCCGCGGCGGCGCGCCCCGCATATTCCTGCTTCTGGCCGACGGGGGCGACGTAGCGGACGATGGCCTCGGCCGCGTCCCAGCCGGCGAGGCGGGCGATCACCCAGGCAGCGAGGTAGTGGGAGCCGAGGCATCCCCCGGCCGTGGCGACGTTGCCGTGAGCCACGAACGGCTGATCCAGGACCCGGATCCCGGCCTCCTCGACCCAGGGCTTCGACGTGGAGTCGGTGCACGCCGGGAGGTCCGCGAGGATCCCGAGCTTCGCCAGGATGAGCGCCCCGGAGCACTGGGCGCCGATGACCTGTCGCGTCGGATCCAGCCCGAGCTCTCCCATCAGGCGAGGGTCGCGGACGATGTCCCGCGTCTCACGCCCGCTGCCGACGATGACCGCGTCGGCCTCGCGTGCGAAGCTCAAAGGGGCTTGCGCCTCGACGACGACCCCGTTCATCGACGTGACCCTCGGCGAGGGGCTCACGATCAGGGCCTCCAGCGCAGGCTCCTTGACCCGATTGATCATGGCCGAGGCGACGAATGAGTCGAGCTCGTTGAAGCCCTCGAATGTCAGGACGGCGATCCGCATGCGGCCTCCGGAGTTTGGTGACGGCGCGCGGCGACCAACTCATCGCCGCAGCGCGACGCCAGAGGGACACGGCGGCGGGCCCGAGGGTTCGCCGGGCGTGAAACCTGGCGAGCCCTCGGGCCTTCTGTATGTATTAAATGATAGGTTGATCACTTCTTGTGTTGTGAGTCTGCCGGCTTGTCCCGGGGCAGTTCGAAGGACATCCCGGCCTGGTGCAGGATCAGCGTCGGCACCTTGCCCGCGTCGTCTTTCTTGAAGGAGACGGCGATCGCCTTGGAGTAGACGAACGGACGAAGCCCTTCCTTATCGGGCTCCGCCAGCTCGAACACTAGTTGGCTGGGGATATCCAGGGCCAGTTTCCCGCAACGCATGACGACCTGAAACGGCGTGTTCTTGAACGGGCCGAAGTTCGCGTAATAGGTGCCGAGCAGGGGCTTGAGCTCATCGGGCACCTCGTCGGCGGCCTCGCTCGGCAAGAGGGCGTCCTGGATCGTCGTCTCCAGCCGGATCGTGCTGACCTGGCCCCGCGACTGGGTGAAGTAGCAGACGATCAGGTCTTCCGCGGGGAAGGCCCAGGCCCCAGTGCCATCCGAACCGCCGTGGCCGAATGCCTTCACCTGCGCCCTGGTCGGCTTTTCGCCGGGGGCGTAGAGCATGGACATCTGGCCGTAGTGCGGCTTCAGCCCGAAGAACCCGCAGGGGTACGGCTCATCGGTCCCGAGGGCCTTCATGGGCGTCGAGGGGGTCAGGATGCGAGCGATCGCCTCGTCCGAGAGCAGCCGCTTGCCGCCGACCATGCCGCCGTCCTTCCAGAGCGTGAGGAAGCGGGCATAGTCGGCGGGGGTGGCGTAGAGCGACTGCGAACCGACGGGGAACGGGTACAAGGGGGCTCCGTCCGGCTTCCAGATCCGCTTCCACTTCCCGGGGCCGCCGAAGTAGAGGCTCGCCATGCGCGTCTTGCGCGCGTCGTCGGCCTTCGAGAGATAGAACGAATCGGACATCCCCAATGGCTGCAGGATCCGCTCGGCGACGAAGCGGTCGATCGTCATGCCGCCGACCCGTTCGACGACGGCCGCGGCGGCGTCGCTGCCGGCATCCGAATACCAGAACTTCTCACCCGGCTTGAATTGCGGGCCTTTTTCCCCGATGGCCTTCGCCTGGGCCTGCAGGTCGGGGTACTCATCGATCCTCGTCCGCAGGATCGTCAGGGGCAATCCGCTCCGATGTTGCAGGAGTTGCTCGATCGTGATGGCCTTCGACTTGTCGTTGTCGAATCCGGGCAGGTATTTCGCCACGGGGTCATCCAGGCGCAGCTTCCCCTCCTCGGCCAGCATCTGCACGGCGACGCCCGTCAGCGGCTTGGTCATCGAGCGGATGTTGAAGATCGTGCCGCGCCCCATGGTCCGATTGTCCTCGCGATCGAGCGCCCCGTAGGCCTCGTGCAGGATGGTCTTGCGGTTCTTGATGATGAGCAGCTCGCCCCCGACGATCGTGCCGTTCTTCACATACCCTTCCACCTCGTCGGCCAGCCGGCGCACGGCCGCCGTCGAGACGCCCTGGCTCTCGGGCGTGGCGGCCGGGAATGCGGCCTCCTCCTTGGCTCCGGCCGGGATATTCATCGGCCCTAACCACGCGGCCGCGATCCAGATCGCCGCCCACCGACATGAACGCGCTTGGTGGATTCTCATAAAAATTCTCGATTGCGTGATTCTTGATGGATGGATCCGGGGCCACCGGCCGTCGCGGCCTTCGATGGCCCCGGTTCACGATTCGATATTTAGCTAAACGACGAAATTTGTCAAGAGAGGGCATTCGACTTGGGTGGCGGCGGCGTCGGTTCCATCGCCTCGATCCTGGGGATCGGGATGGGGGCGACCTCCGATCGGCCGGGGTTTGCGGTCGGCCGATCGGAGGTCCAGGCACCTCGGATCAGCCCCGGCGATGGGGGACGGCCTCCGTGCTCGGCCGGGGCCTATTGCATTTTGCCTCTCGTCGCTTCGCGACCCCGATTGTCCCAATCGGGGCTACCCTTACATATAATGCGATGATGCAAAAGAGATGGCCGACGGCCCGGCTCTCGTCGCTGCGCGACCCCGAATGTGCCGATCGCGGCCACTTTTAAATATGATGCGACGAGGCAAGAGGGATGGCCGGCGGTTCGGCTCTCATCGCTGCGCGACCCAGGTTGTGCCGATCGCGGCCGCACGAAAAGTTACATGGTTATGGTCTCGGCATGCACTCCATTCGAGGTGTCCGCGGCCGGAATTTAGGGTTCCTCTCCATCGGTCGAGGGAGCCATCGGCCGGGCGGGCGGCCTTAACTGGGGGGCGAGATGGAGCCCAGTCTAAAGATTTATGAATTCAGAAGTTTGGACATGAACTCTCATTGGAAGCCGTGTCCTGGAACTGGCCTTCCGCGAAAAGGCGATCGCGAGTAAGAACAGGGGCCTTCGCGCGACATCGAGAGTCTCGCGGGCCCACATCTTCGCTTCGCTCCCGACGATTCTCCGTCATCGGTCGTGATCCTTTCGCCCGAGCACCCCCACTGGAATTTCCCCCCGGACTGGCACCCAATCCCTTTGGCTGCTCGAAAGTTACGCATTTACAGAGGGCGCAGATGAAGAGTCCCAATCGCTCACGCCGGCCACTCCGATTGAACGCGGTCGAGTCTCTGGAGACGCGGGCCCTGTTGACCATGGCCTCCACGGCGCCGTTGCCGGACGTGACTTTCTCCGCGGGAGCCGACGTGGCCCCGGTGAACCTGGACTCTTACTTCAAGGATCCCGACGCGGCCCCCAACTTCGCGATCTTCGACACGTCGCTCGGGACGATCCCGGTCCACCTGACCCCGGCGACGACCCCCAAGACGGTCGCGAACTTCCTGAATTACGTGAACAAGGGGGCGTACGACAACACCCTCGTGCATCGCTCGGTGCCGGGCTTCATCTGGCAGGCCGGCGGCTATCAGATGGCGTCGGGGACGAACAACATCACGCAGATCACCCAGGATGCCCCGGTGCAGAACGAGTTCGGGGCTTCGAACACGCGCGGGACGATCGCGATGGCCAAGCTCGGCAGCGACCCCAATAGCGCGACGAGCCAGTTCTTCTTCAACGAGTCGAACAGCAACTCCAAGAACCTCGACCTGCAGAACGGCGGGTTCACCGTCTTCGGCAACGTGGTGGGGAGCGACGGCCTGGCGGTGATGGACGCGATCGGGAACGTGCCCGTGCCCTCGCCGGCCCCGATGCAGTCCCCCTTCGATCAGATCCCGCTCCAGAACTACACCAAGGGGACGTCGGTCGCGCCCTCGAACCTCGTCATGATCAAGGACGTGACCACGGCGGATAGCCTCTTCCTGGCCTCCAGCGACAACTCCAACGTCGCGACCGCGTCGGTCCAGGGAGACAAGCTGACGGTCACGCCGACGGGCGTCGGGACCGCCCACATCACGGTCTCGGCCTACGGCTCCGACGGGACCCCGGTGACGGAGACGTTCGCCGTCGACGTCAACTCGGGGGCCAAGCTGTCGCCGCCCCCCGTCGTCGCCACGCCGACGCCGACCCCCACGCCAACACCCACCCCGACTCCCACGCCGACCCCCACCAACGCGAATCAATCGGACCTGACGCCCGTCGCCAGCGGCGCGATGCCGGCCTCGGTCGTCGCGGGGCGGAGGGCCCGGATCCAGCAGACCGTGACCTTGAAGAACGGGGCCAATGCCGTCTCGCAGCAGGAGGCGGTCACCCTGAGCCTCTCCAAGACCACGACCGGCTCGCCCGATGACACGACGATCGCGGCGGCCATCGCCACGGTCAGGATCCCGGCCGGCAAGGAAGGCAAGGTGCGGCTGACGGCCAGGCAGGTGCCCGCGAGCGTCGCCCCCGGCTCCTACCACGTCCTCGTCACCGTGACCGACCCCGACGGCGGCAGCACCACCGTCGACACCGGCCGGACCCTGAACGTCAAGGCGGCCCCGACGCGGCCGACGCGCAGGGCCTGAGACAATCCAGGAGGCTCGCGGGGCCCGTCCTGTCATGACGCTCGAGCTTTGGTGCCATCACCGGATCGGCCTCGCTCGCGCGAGGCCGCCTCGGGGCAACGACGTGGGGCTCGGCTCATCCCAAGGTGCGGCCCCGCGAGCCTCCAGGATCCTTCGGTTGCGAGGCCTGAGAAGCCCCGGATGTCCCTAAACCTCTTGAGGGGGTATCGCAAACGTATAATCGCCATTGGCGAAATCGACCACAAGTCCCGAGAGTCGCTTCTCATCGCGCCTTTGAACGATGACGGGGACACCCCACGCCTCGCTCTTCCAGACCGACCCGTCGGTCGGAGGATGATCATTGTAGGTGATGCTGTACACGGGAGAGCCAGGCCTGCCGGCGACTTCAACCTGCATGGCCGCTTCCGCGGGGAAACCGCGCTCCGACATGATTCGCAGGGCATTCTCGGCCGCACGCTCGGTCAGGTGCACGACGTCCCTTCGATGGCCCAACTGCGCGTCGATCAGGTCGATGACGCGATGGCGCGTCCCGCCTCGGAGGTTCGAGACCAGGGCGCTCAATGTGAAAAATGGCCCCCACGGAATCCCCCACCAGCCGAAGACCAGGGAGGCGGCGCTATAGCCGAGGGCCGGATAAAGGGTGGGTTCACGCCCGACGATGTAGCATCGCGAAGGTGCCTTGACGCTGAAGACGACCAAGGAGATCGCCATATCAAACTGGGTAAACTCGGTTTGCGAGTCGATCGTCATCCCCTTGTAATCTGCAGATCTTTCCTTGATCGAATCTCGATTCGCGTTCAGCCATTCGAGGAACGCGATCGCTTGCCTCTCGCCACTTCGGAGCCACCGCCAGGCCGCGAATGAGGCGAATGCCAGGGCGTAACACCCGAGGGCTTCGGCGAGATTACGCTCAGGGCCGAAGGTATTTATCACGGCCGCCATGAGGAAGCCTACCGCGAACACCAAAGAAATCCACATGTTTGTCATTTTCCTGGGAAGATGCGTTGCCCATCGCCCCGCGACCTCCCGAATTCAATGGGGGTGGTCGGCCGAGGCTTCCAAAATCAGATTCGGGATGATGCCGTTAGATCGCCGCCGTGACGGCCGGCGTTCGTCCGCCGTTCTTGAAACCTTCCGGTTGGTCCGGTCTGGGAGAATCGGGGCCATCGGGGGAGAAGAAAACAGGCCCCAGGAGAGTTGCGCAGCGGGCGGAGGGTTACATCCGCAATTATCTAAGCACCTCGGCTTGGTCCTTCTGCAATTCCGGCTTGATCCACATCCGACACGAAACGCCTTGTTTCAAACCCGGCCAGGACACCTAGTAATACCCGGGCGCAGGGTAATAACCCCGCCTTCTCCAGGGTCGACCTCGACCCGGTGTTCGAGACGTCGCATCGGGCCGCGGGAATATGACCTGCCTCGTAACAGGCCCGCTTCAGCTCCTGGACGAAATAGCTGCCATATCCCCGCCTCCTGTGGGTGGAACTGACGTTCATGTAGATGTCTGCGTAAGGTGGGTTATAGTGCGTCAGGAAGCCGCCGGTCGCGACGATGGCCTCGCCGCATTCGAGAAGCCAGTCCCCGACAGAATCGGCCTGATCGTCGAAGATTCGCTGCTTGTCCGCGTCGGTGGCTCGACGAAAAATGACGCCGGGGACTGCCAGGTTCGTCGTGAGGGCGTCGCGGAATAGCATCCTCTCGCTCACGACCTCGGTGGCGTGGTCGTAGAACATCATCGTGAGGAGCACGTCGTTCGTCTGGACCTCAATCCGTGTCGCCTTGCTGGTCTCGACGAGACGCCGGAATAGCTTGAGGGCCGCCCCCCGATACGCGGGCAAGACGTAGAACTCCCTGACCAAGTCCTTCGGCTCACCCTGGTAGCCCATCACGAACCCGTGGCCCACGGCGCGGCCATCAATCCGAAACTGGAAAAGGTTCCCGAAGCCTCTCCTGGGTAAGGAGTCGTGGATGATCTGACAATTCATCTCCTGCCGATAGAGTTCGCGGAAGCCCAGGACGACTTCCAGTGCCACAGGCGAGACGTCAATCATCACGATAATGCTCCGAAAATTCCAAGCAGGCAGGAGCAGATCCATCGGCGACGAATCGTGCCAGGATCGATTATAGAGAAACCAATTCTGAGTGCTTAGGTCGTACAGGCGAGCCAGACAAGCATCGCGATGATTGTATAAGCGATTCCGCTTATGGCGATGAGCTGCGATCGTCGGAGCGAAGGATGGTATTCATGAACGGAGAACAGGTACACGACGTCGGAGTACTTTCCACGGACCACCCCTTCTTCCATCCCCTTCATGAGGACCGTGTTGGCATGCCATGAGAAGTAAGGTACAGGGATGTAGAGAATGTTAAAAACCAACCACGAGAAGTATCTGGCGGGCATGAATGGCTCGGGATAGAAACCGAATACTTTGACGACGGCCTTGTGATCTTCCTTTTCGAATATGATAAAAGTGAAAAGGACATAGAACATTATCGAACCGATTACGGTGCATTTAATGGCCGCCTTGCGCCAGTCTGCCGCCGTGATCCGACGCTTGGTCACGGGCTTCCAGAAATCGTCGTCCTTGGGATTGTTGTTGAGTAAACCATCGGGTATTTCCACGACATATCTCCCCACCGGGAATAGGATGTTAATCTTCGGCCGACACCAGTAATCTGCTCGAGACCTTTTCAACGACTTCGATAGTGACGTACTCCTCTTCCGCCTCGAAGAAGTCGGTGGTCCGCCGCGTCCCAGATTCGGCCGACCCCTGGCGGATCGGCCGATCGGATCCGTAATTGGGCAAAGGTTCAAACGGCGGGAGGGCCCCAGACGATGCGCTGGGGACGCTTGACGACCAGGCGGGTGCCCCAGGCGAGGACGAGGATCAGCATGATGACGCCGACGGCGATGGTGCCATTGGTGCCGAGCATCTGGGCGACGAGCACGACCATCTTCTTGAGGCCCCGGCCCTTGCGACCCCCCGTGTCGGTGTCGATCTCTTGGCCGCTGTCGAGGGTCGTCGCCGCGTTGTAGACGAAGGCGAAGGCGATCCCCGCGATCACGGCGACGAAGATGGGGCCGATCAGGGCCTCGAGGACGCCGATGTCCTCGGTCCCCTCCGGATGCGCGATCCCCGCCCGCTCGATCACGGCGAGGGCGATCTCCCTCGCGTCGTCCCCCTTGGGCGTGAACTCGATCTTGACCGGCTTCTCCGCCTTCAGGTCCTTGAACTTCACCGTGTCCTTGCCGTGCGAGACCTCGACCCGCTTGATGGCCGAGAGGGGCAGCGACTCCCTCTTGCCCAGCGCGACCTTCGCGGGGTCCTGCCCGGCGGCCACGGCCGTCGCCACCTCGTTGGCCTCCTTCACCGCGTTCTTGCCGGTGAACTGGAAGCGGTGGATCGCATCGCCCGTCATGACCAGGACGGTCGCCAGCTTCTCTTCGGCCTTGTGCCAGATCCGTGTTTCCATCGCTCCGCTCCCCCCCCTTGAGAGGTTCGTATGAAGATGCGTCCGCGACGCGGGCGTCGCGGAATGTGGCCCTATTTGGACATAGCTCGACATCTGCTCATTGAGCCGATGATTAGACCACCGACGTCCCATCGAAGCAACCTCGCCCGCCCCGGCCGTCGCCGTGGCGAAACGCATCGCCCGCGACGTTGGGGCGGTGGGTCCGTTGAATGGGGAACGTCCCGGGCCCGCACTTCTTCCGCGTCGATCCGGAATTCGCGCAAAGATGGCGCGGCCTCGCCGAGGCAAGGGCTGTCCCATCTTCGGTTTCCGTCGCGGCAGACCCCCGCGTCAGTCGACGCGCGTCAGCTCGCCCGAGCCGCCGCAGTCGTACCCGGGGAGTTGCCCCAGCGCCCGGCGATACGGGGCCGATCGCACGGCGGCGACGAGCGCCTTGAGCCTCGGCTCGTTCTTCCAGCGCGCGGGGAGGCAGAGGTCGTAAGCCTCCTGCCGGACCCGCAGGAAGTCGAGCCCGGCCTCCTCGCCGATCAGGCGGAGGCAGATACCGGCGTCGGCCCAGCCGCTGCGGACGGCCTCGGCCACGCCCCGGTGGTCGGAGGCGAGCGTCGGCAGGATCGGCTTGCCGCCGAGGATCTCGTCGAGGCATTGCCTCGCCCCCGAGCCATCCTCGCGGCCGACCCAGCGCAGGTCCATCTTCGTCGCGTCGCGGACGGTCGGGAGGTGGAGCCCCGGGGAGAACGCGATCCCCTCCTCCCAGGCGGAGACGCGGAGCAGAGCGAAGCCCCCGCCGATCGCCTGGCCGACCGGCTTCGCATTCCCGTCCGGATCCTCGGCGCGGGCGAGGTGGACCCCCGCCGCGTGCACGAGCCCCCGGCCCAGCAGGTCGAGGGCCTTGCGGCTCGACCGGGGCACGACGACGAGCCTCAAACCCGCCGCGCGGGCGAGCTCGGTCGCGAGCAGCCCCACGGCGGGGTCGCAGCAGGCGATGACCAGGGTCCGCGCGGGGTCCTCGCCGCTCTCGTCCCGCATGGAGCCGTCGACGATCACGCCGTCGTGCGGGACGATCCCCAGGGGTGTCGCCTCGATCGGGTAGAGCCGGATCTTGCCCCCGACCTCCGCCCGCCAGTACCGGCTCGACTCGTGGCGAGGCGCCCAGGCCCACTCCGTCCTCGCCGAGGCCGACCGCCGCAGTTGGAACAGGTCCTCGACCCGGCATCCGAACGCCTCGCCGAGCGCCAGCGCCGCCGCGGCCGACGGCACGAGCCGCCCCGTCTCGATGGCGCTGATCCCCGCCCGGGAGAGCCCGGACAGCCTCGCCAGCTCGTCCTGCGACCACCCCCTGCGGCGCGCTGCTCCTTGACCTGATTCTGCAAGGTGTCAGGGTTCGACATGTTCGTAAGATCAGGCCATCATGGGTCGATCGGGTTCGGATGCGATCCGTATTTCCCAGGATTACGGAGCGGGGCCGCCGTCGCCGCGAGCGTCCCAGTCCCCAGCTTACCGCAGGAGCCCCCCTTCGCCAAATCCGGGGCCTTCCCGCCGGTCGAGCCCCTTCCTTTTCGCCCCCCCGGGCGAGACAATCGGGCATAGGCTCTCGGGGTACGACTCATTTCGAAATCGCGGGGTAGATCCCATGACGTTGCAACTGCGAAGGGCATCCTGGTTCGTCTCGGCCCTGGTCCTGGCCGCCCTGGTGTCGGCCAGCTCGGCGTGGGTCAAGGCCCAGCCGCAGGGGGAGTCCTCGAGGGCCCCGGGGCACTCGATCAAGACGCCGTTCGTCTCCGTTGGCGATCACTTCTTGGTCAACATGGAAAACGTCGCCTACGTGAGCGATGGAGACGGCAAATTCGACATCTACTTCGCATGCTCATCGCAAAGGGGAGGCGACCCTTTGCGCTTGACGAACGCATCGGAAATCACCCAGGCCAAGTCATCCCTGAGTGACCGGTCCGGGGCCGGTGCCCACTTCGAGAGGCATGGCAACAGCTTCATCAACCTCGAGCAGATTGCTTATATCGAAACCAAAGGCGATTCGGTCTTCATCTACTTCAATTCCCGGATCTCGGACGACTTCGCCCAGTTGACCCTCTCGGGCGACGACGCCAAGGCCTTCCTCAAGCATCGCCGGGGCTCCTGATCGGGATTCCACCGGCTCCTGACCGCGAGGGTCCCGAGACTCCCCCCCCAGGCCCTCGCCCGGTCGGCCCCGATGCCCGATAGAAGCTGGAAGCGGCGAGGACCTCGGAGTAACTGGCCTCTCAGAGGCTTTCCTCTGCCATCGTGTGCCTTGGTCTTGTAAGGATCGCTCTCCTGCCTGTTTCCAATCGTCGTGCCTTTCATGCTCCTGATCACGCTCGGGATTATCCTGGCCCCGGAACATTGGATCCCGAATAGGGTTGCCAGCTTTCGGAGGATGCAGGATCGGATATTGACGTAGGTCTTCGTCGACACGTCTTTGTCCGGTGCCTCGTCGCCCCATCCAGGGGTATCTCACGATCTCTGCGAGCGGGCGATTTCGAGGCGGCGAACCAGAATTGGTGCTCTGGATCTGCTATCTTGGCCTCGCGACCTGGGTATGATTCGCGTCGATCCTGATCCTCGTGATCGTATCCCAGGGGTTTGCCGTCGAGATCGTTGGGATCGCACAGGCTGTCCGTATCGCTGTTGGATGATGACCCGGACTTTGGGGCGGAACTCTCAGGAGCGGGCGGATGATGCCTTGCCAGTTCCGGATCATGACCCTCGTCAAAATCGTGGCGGCCTCCGCCCTCATTCTGTTCGTCCTCACAACAAGGGACCGCCCGGGACGAGGAATTACGGATAAACGCATCGTGATACCGGTGGCATGCGTCGTCGCCGCAGTCTATGCTGTCGGGTCGATGCGTCGCCCAATCGCTTTCTCGATCCCGATGCTCTTCTTCCTGCTCACTCCGAGTGTGGATCATCCGAGTCCCGACGTCATCAACGCCTGCCTGGGGGGCTGTTTTTTAGCCTGGATCATCGGTGCCCCGATCGGAGTCATTCTCGGCGTCGAACGCAACGCTTCGCGCGATTAGCCGAGCCGACCCCATCTCGGCTCACTCCATCACAACCGGAGAGACGCGATGACATCCGACGACGCGACTCCCCCGTCTGATTCTCCCGATGACGGGTCGAACCGCCCGATGCGATTAACCCACCTCATGGTGATCGTGGCGGCGGTGGCGCTGACGATCTCCTTGGTTCCAGCCCTCTTCACATGGATGAGGAAGCCCTCGTCGTCTTTCGATTATCGTTCGCGAGCCGTCTACCAGACTTCGCTGGCCCTGATCCTCTGGACCCCGAGCCTCGCCCTCGCGGCCGTGATCTCGAATCGTTCCAGGCTACGACGCATAATTATGTCATATGGATACTCCGCGATCTTCGTTGCGACCGCGGCCATCCTCTTCGACATCGTCAGGGCTACCTCCGCGGGCCTGGCCAGCTATTATCGAGGATTCCCGCTCTTTCCCTACTGGCCCGAGTCCATTTATATCCGGGCGTCATTTCGATTCGTTTATGAAGCGAGCGTGAGCGTACCCCCCGGCGTTGTCGCCGCCTGGACGATCCTCGCCCTGACGAGGACGGGCCGAAGGCCGGCCGACTGGTTCGATCGCTTCTGCCTCGTCTTCGGCATCCTCTGGGTCTTCTGGGGAGTCGCTGGCCACGACTTCATGCTATTCGCCCCCTTCGATCGCTGGTGAATGACGCGTTCGAACCGATGACACCCAGCAGGCACTTCGTCGTTGAGTCCCCTATCCCCCTCTGCTACATTGCCTCTGCGACCCGGGTCCCGGCAAGGAGGACGCCTGCTGATGCGACCGAAGCGACACCTGACCCTCGCCGACCTCATGATCCTCGTCGTGGCGATGGCCATCGGTTCGCTCATCTTGCGGCCGTATATGGCGGGCTTCAGGCAACAACTCAGCATTTCCCCCTCACTCTATCCCGGGCCGCAAGATCCCTGGCGGTTACTCGCCTGGGCGCAAGGCCCGGGGTCGTGCTTCGTCATCCCCTGCATGGCGGCGATGGTCGTCATCCGCCTGCGGAACCCTCGCCCGAGGCTCTTCCAACTGCAGCCGGGGTTCGTCGCCTGCGCGGTCACGCTCATCGCGCTGCTGCCGGGCATCGCCTGGATCCTGACGATCCAGCATCGCCCGGGATTTCAACGCGCGACAGGATTCGAACAGATCTGGACCTTGTGCACCTACTGGGTCGACACGGCCGTGCCCGGCGCCTGGTTCGCCCTCTATTTATCGCGTCGGTGGCGGCCCGAGGCCTCGTGGGTCGACCGCACCGGACGCGCCCTGGGGCTCTACTGGATTGTCCAACTCGCCGCCTGGTATTTGCTCATGACGTGGCCGGGTCTCCGGGGGCTCATATCGAAATGGACCGGATGAGATCTCGCATATTGACGATCGCGATGGTCCTCGGCACGATCGCCCTGACGGCCGCATGGGTCCCCTGGGCCGATCGGGAGTTCCAGCGAGCCGAAACATCGACGGACGCGCATGCGGTCTCCCGGCCACCGTGGGTCTGGGCGATCCAGCGCCCCTATCGTCGCCTCCAGCATGCCTGGACCATGCTCTGCCTGGCGGTCACCGTCGGGTCGGGGGTCATCGTCCTCGACCCGAAGACCTGGAGGCGCCCCGTCGACCCCGCGACCATCATCGTCATCGTCGCGTTGGTCGCCTCGGGCCTGACGGCCGCTAACGCCATGATGGCCTCGACCTGGATGCGGAACCCGAACGGCTTCAGCTACGTGTTGGGCAACTTGCTGGAATATCGCATGCCCGGCGCGATCCTCGGCGCCTGGTTCGTGACCCTCAGCCGCAAGGTCGGCTGGCGAGGCCAGCTCATCGCCGGGATGTGGATGTCCGGGGCGGCGATGACGATCGCCTATGGCGTTATATTCGGATGAGCGAGAAATCTCCGCCAAGTTGGGCCGATTTACATCACCGGCCATCCCAGTCGTCCCGACCCTGGGCAACCGAAAACCAATCCATGCCGTAAAGACCGAGGCCATTTCGCTCAAGCTCCAATCATTGCGCGCCCGCGACAGGCCCAACCGAGCATCACGCGGAGTTTCACGAAGGGAAGAGAATGCACCGGCCCCCCTCGATGGCGACGAGTTGGAGTCGATTCTCCTTGAGGGATGGTGTCATCCTGATCGGGGCACTGGCGGCGGGGATGGGCCTCGCGAAGAACGCAACGAACGGCCATTTCAATGCCCTCTGGCTCATTGATATGCTCCTGGCGAGTGGCATTCTCGCCGGGCCGTTCGTCCTCGTCGGTCAATGGTGGAGCGGTCGTCGCACGGCACTCAGCCATGGCGAACGGCTGTGGGCGACCTCTTCTTCTCTCATCCTGCCGTTGCTGGTGTGGGGTTACCTCGACATGGGCCTCGGCATCCTCAACGTATTCCTCGCGATCGCGGCTTTGATCCATTTCCTTATTTCGTTATATGCAGCAATCTATCTCGCAGTAAGCGTATTGGGGCCGTCGGTCGATGTCCCTTGCCGATGGACGGATCGACTCGGTTGTCTGGTTTGCTCGGTGGTATTTCCCGGGGTTGTTCTCTCGATCTGCATCGAGTTGAATCAAACCTATGGTCTTTAGCTTGCCTGGCCAATGCGTGAGCCCCGCGACGTTTCCTCGAGGCCGTCGCCATCCCCGGGTAGAGTAGCCTACCGACCCAGGCCTCGGTAGGGAGGCCTCACGGGGTGGAGACACTCGGAGGCCTCCTGATCGGCCGCATGGGGCGACTGCCCGGGGTCGAGGAGCCGTACGCGTTCGCGAGGATCGGCCATTGCCTGTTCGCCCGGCTGGTGGGATTGCTCGGGGCGGCGATTTCGCCGAGGATGTACGGGGAGGCGCCTCGACCGCCTGAACCCTGATCCCTGTCCTTCGGAGTCGCATCATGCGAACCTTCTTCGCGATCGATCGGCCCCTGGCGATCACGCCCAGACCGAGCCGATGGCGGACGGCCGTCGTCATGATCGGCCTCGCCGCCTCCGGATGCAACGTGACCGACCCGTCGGATGCGAACGTCGCCGGCAAGTCGCCGTCAACTCCCGTCGCAGGAGCCACCGAGATGCCGCCCGCAGAGAAAGAGAACGCCAAGCCGGCCGCCCCCGTCGCCGAACCCCAGTACAACCCCCTCACGGCCGCCGAGGCCAGGGTGATCCTCGACAAGGGGACCGAGGCCCCATTCCGCGGCGAGTACACGGATACGAAAGAGTCGGGCACCTACGTCTGCCGCCGCTGCAACGCGCCCCTCTACCGCTCCCAGGACAAGTTCGCCAGCGACTGCGGCTGGCCGAGCTTCGACGACGAGATCCCCAACGCGGTCAGGAAGGAAACCGACGCCGACGGCGATCGCACCGAGATCCTCTGCAAGAACTGCGGCGGACACCTCGGCCACGTCTTCGTCGGGGAAAGATTCACCGATAAGAACACACGCCACTGCGTCAACTCGGTCTCGATGAAGTTCTACCCCGAGGGCAAGCCCCTGCCGGCCGTGATCAAGTAACGCGAGCCGTCCATCGCCCAGGATCGGCGGTTTCCCGAGGCTCGGCCCATCGATAAAGTCAAGGGGACCGCCGTATGAAGCTCCCAAAGCCGCGTCTGACCGTGTGGCGAATGATGGCGATTGTGGCAGCCTTCGCACTGCTACTCGGGGGTGAAGTCAAGCGGAGGCAATGGGAGGCTTGGTCCGAGCATTGTGTCGAGAAGGGGCGATTTCACGACGCCAAGGCCGCGGGGGCACGCGGGATCTGCATCGACGCCTTCAATAATCCACGTGGTCTCGCCAAGGATGAGGCGAGCGCGCGATACCATGACCAGATGGCGAAGAAATGGCAGGACGCCGCACGCCGACCCTGGTCCTGGGTGAAGGCTGACTTGCAGACGAGTGAGTCGGCTGGAAGGAGAGGACTCGGATGGGTTGCCTGCGATTGCAATTGGTGCAAGTCATGGGTTAAAGCCGGCGGGATTATACCCAACTAGCGAACATCGGGTCGCCGCTTCGCCGTTCCCGTGTTGTCCCACCCGTGGTCATCCGATCCGAAGCCTCGACCGTTCGCGAGGGCGACTTCGATTTTCGGGGATCGAACACGGGCATCCGCGAAACAGCCGGATCGGACTGCAATTCGCCTCCTGTCGCTGCGCGACCCCGATTGTGCCAATCGCGGCTACCCAAAGATGCCCCTGAAGTAAGGTTATGCATATGCTTCAAGCGAGGTCCTTCGTCCAAAATCAAGGGCCGCAATGGATCGGCCGAGGGACGAAACAACGGGACAGACGGCCTTAACTCAGGGGGCATTGCGGCTAGCGCCTGCGAGAAGGACTGGCCGGGAGAACTGCCGCCATCGGATCGTCGCGGCACGACCTCGATCGTGCCGGCGACTGCGTCCGACGTCGCGGTGAGTGTGCTTCGCGCTAATCCGTCAGGTCGAAGTCGAAGGTGTTCGACCCGCTCTTGACCTTCCGGCTCAGGCCGGAGGTGTCGGGCTTCTCGTACTTCTCGGGGGTCAGGATCTTGGGCTTCACGGGCTTGCGCGGGATGTAGTCGAGGATCGGCTCGTCGTGGGCGTAGATCGTGACGTTGTAGTTCCCGAGGAGGGCACCGTCGCCGGGGTTCTCGGTCTGGAGGCGGTAGCTGCCGTCGCTGCCGAGCTCGCCGGTGGCGTTCCGGCCCCCCTCCTGCGTGGAGACGAACGTGATCCTCCCCTTCGGGACGGGCTTCCCTTGATACGTGACCGTGCCCGTGACCTTGGCCAACTCGGGACCCGATGGGCCGCAGGCGACGGGGATCAACGCGGTGAAGGTGAAGGCGAGGGCGAGCCCGGATTGACGGAGTGGCCGCGCCCCGTTGGCCCTGGAGGCTGGCGTCTTCAAGGTCAAATCTCCGCGAGAAAGGGCGGGCCGCGCCGGATCGATTGGCGTCTCAGACGCGGCCCCGATGGTGACGAGTTGAAGCGAACGGGACCGGCCGATCAATAGGAATCCGACGAGACGATCTCGCCGGCCCCACGGGTGCTCAAGGCCTGATAGGTGGCCATGTTGATCGAGCTCTTGATGAACTTCACGGAGCCGTCGCAGAGCAGGAAGTTCCCGCCGCCGGGGTGCATGCTGCGGAAGCTGTACCAGTGGGTCCAACTGCCGACGTCGGACGCGCCCGTGGCGGTCACGGTGCTGCCGGCGCCGCTGATGCTGACGCCGGGGGCGAGGTAGTTCAGCGGCACGGCCGTGGACGCGACGCACTGGTTCGCCTCGACCCAGGCGTTCCACAGGGTGACCTTCATGATCTGCTCGCCGGCCAGGAACGTGTTCGAGGTGCCGTCGGTGATCTGGGCCAGGGGCACGCCCGAACACTCGCGCCAGAAGATGCCGCTCCCCGTGGACGGGGGCGGGGGGACCGTGGCGGCACCCGCGGACGGATCGCCGAGCTGGGCCCCCCGGCAGTTATAACCCTGCGCGGCGCAGAACATGACCGTGGTCGAGCCATTGGGCGTGTTGCAGGCCAGGCAGTTGTCGCCGAGGTTGCCCACGTACGACGTGCCGGCCGCCAGGTCGGTATTGATCTCGTCGGCGTTCGTCGTGTCGGTCTTCGGGCTGGGATCCGAGGGGCAGGCGAGCGAGTTGAGCACAGTCACCCGCACCGTGGAGTTCTGCTGGCCCAGCGCCATCGAGCCCGGCCACCCCACGTTGTTCACGCCCCACATGAAATTGAAATTGATCGCATTATAGAGCGCCATCTGCTCCATCTGCGGCAGGACCATCACGAGCCAGCTGGAATTATTCCAGTTATACGTGGCCGTCGAGTAGGCGGGATGCAGATACAGGTTCGCCGGCAATGAATTCATGATGTCATTGTAATTATGGCAGGCGAGGCCGAGCTGCTTGAGGTTATTGACACACTGGGCCCGCCGTGCCGCCTCGCGCGCGGCCTGGACGGCCGGCAGGAGGAGCGCGATCAGGACCGCGATGATGGAGATCACCACCAGCAATTCGATCAAGGTAAAGCCGCGCCGCGACCCTCGTCTCATGGCTCACCTCTCCTGAGAAGGATAGTTGCGTGATAAGAGTTTTCACATCTGCATGCACGCTCCCGGAGCCGGGGCGGATGCGGTGGAACGCACGTCATCTGGGGCGAAACGGGAGAAACGGCCGTTGGCCTGAGAAGGAACCGAGACATCCTAACACAAAGAATTCAAAAGAAAACAATGCTCCTGTCCCATTTGCTAAGTTGGTGTTAGACGTGCGGACACCAATGTGTTCAAAAGAGTGTCACCTATCTACAAACCGTGACGATGACCGTGTCGAGGGCCCCGCTAAATCGTCCGCCGGCATCTACCTTGAAAACTTGAATTCTCAAAGGCTTACAACCGCGAATCAATTCGGTGTGCGTCGGCATTTCCCCGCGAACGGTTATCCTTCTAATTTTGTAAAACTAATGATATCGTTGTTTCCGGGCACAAAATTGCATAGGTGACAGGATCGCATGTGATTGGAGTCCAACTGATCGCTAAAATAAGAGATCCATCGCCCTCGCCCGGCCAAGGCCAGGTTTGGCTTACAAGCGTGCGTGCAACATGCCAACGGATTATCACACCCTTGCGCACAGCGTCCGCGGATCTCGGCCGAGCCTGCCAGGGGAATCGCGGGGACCGGTGGGGCGGGTTATCGGGCTCGATCGATGGGCTCGTCACGCGTCGGCGAGGGATGCGCACAGATTTTGACACATCGTTCGCGTCGCGAGGCCAAGGGACGTCCCGCCCTGGCGTCTCCGTGAGGACGGACAAGGTCGAGGCGTTACCTCATCCTTGGGCCGCTCCCAAGTGACTCGACAGGATTCCCGGACTTGTTAGTATCGGCCGGATGGAGTTCCTTCGTGGTATCGGGGAGGGAGCCTCGGCATGCGACGTATCCGACTTTCGACGGGCCTTCGGGGTTTCACTCTCATCGAGCTATTGGTCGTCGTGGCGATCATCGGCCTTTTGATCGCGCTGATACTGCCCGCGGTGCAGTCGGCGCGAGAAATGGCTCGACGGGCCAACTGTCAGAACAACCTGAAGCAGATCGGCCTCGCGCTCCACGGATACCACGACGTTCACGGCCAGTTCCCCTCGGGCCTCTCGCTCGAGAAACCGGCAGTGGGATTCGTCGGGCCGGGATGGGCCTGGGGCGAACGCCTCCTGGGAGGGTTGGAGCAGGGGGCCCTGTATAACGCCGTCAACCAGATGTTGTCGTATGTAAATTCAGCTAATGAGACGGTCATAGGGACTCGCCTAACCGCATTTCTCTGCCCGAGTTCCGGGGGCGACGGCCCCGTGAGCTCGGGATACATCGTCCAGCCGATCGCCGGCCTCGAGGATCTGGCGCCGGGACAGTATGTCGCCTCGGCCGGTGAGATGGCCGTCAAGGGGGGGAGCGAGCAGGCCGCCCAGGGCGATGGGGTCTTCTATCTCAACAGCCGGGTGTCGGCCCGGGATCTCCGCGATGGGACGTCTACGACCTTGATGATCGGGGAGCGTTCGCGGAATGTCGCCGATGCGACCTGGGTTGGAGTGGCGGACCCGGTCTTCATCCTCTGCACGAAGGCCGGATGGCCGGTGGAATCCTGCGCGTCCGCCATGTTCATGGTGCTGGGTCGCACCGGCCCGAAATCCGACATTCTCCTCGGGGCCGTCCCCGCGGGCAACATGCCCAACTCGCCCGGGGCGGGGGCGGACGGATTCTGGAGCATGCATCCCGGCGGGTGCAACTTCCTCTTCTGCGACGGGTCGGTGAGATTCATCAAGTCCCATATCGCCCCGATGACGTTCAGTGCGCTGGCCACTCGAGCCGGCGGCGAGGTCGTCGGTTCCGACTCGTACTGATCGGGGCGTCTCGGGTAAATCCTCATCGCCGGGAGGTGGTGAACCGGCGAGCGACGAGGCTCCGGGATCATGCTTCGGGGCGATCGAGGGGGAGGAATGCCGAGGCGTTATCTCCGGCCGACGTTGATATGTTGACGCGGGGGAGCGTCTGGCGGAAGGCCAGGGAGAGGAGGAGGCCGAGGCCGAGGCCCATCGTCAGGTGGACGGCCATCGCGGCGAGGAAGAGGGTGCCGGTCATCATCGCCGGGTCCTGGAAGGGATAGCCGTGCTTCAGGACCAGCAAGGCGACGAGGCCCTGGCAGAGGCCGCCGACGGCCCCGCCCTTGACGAACGCCCAGCGGTCGAGGCGATAGCCCCGGGCACCGAGCAGCGATCCCAGGATCGGCCCGGCGACGTAGAAGGCCGCCTCATCGCCCAGACGCACGAACATCGCGAGGACGACCGCGACCAGCGCGATCAGGATCAGCATCCCGAGGATCGAGAGTCTCGCCATCCGCCGGCTCCCTGCAAGGACGAGGAAGGCCGTGCCTCTTCGAGATGTGAAGATATCGGGTCGCGGCCAGGTATCTCGATCCTACCCGATCCCGGTCCGCGCGGGAGGTCCATGGGCCTGGAATCCAGGCGCGTTCACGACCGCAGGCGAGTGCCGAAACCCGTCGGCCTGATCGGGAGACGTTCAGCGCCGGGAGGTGGTGAACTGGCCGAGCCATTCTTTCCAGGCGGAGCGCTTGACGGGGTCGAATTCCTCGAGCTGGCTGACGCGGTCGAGGAGCCAGTTCGCGGAGGCGGCGGAGTCGTCCGGGGTCGGGTGAGACTCGGCGGGGCGCGGGATCCGGAGCGGCGGGGCGAGGGGAGGGGGGGGCAAGGCGGCGATGGACTTCGCGTCGGTGCCGATCTGGCCGGCCTGGCGCGAGAGCTCGGAGCGGAGGGCCGAGATCTCCCGGTCCATCGCCTCGAGGCGGGAGAGGTGCGCCTCCATCAGGCGGGCGTTGTCGTCCTGGATCTTCTGGAGGAGGAGGCCCAGGGTGCGCTGGAGCTCGGCGTTCTGATTCTTGGAGTCGCGGACGGTCTCGACCATCCAGGCGAGCAGGGCGTCCCTCGCCTCGGGGACCGCCAGCTCCGTGCCGTTGGCGTGGCCACCAGTGGCACCGGCCTGGCCGTTGGCGTGGCCGTTGAGCGTGCCCTCGTCGTCGAACTGGCCGCGGAACTGCTCGACCTCCGGGTGGATCACCCGCGCCACCAGCGCGGGGGCCTCGGTCGGCTCGGGCGCGGGAGGCTCCGAGGAGGCCGGGGACGGAGTCGGGGTCGCACCGGGCCTCGGCGGGAACTCGGGGAGTTCCGGCTCGTCGACCTCGTGAAGGGCGGGCTCGACCTGGACGACGTACGAATGGGAGCTGAAGGCCAGGCGATGGCCGGGCTCGAGGCGGGTCGCGCGGCGGAAGCGCTCGCCGTTGGTGTAGGGGGACTGGCTCGAGAGGTCGACGTAGTAGGCGTCGGTCGGGGTCCGGAAGAAGGCCCCCTGGATCCTCGACGCCGATTCGTCCTTCAAGGTGATGCCGCAGCCGGGGGCCCGCCCGACGAAGATCAGCTCGGAGCCGAGATCCCAGGGGAGGTCCGCGTCGCGCCCGGCCTCGGGCTCGAGGCGGACGGGGATGAGGCCGCCGGGCTCGACCGGGGCGAGCGGGTCCTCGTCGCAGGGGGAGGGGGAGACCGGGTGGCCGTCGAGCTCGATCCGGAGCAGCTCGACGCGGGTCCCGGCGACCTCGAAGTGGTCGCCGGGGGCGAGCCAGCCGGCCATCTCGCCGGTGGTGGAGACGAGCGTCCCCCCCCGGCTGAGGAGGTCGATGACGTAGAGCCCTCGGCGGTCGAGGTGGAGATAGGCGTGCAGGGCGGCGACCCCCCGGTCGTAGATCCGGACGTCGGCGTCGGGGCCGAAGCCGACGACCGCGAAGGGGCGGTCGATGCGGACGGTGCGGTCGGGCCCCGGCCCGCCCCCCCGGATCCGGAGGAGGAATTCCCCTTCGACCCAGAGGGTGCCGTCGCTGATCGTCTCTCGCGGATCGTCGTGAACCTGCGTCAACCGAATCTCCCCCGCCGGCCCCTTCGGGCCGGGCGGCCGATCAGCGTCCCATGACCTCGTCCCAGTCGGCCCGCTCCGAGGCTTGGAGCTGGTCCGGCCGGAGCCCGGCTTCTTTGGTCCGGGCGCGAGTCTTCTGGAACGATTCGTTGTTCCCCTTCTTCAAGTAGGCACGCGCTAGGTGGTAGAGGAAGGGACCGTTGGGGACGGCGTTGGACGCCGCCTCGAGGTCCTTGATCGCCTCGTCGTACCGTCCCAGACGGGTGAGGATCACGCCGCGGGTGTCCAGCAGGTAGGGCTGGCCGCCGACGCGGTCGATCAGCTCGTTGGCACGCTCCAGGCCTTCCTTCGGCTGGTCGAGGTTCTCCGAGAGTGTCCAGGCCATGTCGTTGAGGAACATCCGGTCGTTCGGCTTGCTCTTCAGCAGGTTGCGGAAGAGGGCGATCTGCTCCGGGTACTTCCCTTGAAGATACCGCACTCTCGCCAAAGATTGGAGAAGATTCGGGGCGTCTGGTTTGACCTTGAGGGCCTGGGCCAGATACTGGTCGGCCAGGCCGACCCAGCGCGGGTCGGGCTTGGGGGCGAAGGCGAGGGTCATCGCGGCCTCCCCGGCGTCGCCGGGGGCCCCCCCCTGGGCGGCCTTCTGGAGGAAGGTCGCGGCCTCGTCGTTCTTCCCCTGGCCGCCGAGGAACATGGCGCAGACGGCGGCCCCCTTCGGGCTCATGGTGCCGATCCGCCTGGCGACGCGCTCGGCCGCCTCGGGCTGGGACATCCGGAGCAGGAGGCCGCTCAGCTTCTCGCCGAGGGCGACCGTCTCGGGCCCCGGCTGCCGGGCGTTGAACGCCTTCTCGAGCAGGGCCGCCCCTTCCTTGCCTTGCCCCTTGCCGATGAGGGCCTTGGCCTTCAGCTCGGCGACGGCGAGGTTGTTGGGGTCGAGGCTCGTGAGCCGGTCGAGCTGGCGGTCGGCCTCGTCATACGCCTTGAGGCCGTAGAGGATGCCGGCGTAGAAGAGGATCGTGTCGGGGCTCGCGTTCTCGCCGGCGGCCTTCTCGGCGTGGGGCCTGGCCTTGTCGAGCTGGCCGAGGTCGCTGAGCTGCCGGGCCAGGGTCTCGTGGACGATCGCCGCGTTGGGGAGCTCCGAGGCGAGCTCCTCGAGGATCACGACCGCGTCCTGCCTGGTCTTGAGGTCGGGCCCCTTGGCGAGGATCTGGGCGCGGGTCATGCGGTCGTCGGGGCTGTCGTCGGATCGGGAGGAGGCCCCGATCAGCTTCACCGCCTCGTCCCAGGCGGCGCGGTCGCCGGGGTGGTTGGCCAGGCTGAGGGCCAGGGTCCGGGTCGCCCAGGAGAGCTGGGGGTCGACCTTGAGGATCTGCCGGAGCGCGGCCTCGACGTCGCCGATGCGCCCCATCTGCTCGTAGAGCTTGACCGCCGCCGAGAGGACGGAGAGGTCCTCGGGGTACTTCTTCAGGGCGGCCTGGAGCTGGTTGTCGGCCTGGTCGAAGTCGTCGATCGCCCGGAAGCACTGGGCCATCAGCAGCTCGGGCCGGTTCGACTTGACCCGGCCGCGGATCATCTCGATCGTCTCGCGGGCGTCCTTCATCTCCTTCCGGCTCGCCTGGAGCATCAGGAGCTGGAGCAGGGCGGTCGGCGAGTCGGGGTGCTGCTGGACGAGCTTCTTGAGCGAGGCCTCGGCGTCCTTCGGCTTGCCGAGCTTGTCGAGGACCTGGGCCTGCCAGACGCGGAGGTCGAGGGCCTTGGGATCCCCCTGCACGATCATGTTCGCGAGGTGCTCGGCGCGGGCCTTGTCCCCCGCCTGGAGGGCCTGGGCGGTGGCCAGGCGTTCGAAGTCGGCCGTGGTCAGGGGGGAGGAGCTGCGGAGCCTGGTCAGCTCGTCGTCGCGCCCCTCGCGGACGAGGAGCTGGACGAGCGGGCCCATGGCGATGCTGCCCCCTCGCTTGGTGCTGGCCTTCTTGTAGGCGGCGATGGCCTCGTCGGTCTTGCCCTGCTTCTCCAGGAGCTGCCCCTCGAGCACGTAGCCGGTGGGGGAGTGGGGCTGCTGGGCCTGGATCTCGGCGATGATCCGGCCGGCCTCGGTGAACCCGGCCGCCTGCTGGGCGGGGTCGGGGGGCTCGCCGCTGCGGTCCCGCAGGAGCGACTCGACCTTGGCGATCCGCCAGTAGGGCGCGTCCTCACCGCCGATCTTCCGCATGGCCTCGATCTCGGCCTTCATCGCGGCCTCGTCCCCCTGGCGGATCGCCAGGTTCAAGAGCGCGATCCTCGGCTGGGCGCTATTCGGCTGGAGCCTGGCCCATTCCTCGTAGGCATGTCGGGCGTTGGGGAAGTCGGCCTGGTTGGTGTAGAGCTCGCCCAGGGCCTTCCAGATCTGGTACTGCTGCTCGGCGGCGACCCGGCTCAGGCTGTCGAGCAGGGTGCTCCTCGCCTCCTTGATGTGCCCCTGGGAGAGGAAGATCGAGGCCCTGATGACGTAGAGGCCGGCGTCGGGGATCTTGGCGAGCCCCTGGCGGACGGCCTCGAGCGCCTCGGAGGTCCTGCCGAGCCGGTTCAGGAGGTTCGCCTGGGCGATCCAGAGCGGCGACGAGCGGTCGTTCTTCTTGCTCATGTCCTTGAGGACCCGCATGGCGTCGTCGGGCCGGTCGGACGCGAGGTAGTAGTCGGCCTCGACGAGCGCGACCTCGGCCGAGCTGGGGGCGAGCTTGTGGGCGACCTCCAGGACCTTCTCCACGTTCCCCCAGTTCCGGTCCTCCTTGGCGATCAGGAGCTGCTGCCGCAGGACGACGAGCGCCAGGTTGATCGAGAGGGCGGGGTCGCCCGGGCTGAGGGCCAACCCCTGCTCGAGCGTCCGGCGGGCCTCGGCCAGGTGCTCGTTCCCCTCGAGGTTGGCGATCGCGATCCAGGGGGTGCTCCAGTGCGAGTTCGCCTTGGTCGCCTGGCGGTAGGCCTGGAGGGCCTTCGCCGTGTCGCTGACCTTCTCATAGGCCTGCCCGAGCAGGTGGAAGAGCCGCCCTTCCAGCCCCTTGGGGGCCTTGTAGCGGATCGCCTCCAGGTCCTTGATGGCCTCGTTGGCGCGGTCGCGGACGAGCAGGGCGTAGGCGCTCAGATACTTGAAGTAGAAGTCGGGCTCGTCGCCGCCGGAGAGGCGTCGGTACTGGGCGATGAGGGGCTCGGCCTCCTCCACGCGCCCCATCTCGAGCAGGACCTGGGCGAGCCGCCAGGTGAGGTCGGCGTTGCTGCCTCCGGTCTGGATCAGGCCGGTCCGCCAGCTCTCGATCGCGGCGTCGGGCCGGCGCTCGTTCAGCTCGACCATGCCTTCGAGGAGCTTGATCCGCAGCTCGTTGCGGTTGGCCTTGGGGATGGCGTCGAGGTGCCTGTGGGCCGCGGCCGTGTCGCCGCGCTGGTTGGCGGCGTCGGCGGCCATGAGCCGGACCTCGAGGTCGTCGGGGTTGGCCTTGAGCGCCTTCTCGATCTCCTCCGCACCCCGGTCGAGCTGCCCGCCCGAGGCGAAGTAGCGGGCGCGGGCGAGGTGCGCCAGCGCGAGCTTGGCCGGGGCCTTGGCCAGGCCGTTGACCATGTTGTCGAGCACCTGCTTGCCCCTGGCTGCGTCGTTCAGCTTGTCGCGCTCGAGGGTCGCGAGCTGCTCGGCGACGTCCACGTCATCCGGGGCGAGCTTCAGGGCCTTCTCCAGCTCGGCGGCCGACTCCTTGAAGGCGTCCATGTCGCCGTCGACCCGCCCCGAGGAGATCGCGGTGGCGAGCAGCCAGTGGGCCCTCGGGTCGTTGCCGCCCCCCTTCTCGATCAGCTCCCGGGCGAGGGTCTCGGCCGCGCGCTCCCGGCCTGGGATCTTGAGGGTCAGCTCGACCAGCCGCTTGCGGGTCTCCTGCCGCTTCGGGTTCTTCGCGTCGAGGCCGAGGACCTGGTTGTGGATCGGCAGGGCGGCGATCGCCTCCTCGACGTTCCGGGCGCTGTCGGCCAGGATCTTGGCCTTCATGTCGAGCGCGTCGGCGTCGTCCCCGTTGATCTCGAGGTAGCGGTTGAGGTACTGGATGGCAAGATTAGGCTGGTCTAATTCGAGCCGCTTCTTGGCCTCGCTGAGGTACATCGCCCCTTCGTGGCTCTGGCGATAGGCCCGGTATCCGAAGAAGCCCCCGACGATGACGACCAGGGCGATCACCATGACGACCAGGGCGCGGAGGTTGAGCCGCCGTCTCACGGGGCGATTGCTGCTACTCATGGCCGAAAATACCCTCGGAGCCGGCCGCCGGTCACCCATCGCGGCCACGTCGCTGGCGGTGGAAGAGACCCATTAAGGCCGAGCGTTTACTAATGATTAGCCACCCTACACGAATCGGGCGGCCCGAAGATCAGGAGGGAGGGCGATGTTGCGAAATTTCAACGCGATCTCGGGGGGCGTCTCGGTCCTCGGCACGATTTGGCGTGTCCGCCCGGGCCCGAGATGAACCGCCCTTGTGCTGTCGATGGCGAACCTCCATGATACTGGCAGGGACGCATCATCGACGACCTTTTTTCGATTGTAGGACACGTTTGCCGGGGCCGTCGAACCCCTTCTCCGCCGGCGCCCTGCGCCTGTCCAACTTCGGACGAGATACGGCTTGGACGGATAGGCCTCGGGCCGGAAAAATGACCCCGATCGCACGATCGGATCATGGTGCCCGAAAGTGATCCTATGCTTATCATGGGCGTTACGCTCGCACGCGACGTCCTGTCTTGATTGAAACACCTGGGCGATGACGGGTTGGCCATGAGCATCACCGACGAAGCCGTGAGACCGGATACCGGCCCGGCGGCCCCCACCCCCGGGGCGGGCCGGCGGCCGAGCAACTTGGGATTCTGGCTGAGCCTCGGCCTGGTCTGCCTGCTCCTGGCGGGCTCCGGCGGGGTCCGCTGGTGGCAGTCCAGGCGCCTGGCCGGGGTCCTCAGGGACGCGAGGGACTCGCCGTTCCCGCTCGAGTCCCTGCCGATGAAGATCGGGACCTGGACCGGCAAGCCCGTCACGCTCGACCCCCTGATCGTGCGGGTCTCGGGCGCGACCGACATCATCACCCGTCGATATACGGATCAGACCACCGGGGCCTCGCTCGAGGCGATCGTCCTCTACGGGCCCTCGTCGGAGGTCTTCCTGCACAGGCCCGAGGTCTGCTACCCGAACGCCGGGTTCACCGAGGCCGGCGACGCCAAGACCGTGATGATCAAGGTCGGCAAGGAGGAGCTCCCCTTCCGCAGCCTCGTCTACGCGAAGGGAGAGGGGGGGCAGTCGGCGCTCCAGGAGGTCATCTACTCGTGGCGATACAACGGCAAGTGGTCGCCCGACCTCGTGAAGCACAAGGAGTTCGAGCGGATCCCGGGCATGTTCAAGGTCCACGTGGCCCGGACCTTGACCCCCAAGGAGCGTCGCGATATCGACAATCCCAATGAGGAGTTCCTCAGGCTCCTGCTCCCCGTGATCGAGGCCCGCCTGGCGCGGGATGTCGGCCAGGGCGCCTCGACCCCGCCCCCCGTCGCGCCTTCCGCCAAGACCGCCGAGGGAGCCGCCCGATGAGCACGCCCCTGGATGATCCCCACCCCCACCTGCCGACATCGTACCGGGCCGGCCTCCGGCCGATGGCCGCTTACCAGGACGACGACGGCGACGGTGGGGGGCCGTCGCGGCCCAAGATCTCGCCGAAGCTGATCCTCCGCGCCTTCCGCAGGCACTGGTGGCAGATCCTCCTGCTCTGGGCCGTCGGCTCGGGCGTCGGCATCTTCATGGCGAAGACGCGGATCAAGCCCACGTACGAGGCCGTCGGCCGCGTCCGGGTCGAGCCCGGCGAGCAGTCGCTCTACACCGTCAGGAACAGCGGCGCCACGCTCGACTACACCGAGTTCAAGGAGATGCAGGCCAACTCGGTGCTCACGCCGGTCGTCATCGGCCTGGCCCTCACCGAGCACCCCGAGCTCTATCGGTACCCGAGGCTCCAGGGGGCCTCCGACGTCGAGCAGACCATCCGGGGCTGCGTCCGCGTCAACATCCTGCCCAAGCAGAGCTTCATCGAGATCAGCATGACCTCGACGGTCGCCAACGAGTGCGCCGACATCGTCAACGCCGTCCTCGACGCCTACGTCAAGAGCGTCTCGAACATGACGGACGAGGAGACGAAGCAGCGCATCGAGCAGCTCCGCAAGGAAATCGATAAGCGGAAGGTCGAGCTCGACCAGAAGCGGGTCGAGTGGAAGAACCTCAGCGACCAGATCGGCGCGGCCGACATCGACGGGCTCAAGGACAAGAACTCGGTCACCAGCGACGACTACCGGCAGTTGAGCGACCAGCTCGCGAAGGTCGAGATGGAGCGCGTCAGCGCCCAGGCCGAGCTCGAGTTCCTCCGGGGGGAGAAGCTCGACCCGGCCCGCCCGGCCGACGGGGAGGCCCTGAAGGCCGCCGTCGAGGACTCGATCGAGTCGCACCCGAAGATGGCCAGCATCCAGGCCGAGATCGAGCGGGTCAAGTTGCAGATGGAGCACATGCGCCGCAAGACGGCCAACAAGATGGACCTCGCCTACCAGCACCAGGCCAGGAACCTCGCCACGCTCAGGAAGCAGGAGGCGAGCCTGAAGGCCAAGCTCCGGCCCCAGATCGAGCGCGACCTGAGCTCGGGCATCGGGATCGGCGACAAGGAGCAGGAGCGGGTCCTCGCCCAGGCCGAGCGCGAGTTCGTGACGCTCTCCAAGCAGGAGGAGCACCTCAAGACCCAGCTCGGCAACATGAAGCTGCGGAGCCGGCAGGCGGGGACCGAGTCGCTCCAGCTCTCGATCGCCCAGTATGACGCCGAGCGGGCCGCGAGCGTCCTGCACAAGGTCGAGGACAACCTGAACCAGCTCGAGCACGAGGCCCGCAACCCGATCGCGCGGGTCCGCCGCGAGTTCCCCGCCAAGGCCGTCGGCCCCAATGGCGGCAACCGGACCAAGATGATCATGATGACCCCGCCGGGGGTCTTCCTCATCGCGCTCGCCCTCTTCGTCCTGCTGGAGAGCCGGGCGGGGCGGGTCGCCGACCCCGACGACCTGCCGAGTCGGGCGAAGCTCCAGGTGCTCGGCGTCGTCCCCCCATTGCCCGTCGTCAGGGCGGTGGGGCTCCCCGGCAGCCGCGAGGAGGACCGGGCCCAGCGCCTGCTCGACGAGTTCGTGCAGAGCCTCGACCACCTCCGCGTCACGCTCTGCGCCAGGCCCGACCCCTGGGGCCGCAACCGCCACTGCTTCCTGATCACCAGCGCCTGCGGCAGCGAGGGGAAGACCACCCTGGCCGCCCAGCTCGCCGAGCGCTGCGTCAACGCCGGGCTCATGACCCTTCTCATCGACGCCGACCTGCGGAACCCGACGCTCACCCGGATGCTCGACAGCACCGAGAGCGAGGGCCTGATCAACGTCCTGAGGGGCGAGGTCGAGGCCGAGCAGGTCATCAAGGTGATCGACGCGGCGGGCGGATTCCACTTCCTGCCGGCCGGCAGCCCCCGGATCGACCCCAGCCGGTTGCTCCAGGGGAACGGGCTCGGCAGCCTGCTCGCCCAGGCCAGGGAGAGCTTCGACATGATCCTCGTCGACGCCTCCCCCGTGCTCCCCGTCCCCGACGCCCTCATGATCGGGCGCTGGATGGACGGCGCGGTCCTGGCCGTCCGCTACGACAACAGCCGGTTCAACGCCGTCGAGCGTGCCCAGCGCCGGCTGACATCCGTGGGCGTCCCCGTGATCGGGGCCGTCGTCAACGGCGTCAAGTCGTCCGAGTCCTCGTCCTACGGCGGCTATTACGCCTACGTCGGCGGCGGGGCAGCCAACGGCTCCCCCGACCCCGAAGCTTGAGCGCCGGGCCCCGCCCCTGCGGCCCGAGGTTGCCGAAAAGCGACACGAGGCCTACTGCGGCCCATCCTGTCTGGCCGCGCGGTCCCGCGCGACCTAGAATGGTTTATTAAAGGTAGCTAAGGACTTACGTGCGGGCGGGGCGATCTTTCCGGAACGATTGAACGGCCGCGCCTGATCGTGTATATCAACTAATTAAGCGGCCTTGATGCCGGTTCGGATCGCGGGGGTCGACGGGCCGAGTTTCCGTTCGACCGGGGGTCCGGGCTGGCCCGCCTCGTCGGCGGGCCGGGGGTCGGCATCATCGGCGATAAGAGAGCCACGGGAGGAGCAGTCGTGACGACGGTTCCGGTCAACGTCTCCGAGCCATGGAAGCCAAGCGTATCGGACGGAGTCGCGCTGCTGTTGATCGCGCCGGTGCTGGGCTGGTCCTACGCGTCGAACATCGTCGGGATCGTGGATCGCTGGATCCGCGACCCGAACCAGTCGTTCGGCTTCCTGGTCGTGCCCATCGCCCTGATGATCTTCTGGTCCCGCCGGCACAAGCTCGACCGGGCGAAGATGAAGCCGAGCGCGATCGGCTTCGGCCTCCTGCTGGCGGTCCTGGCCCTGCGGTATCCGCTCTATGAGTGGAACGAGCAGTACATCGAGAACGCGACCTTCCCGCTGGTGATCGCCTGCCTGACGCTCGCCGTCGGCGGCTGGCACCTCTTCAAGGTGGCCTGGCCGGCCTTGGCGTTCCTGCTGTTCATGCTCCCCCTGCCGCCGAGCATCAACTCGATCCTCGCCGACCCGCTCCAGCGCGTGGCGACGCTCGGCAGCATCACGGTGCTCCAGGTCATGAACCTGCCGGTCTTCGCCGAGGGGAACGTGATCATCATCGGGGCCGAGCCGCTCGAGGTCGCCCAGGCCTGCAACGGGCTCTCGATGCTCCTGAGCTTCATCACGCTGATCACGGCAATGGTCATCCTGATCCCGAGGCCCCTCTGGGAGCGGATCACCCTGATGCTGAGCGCGATCCCGATCGCCCTGATCGCGAACATCATCCGGATCGTGGCGACGGCCTGGTGCTACCACAAGTTCGGCCACGAGACGGGGGAGAAGATCGCCCACGACATGGCCGGGCTCGTGATGCCGGTCATCGCGCTGGCCCTCGCCTTCCTCGAGCTCCGCATCCTCTCCTGGCTGGTCGTCGAGGAGCCCCTGGCCCCGGCGCCCGCCCGCACGACGGGCCCCCGGATCGTCGGCACGAATCCCCGCTGACCCCCGGCCCGACCCGGTTCTCCGCGACAGACCCAAAGGGGGCGGGTCGAGGCCCCTTCGCTTCGACCCGACCCGATTCGATCCCGACGCGACCTGGAACCGGGGACTCCTCCCTTATTTCATTGCCGCGACGCTGGCGTCGCGAAACAAACGGCCCGAGCCAGGACCTTTCCCTTCCGAGACCCCCTTTGAAGATCCTCTACATCAACCCCGTGGGCACCATCGGCGGCGCCGAGATGTGCCTGCTCGACATCCTGGCTCAGGTCCGCGAGGCGAGGCCGTCCTGGGAGTTGAAGGTCATCCTGGGGGACGACGGCCCGCTCAAGACGGCCATCGTCGGCATGGGGATCCCCTGCGAGGCCCTGCCATATCCGGCCTCGCTCGCCGGCATGGGGGACGCCGGGGGCAAGGAAGGGCAGGCCGGGCAGAAGAACAAGGGGCCGCTGGCCAAGGCGGCTCGCCTCGGCTCCGTCGGGCTCGCGTCGATGTCTTACCTGGCGAGCCTGAAACACCTGATCCGCAGGGAAGCCCCCGACATCGTCCAGACGAATGGGATGAAGGCGCACGTCCTGGCGGCCTGGGCCGTCTCTCGGGGCGTCCCTTTAATTTGGCACCTGCACGAGTACCTCAGCAATCGCCCGATGATGGTGAAGCTGCTGAGGGCCTCGACCCGGCGCTCGATCTCGGCGGTGGCCGTGTCGAAGTCGGTCGCCGACGACGCCCGCGCGGTGCTCGGCGACAGGGTGAAGGTCGGCACGATCTACAACGCCCTGGACCTGAACCACTTCTCCCCCGAAGGCCCAGGCGCGGATGATCCGGCCTGGCTCGACCGCGAGGCGGGGCTCCCGCCGGCCCCCGAGGGGACGGTGCGCGTCGGCCTGGTCGCGACCTATGCTGTCTGGAAAGGGCACGACGTTTTTCTCGATGCAATCGCCAGAATTCCGGCAAAACGGCCGAGTCGGTTCTACATTGTAGGAGGACCGATCTATCGGACGCAGGGCTCTCAAGTCTCCCTCGAGGGCCTGAAGGCGAAGGCCGAAAGCCTCGGGATCGTCGGCCGGATCGGCTTCGTGGGGCATCAGACCGACCCCGCCCGGGTATTCCGGGGATTGGATGTCGTCGTCCATGCAAGCACGAGGCCCGAACCATTCGGCCGGGTGATCGTAGAGGGTATGGCCTGCGGCCGCGCCGTCATCGCCGTGAGCGACGGCGGGGCGGCCGAGTTGTTCGAGGATGGAGTGTCCGCGCTCGGCTGTCCCCCCAGGGATCCGGCCGCGCTCGCCGAAGCGATCGACCGGCTCGTCGTCGACCCGGTCCTGCGGCGAGGGTTGGGGGTAGCCGGCAGAGAAGCCACCGTCACGCACTTTGACCGCAGTCGCCTGGCAGAACAATGGAGCCATTTGTATGAAGCCGTCGGCTCGACAGCGTAAGTGGATCATCACCGGTGGGGCCGGATTCATCGGTAGCCACGCCGCGGCGAGACTCCACCAGGAAGGCCACCACGTCGTGGTCGTGGATAACCTGAGCCGCCGGGGCGCGGACATGAATCTCGCCTGGCTGCGGGATCAGGGGATCAACGACTTCATCAAGGCGGATATCCGCGAGTATGACTCGATCCGCGACGTCGTCGCCAAGCACAGCGACGCCGACGTCGTCCTGCACCTCGCCGCGCAGGTCGCCGTGACGACCAGCGTGGTCGACCCCCGCAACGACTTCGAGATCAACGCCCTGGGCACCTTCAACGTGCTCGAGGCCGTCCGCACCGCCGGCGAGGGCAAGCCGGCCGTCTTCTACAGCTCGACCAATAAGGTCTACGGCAACCTCGAGCACGTCAAGGTCGTCGAGCGCGACGGCCGCTACGCCTACGAGGACCTGCCCCAGGGCGTCGACGAGCACGAGCCGCTCGACTTCCACAGCCCCTACGGCTGCTCGAAGGGGACCGGCGACCAGTACGTGCGCGACTACGCCCGGATCTACGACCTCAAGACGGTCGCCTTCCGCCAGTCGTGCATCTACGGGACCCGGCAGTTCGGCATCGAGGACCAGGGCTGGATCGCCTGGTTCTGCGTCGCCGCCACGCTGGGCAAGCCCTTCACGATCTTCGGCGACGGCAAGCAGATCCGCGACACCCTCTGGGTCGGCGACCTCATCGACGCCTACCTCTGCGCTTACGACAAGATCGACAGCGTCGCGGGCGAGGTCTTCAACATCGGCGGCGGCCCGGCCAATACCCTGAGCCTGCTGGAGCTGGTGTCGATCCTCAACGAGTCCTTCGGCGGCACGCTGAACCCCCCCTTCGCCGACTGGCGCCCCGGCGACCAGCGCGTCTTCGTGGCCGACATCCGCAAGGCCGGGCGCATGCTCGGCTGGTCCCCCAAGGTGTCGACCCAGGAAGGGGTCCAGCAGCTCCTCAAGTGGGTCCGCGAGAACGGCGACCTCTTCCGGGCCGTCGGCCTCGGCTGATCCGAAGGGAAGACGGGCGCCGGCCCCGGGGGATGCAAGTCCCCGGGCCGGCCGCCCCGGGCGTCGTCGATAGGCCAGCGTCGGGTTGGGTTGACAGCTTTTCACGTGTTGAATTCAATCTTATGAATTGGCGACTCGGATCGAACGCGGGCACGGCGGGCATCGCCTCGGCGTCTGGTGAGACGCCGGCGATCGGCGGGGGCGTGGCCCCGGTGCCGGGCTCGAGGCTCCCAGGGGGTTCCAGGATGTCGAGGATCCGCGTCTGCCACCTCGGCAAGTACTACCCGCCCGCCGCCGGGGGGATCGAGTCGCACGTCCGGACCCTGGCCCAGGCCCAGGTCGACGCGGGGCTCGCGGTCGAGGTCGCCGCCATCAACCACGAGGAAGGGCCGACGGTCGTCGACTACGACGGCCAGATCCGGATCACCCGGTTCGGCCGATCGGCCTCGCTCGGCAAGTTCGACTTCACCCCCGACGCCGCGCGCGGGCTCGCCCGCGTGGAGGCGGACATCCTCCACCTCCACGTCCCCAACCCGACGATGATCCTGGGCCTGCTCGCCGCCAGGCCCAAGATCCCGACCGTGGTGACGTACCACAGCGACCTGATCCGGCAGAAGTACCTGGGGATGGCCTTCCGCCCTTTCGAGCGCCTCGCCTACCGGAACGTCGCGGCCGTCATGCCGACGAGCCCAGCGTACCCGGGGGGCTCCAAGTTCCTCCGCCCTTATGGCGACCGCCTGTACGTGCTGCCGCACGGGATCGACCTCTCGCCGTACCTCGACCCCTCGCCGGGGGACCAGGAGAAGGCGGCCGAGATCCGCGAGAAGCACGCCAGCAACGGCCCGCTCTGGCTGGGCGCGGGGCGGCACGTCTACTACAAGGGGTTCCTCAACGCCGTCAGGGCCCTGACCCGCGTCAGCGGCAAGCTGATCCTCGTCGGCGGCGGGCCGGATCAACCCTTGCTCAAGGCCGAGGCCGAGCGCCTGGGCGTGGCCGACCGCGTGATCTTCCCCGGCAATTTGCCCCATTACCTCGACCTCGTGCCGTACTACCTCGCGGCCGACGCCTTCTGGTTCCCGTCCAACGCCCGGAGCGAGGCCTTCGGCCTGGTGCAGGTCGAGGCTATGGCCTGCGCCTGCCCGGTCATCAACACCTGGATCCCGCACAGCGGCGTCTCCTGGGTGAGCCTCCACGAGGAGACCGGCCTGACGGTCCCCGTCGACGACCCGCTCGCCCTGGCCGACGCGGCGAACCGGATCATCTCCGAGCCGGGCCTCCGCAGCAGGCTCGGCGCGGCGGCCAAGCGGCGTGCGATCCAGGAGTTCGACCACCGCGTGATGGCCGACCGCAGCCTCGCGATCTACGACCACGTCCTGACCGGCGCCGCGATCCCGCAGGTCTCCCACCGCGCGGCCTGGTCCCCATCGGCCTGACCCGACCGAACCGAGACACGTCCCATCGGGGGAGGATTGCCATGGACCACGACGCCCCGGCGACCCTGACCGCCAACGCCCCCGACCCGACCATGACCCAGACGCCGACGCAGAGCACGAATCGCAACGCCTGGCACCTCGTCACGGGCGAGTACCCCCCGCAGCCCGGCGGCGTCGCCGACTACACCGCCTTGCTCGGTGCCGAGCTGGCGAAGACCGGCGACGACGTCCACGTCTGGACCTCCTCCGGCCCCGACGACCCGGCGACTGAGATTCAAGGCGTGACCGTCCATCGCTCGGCCGGCCGCTGGTCGGGGGATGACCTCGCCCGGCTCGACCGCGAGTTCGAGGCCATCCCCGGCTCCAAGCACATCGTCGTCCAGTACGCCCCCAACGCCTGGGGCTTCAAGGGGATGAACCTGGGCTTCTGCCGCTGGCTGGTCAGGCGCAAGAAGCGCGGGGACGACGTCCGGGTCATGTTCCACGAGTGCTGGTACACGCTCGAGCGCCGCGACAAGCCGATGCGCTACGTCCTCGTCGCGGTCCAGCGGCTCATGGCCAGGGCGCTGATGAATGCGTCGTCCCAAGTGTATATGTCAATTCCGTACTGGGAGTCGATGCTCAGGCGCTCCGAGCCCCCCGGCAAGAAACGCCCGATCACCTGGACCCCTGTGCCGAGCAACGTCCCTTACACGCAAAACCCCGAGGCCGTCGCCGCCCTCCGCCGGAAATGGTCCCCCGACGGCCGGCCGATCCTCGCGAGTTTCGGCACCTTCGGCGAGACGATCGGCTCGATGATGGGGCGGATCGTCCCCGGGCTCGTCACCCCCGACAACGGCCGGGTCTTCGTCCTGATCGGGCGGGGGAGCGACCGCTTCGCCTCGCGTCTGATCGCCGAGAATCCGCACCTCGAAGGCCGGCTCATCTCGACGGGCGGGCTCGCCCCCGACGACCTCTCGGCGCACCTCCAGGCGTGCGACCTGTTGATCCAGCCGTATCCGGACGGGGTCTCGAGCCGGCGCGGGAGCCTGATGGCGGGCCTGGCCAATGGGGTCCCCGCCGTGACGAACCTCGGGGCCAGGAGCGAGCCGGTCTGGTCGCAGAGCCCTTGCATCATCCTCGCCCCGGTGCCCGACCCCGACGCCGTGATCGCGGCGGCCGGGTCGGCCCTGGCGAACCCCGAGGGGCTCGCCGCCCTGCGTCCCCAGGCCCGCGCCTTCTACGAGCAGCATTTCGAGATCCGGCGGACCGTCGAGGCCATCCGGGGCCGGGCGGTCGATGCTCCCCGACGCCCTTGACATTCGCGGACGTATTCGAATCACTCGATCTAACTTCACACCCTGCGATCCATGAAAAAATTCCTGCTGATCAGCGGCGACTTCGTCAAGACCGGGGGCATGGACCGCGCCAACTACGCGTTGGCGCTGCACCTGGCCCGCCTGGGTCATGAGCTGCACCTCGTCGCCTACCGGGCGGCGGACGACATCCTCGAATATCCGAATGTCACCCTGCACGCGGTCAAGAAGCCGCTCAACTCGTACCTGCTCGGCCACCCGGTCCTGAACCGGGCGGGGCGGGCGGTGGCGAGGAAGCTCGGGCCGGGCTACCGGGCCATCGTCAACGGGGGCAACTGCCTCTGGAACGACGTGAACTGGCTCCACCACCTGAATGTCCTCGACATGCCGGTGGCCGGCGGCGGGCTCGTCAGGCGGATCCACCGCAAGCTCGCGTACAAGCTCTACTCGCACGACGACCGCGCGGCCCTGAACGTCGCCAGGCTGATCATCACCACCTGCGAGCGCAACAAGACCGACCTCATCCGCTGGCTCGGCACCGACCCGGAGAAGGTCCACGTCGCCTACTACGGCACCGACCCCGAGACCTTCCACCCCCCGGCCCCCGGGCAGAAGGACCAGCTCCGCGAGAAGCTCTCGCTGCCGGGCGACCGCCCCTTGTTCGCGTTCGTCGGGGCCCTCGGCGATCGTCGCAAGGGGTTCGACACCCTCTTCGGCGCCTGGAACCAGCTCTGCAAGGGGAACGGCTGGGACCCCGACCTCGTCGTCGTCGGCACCGGCTCCGAGCTCCCCGCCTGGAAGGAGCGGGCCGAGGCCGCCGGGATCGCCAGCCGGATCCACTTCCTAGGCTTCCGCCGCGACGCGCCCGACATCTTCCGCGCCTGCGACGCCCACGTCCTGCCGTCTCGGTATGAAGGCTACTCGCTCGTGACCCAGGAGGCCCTCTGCACGGGGATCCCCGCGCTCATCACCGAGGTCGCCGGCATCTCCGAGCGGTTCCCCGGGCCGCTCCGGCACCTGCTCATCCCCGACGCCAACGACGTCCAGGACCTGGCGCAGCGGTTGCAGAAGGTCCGCGACGAGCTCGACCGCCCCGACCCGGCGCTCGCCGCCTTCTCCGAGCAGCTCCGCTCGTCGACCTGGGATAACATGGCGGCGCAGTTCCTCGAGATCGTGGCGGCGGCGGAGCCCAGGGCGACCGTCGCGGTGTAAGATGGAGCGACGAAGGCCCCGGCCAGTTCCCCGGCCGGGGCCCGATCCTCCAACCGAACGAACGACCCCACCCGAAGGGCCGAGACCCAGACGTGTCATCCCAGCCGAGCCCGATCCCCAACCCGAGCCCCGACCCCGTCCCGCCGCCGAGGCCGGCCCCGGTCCCGCCGCGCCCGGCGCTCCCCCCCTGGGGAGTGCCCCTGAATCGGCCGTCGGCGGCTCCCGCGGATCAAGGCCAGGTGCAGGGGAGTAAGGCCAAGGTTAAAGGCCAAGGGAAAGGCAAGGGGAAGGGGCCGCAAACCCCCGAGGAGAAGCCCGCCCCCTGGGGCTGGCTCGAGGCCTTCCTCATCTCCCAGACGGTCCTCCCCGCTCTCGTCTTCATCCCGGGGACGAGCCCCCTGCGCACGCCGATCCGCGCGGCGGCCTACGTCATCGGCCTGGTCGCCTGGTACTACGTGGCCAAGAAGGCGAAGTTCGGGCCCGGCTCCAAGAGCTTCCCCGCACGCCCCTGGCTGCTCGCCTGCGGATACTGGCTCATCCTCTCGATCCTGCACCCGAACACGTATTCGCTCGTCTCGGCGATCGCGCAGGTGGCGATGTACTTCTCGGTGCTCTCGCCGGCCATATGGGCCCCGCTGGCGCTCAAGTCGCCGAAGCAGGTCGGCCGCCTGATGATGATCATGCTCTTCTGCAACGCCACCAGCTCGATGTTCGGCATGCTCCAGGTCTACAAGCCCGAGACGTTCAATCCGCCTTATATCCCGGCGATGAATAACATCTTCGGCGGCGCCGACCTCATGTATGAAGGGGCGGGGGGCAAGAAGATCATGCGCCCCTGCGGCCTGACCGACACCCCCGGCGGCGTCGCGCCTGCGGCCCTGGCGACGGCCCTCACCGGCCTCTGCTGGGCGATGATGCCCCTGGCCATCTGGAAGCGGATCGGGAGCCTCGGCATCGCCTTCCTCGGCGTCGCGGTCATCTATTACACGCAGGTCCGCTTCTCGTTCGTCATGCTCTCGATCTGCGTATTGACGTTGACCGGCCTGTTGATACTCCAGCGCGACATGAAACGCGCGGCGTTGCTGTCGACCTCGGCGATCTCGCTCATCGTCGTCGCCTTCACGTTCGTCGCCCTGACGGCCGGCGACGCGATGGTCAATCGCTTCATGACCCTCGCCACGAACGACCCGGGGAAGCTCTACGGCGACAGCCGTGGCAGCTTCATCGAGGAGACGTTCGACGTCCTGATCTGGGACTACCCGCTCGGCTACGGGATGGGCTGGTGGGGGATGATCAACGCCATCTTCGGCTCGCCGGGCAAGCCCTCGACCGTCTGGTGCGAGGTGATGATCCCCGCCTGGGTCTTCGACGGCGGGCTCCCGCTGTTCATCGGCTACGTGATCGCGATCCTCGCCGCGATGTTCGATTCCTTGCGGATCGCGTTGACGTGCAAGGACAAGGAGGTCGCCTACTGGGCCTCGGTGATCATCGCGTACAACCTGAGCACGATCGCGACCTGCTTCAGCATCGTGACGTTCCTCTCGCCGCTCGGGCTCCCCTTCTGGCTCCTCTCCGGGGCGCTCCACGCCGCCGACGCCCGGACGAGGGTCGTCAAGAAGGCCCCGGCCATCGGGCCAGCGCCCATGCCGCGCCCGGGGCCCGCGATGGCCTAGCCGCCCCGAACTCCTTCATGCCTCGAATCGCAACGTCATAAAACCAAACTTCAAAACGAACGAAGCCGAAGAACCTTGCGAAGCCGAAACGCCGTCCTCAACATCTTGACGCTCGTCACGTTCACCGTGGTGACGACCTCCGTCGCCCTGTTCACGTCCCCCTTGCTCGAGCGCTGGCTGAACCCGGCGCGGTTCGGCGCCGCGCGGTTGCTGATCGACTGCCAGGGGTACTTGACCCTCCTGGAGCTGGGCCTCGGCGGGGCACTCTCACCGCTCCTGGCCAGGGCGTTCGCCAGGGGGGACCGGGACGCGTTGAAGCGGTCGATGGCCGTGGCCTCGCAGGCGTACCTGGGGATCTCGCTGGCGACGGTGGTCGTCGGGGTCCTCTCCACCTTCTTCGTCCTGAAGCTGGGGAAGGGGCTCTCCGCCACCGACCTGCTCGACTTCCGGACGGCCTGGCTGATCGGCCTGGCGAGCTTCCTGACGCTCGGCCTGATCCCCTTCCGCACGATCGTCGAGGCCAGGCAGCACGGGTACCGGATCAACCTGATGCTGACGGTGCAGACCCTCATCATCACGGGGCTCTCGCTCTACTTCGCGAAGTCAGGGTGGGGGATCACGGGGCAGTCGCTGGCTCAGGTGATCGGGGTCTGGGTCTTCTCGATCGCGGTGACGGCCAGCGTCCTCTGGGGCGATCCTGGCCTGATCCGCTCGTGGGTGACGAAGACGGATCGCCAGACCCGGCAGTCGCTCGGGACGATGAGCGCGGCGGCCTTCGCGATCAACCTCAGCGGCCGGGTCAGCCTGATGACCGACAACCTCGTCGTGGGGCCGATCCTGGGGACCTCGCTCGTCACGACCCTCTTCCTCACCCAGCGGCTCGCGACCCTGGTGGCGACCCTCCTCGGCGGGATCAGCACGTCGATCTGGGCGCAGCTCGCCGACCTCCACGCCCGCGGCGAGTTCGAGAACTTCCGGCGCCGGCTCGTGGAGCTCTCCAGGCTCATCGCCATCCTGAGCATGACCGCGCTGGCGCCGATCGTCGTGTACAACAGGCACTTCGTGAGGCTCTGGATGGGCCCCGACTTCGCCTACGGCGGCGACCTCGTGATCCTGATCGCGGCGATCAACGCGTTCCTCCAGGCTCAATTGGCCCTCTGGGGCTGGTGCTTCAGCGGGACCGGGCAGATGCAGAAGGTCGTGGTCACGTCGGTGGTCGCGGCCGTGGTGAACATCGTCGCGAGCATCACGCTGACTTACACGTTCGGCCTGGTCGGCCCCTTGCTGGGGACGTCCTTCTCGTTCCTGACGGTGGGGATCTGGAATTTCCCCTTGCTGTTGAAGAAGGTCTTCGGCGTCTCGCTGCGGGACCTCGCCGCGGCGGTGGGCGGCCCCCTGGCGGCGGGCGTCGTCTTCGCCCTGGGCCTCGCCTGGCTCACGCAGGGGCATACGCCGAGGGGCTGGGCCGGCCTGATGATCGAGATGAGCCTGGCGGCGACGGTCTACCTCGGCATCGCGGCGACCTTGATCGCCCTGGACGAGCACGAACGCGCCATCTGGCGCCTCCGGCTCCGCGTGATCTTCGGCAGGGGTTGACGCCGGCCCACTTGCCCGTGACATTTGCTTGGGGTGTGATCAATCTGTCCCTCTCCCGGATCGAATCGAAAGGAACCCGAGGCGCGGAATGTCGACCGACCTGGGCCCCGCCAGCACGAGCACGACGAGCAGCCAGGAACCCGAGCCGGCCTGGGCCGAGCCCGAGCCGGGGCGCCCCTTGCCCCTTCGCGCCTCGCTGCATGACGACCTCCTGGCGCACGTCCCGCCCGAGAATCGCGAGGCGGGGGGCCTGCGCTGGCGGCTCAAGCTCGCCTCGATCGTGGTGAGGTCGGCCGGGCTCCACGTGATGATCGTCCACCGTGTCTCGCACACGCTGGTGCACCGAGGGGGCCCGCCGGGCAAGCTGGCCTCGGCCTTCCTCTTCTGGTGGCTCCGGCACTTCTACGGCTGCTCGATCGCCCCCACGGCCAGGCTCTACGGCGGCGTCATCCTGCCCCACCCGCAGGGGATCGTCATCGGCGCCGACGTGCTGACCGGCCCCCGGGCCTGGATCTTCCAGAACGTGACGATGGGGGGCTCCCCCGGCAAGTCGGGGATGCCCAGGCTCGGCCGGGACGGCCGGATCTTCGCGGGCGCGGTGCTGACGGGCCCGATCAAGCTCGGCGACAACGTGATGGTCGGGGCCAACGCCGTCGTCCATCGCGACGTGCCGGCCAGGACCATCGCCAGGGCCGTCGCCGTCGAATACGTCCCCTTGCCGCAGGCCTATGCGACGGATTGAAATGGTCTTTACGCGGCTTACGTCCGATTTTCGTTCCGAACCAGACGCAAGAATATGAACCCCCGGGCCGCCTCGCGAACTACGAGCCATGACGAAACTGCTGATGGTCGGTCACTCCTACGTCGTCACGTTGAACCGACGCCTGTGCCAGGAAGTGGCCCTGGCGGGCGGTCCCGAGCTCGACGTCACGGTGGCCGCGCCCGCGTCGTTCCAGGGGGACCTCGGGCCGATCCAGCTCGAGTCTCCCGAGAATGAGCCCTTCAAGCTCGTGGGGATCCCCACCTCGCTCTCGAAGATCCCCCACGTCTTCAGCTACGGGCGTGCCCTCAAGAAGCTCCTGCAGGGCCAGCGCTGGGACATCGTCCACGTCTGGGAGGAGCCGTACATCTTCGCCGGGGCGCAGCTCGCCTGGTGGACGCCCCCCCGTTCGACCCTGATCTACTCGAGCTTCCAGAACCAGCCCAAGAAGTACCCGCCGCCGTTCAACCTCTTCGAGCGCTACTGCCTGAAGCGGGCGGCCGGCTGGACGGCCTTCGGCGACACGGTGGCCCATAACCTCAAGGATCGCCCCGGCTATCGCGAGCGTCCCTCCAGGACGATCCCGGTGGGCGTCGACCTCGACGTCTTCCAGCCAGACGCCATGGCCCGCCAGCGCGTCCTCGCCAGCCTCGGCTGGAAAGAGGAAGGGCCGCCGATCATCGGCTACCTCGGCCGGTTCGTGCCCCAGAAGGGCCTGCCGATGCTGATGCGCGTCCTCAACCGGCTCGACCCGACGACCTGGCGCGCCATGATCGTCGGCGGCGGGGCGATGGAGGCGGAGCTGCGCGAGTGGGCCTCGCGGTTCGGCGACTCGGTGAAGATCGTCACGGGGGTCAACCACGACGAGGTCCCCGCGCACCTCAACGCAATGGACCTCCTCGTCGCCCCGAGCCAGACCACCCCCGCCTGGCGCGAGCAGTTCGGCCGGATGCTCGTCGAGGCGATGGGGGTGGGCGTGCCGATCGTCGCCAGCGACTCGGGCGAGATCCCCAACGTCGTCTCCAACGCCGGCCTGATCATACCCGAGGCCGACGAGTCGGCCTGGGTCATCGCCCTGCAACGCCTCCTCCAGAACCGCGCCCAGCGCCACGAGCTGCGGGTCCGCGGCCGGACCCGCGCGAAGGAGACCTTCGCCTGGCCGACGGTCGCGCAGCAGTATCTCGACTTTTTCATGCAGTTGCGCGAGGGATCCCAGCGTATCTCCGAGACCCAGGCCCGATCCTGAGCCGACCCCCAAGGCAGAGACACACGTGGAACCGTCGACGACCAGCATCCCCGGCGATCTCGATCTCGAGCCAGGATCCTCCCCCGACTCCGGCGCCGGCCCCGGCCGGTTCCTGGAGTGGGTCGGGCTCGTCGCCCTGATGGCCGGGTTCTCGGCGATCTTCTTCGCCTTCTACCCGCCGTTCCCCGGCATCGAGGACGAGGTCGGGTTCATCAACCAGACGCTCATCTGGTCGAAGGGCTCGCTGAACGCCGAGGGGGCCGGCTACTCCGACCTTGCCGACTTCTTCCCGCTCGACGGCAAGCACGTCCCCGCGCGGCACCCGGGGCGTTCGCTCGTGGCCCTGCCGTTCTTCTACTTCGGCGGCGTCCAGGGGGCCTTCGCGTCGGGCCTGGTCCTCCACCTCATCGCGACCCTGATCGCCGCGTTCGTCTTCGTGCGCCTCGGCCGATCCCCCCTATGGGCCACGCTCCTGCTCGTCCACCCGACGCTTGCGCTCTATTCCCGCACGATCATGGCCGACTCCACGGCCGGCACCGGGCTCTTGCTTGCGTTGCTTGCGCTCACGTCGCGCGCCCCCTGGGCCGGCTTCGCCGCCGGCGCCTCCATCGGCCTCGCCGCCGCGATGCGCTACCATTCGGCTTTGGCGGTCCCCTTCGTCGCCCTCGCCTTCTTGCTCCCGAAAGGCCGCCCCCACGCCTGGCGCGACGCCATCCTCTGCGTCATCGGCGCCGGGGCCTCGGGCTCGCTCATCGCGCTCTACAACCTGACCGTCTACGGCACCCTGACCGAGCCTTTCACCGGGAAGCGCGGGTTCTTCTCGTTCGAGTTCCTCGTCCCGCACCTGATCTATTACGGCTCGGCCCTGATGGTCGTCTGGCCATGCATGCTGATCGCCCCACTCGTGGATAAGTCCCCGGTGCGCTGGGCCGTGCGAGGCCTCTGCGCCCTCTACCTCGGCTTCCTGACCCTCTACTACTTCCACGACAAGGGGGCCAACTGGCTCGAGACCGCCATCGTCGGCCAGCGTCTTTTGCAAGTCGCCCTGCCGGTCTGGATCGTCAGCTACGGCGGCATGCTCGACGACTGGGTCGCCGCCCCTATCAGGCGGCTGCTATCCCCCGTCGCCTGGAAGGTCCTCGTGGCGGTCGCATGTGTTTGTTCCTTGATGCCGATCGAATACGCCTTCTCGAAGCACCAGCAACACCTCCAGACCCTGAGCGACGCGCGTGACGCCGTCGTGGCGAATATCCCCGAGGGCTCCCTGATCCTCTTCGAAGGGGGCTTCACCAAGCTCGTGGGCGTGCCGACCGAGTCCCCGATCTACCGGATCCGCCCCCTGACGTATGAGCTGAAGCCGATCGATCCCCCCGGCCAGCTTGAGGCCGACCTCGCGAAGGAGAGTCGCCCCTGGTTCGTCGCCCTGCTGGGCAAGGGGCCGAAGGGGGCGTCGAGCGACTTCGTCCGCGACTTCCTCAAGGAGACGAAGGTGGAGCCGATCGAGACCTATTCCCCGGTCCTCTCCCTCTACGTGCATCGCACCCAGGTCCCGGCGCCGACACCGGCCCTGGCACCCACTCCGGCCTCCGCGGGATCAAGCCGATGAGCTCGACGCGCCTGGCCGTCGTCTGCGACTACCCCGAGGAGGGCTGGCCCAGCATGGACCTCACCGCCGAGATGGTCCTATCCCACCTCGCGGCCGAGCAATCCGAGCGGGTCGCCGCCACGCGTGTCTGCCCGCCGTTCCGCCACCGCCTGGCCCGCTGGCCGCTCGTGAAATCGAAGGGCGCCGCGAAAAACGCCGACCGCCTCATCAACCGCTACCACGACTACCCGAAGGCCCTGGGCAAGATCGCGCGCCGGGGCGAGTTCGACCTCTACCACCTCGTGGACCACAGCTATTCGCAACTGTTGCACGTCCTGCCGCGAGGCCGGACGGTCGTGACCTGCCACGACCTCGACACTTTCCGTTGCATCCTCGAGCCGGACCTGGAGCCGAGGCCCGCCTGGTTCCTCGCCTTCGTCAGGCGCACCCTCGACGGCTTCCGCAAAGCGACGGCCGTCGCCTGCAACAGCGAGGCCACCCGCGACGCGATCCTCAAGTATGCTTTGATCGAACCTTCACGCCTCCACGTCGTCTACATGGGCCGACATCCCGAGTGCTCGGAACACGCCGACCCCGTCGCAGACGCCGAGGCCGCGCGCCTCCTCGGCCCGGCCGATCCCTCGCGTCCCCCCGACCTCCTCCATGTCGGCTCGACGATCCCCCGCAAGCGGATCGACGTGTTGCTCGATGTCTTCGCCGAAGTCCGTCGCCAGGTCCCCGGCGCACGCCTCATCCGCGTCGGCGGCCCCCTGACTTCAAGTCAGGAGGAACAGGCCCGCGGCCTCGGCATCTATGACGCCATCCTCAGTCTCCCCTTCTGCTCCCGCGCCACCCTCGCCGCCGTCTACCGCCGCGCCTCGCTCGTGCTGATGCCGACCGAGGCCGAAGGCTTCGGCCTCCCCGCCGCGGAGGCCCTCGCCTGCGGCACGACCCTCCTGGCCAGCGACCTCCCGATCCTGCACGAGGTCGCCGGCGATGCCGCCGTCTACCGCCCCGTCGCCGACATCCCCGCCTGGACCGCCGCCGCCGTCGAGCTCCTCGCCGAGGCCCGTTCCAGTGCCCCACCTTACCTCCGGCGCCGCGCCGAGGGCCTAACCTTCTGCCGCCGCTACGACTGGTCGCGCCACGCCGCGCAGCTCGTGGAAATCTATGAGAAAGTGTTGAACGAAGTCGATGCCGATGCTCCCGCGTCGGCCCCCGGGTCGAGGCGGTAAGATCCGCCCGACCTCGCGTTGACCATGGATCGGATCGCGTCCGCCGCAGGGCAAGGGACGCCAACTCCTCGAACAGGCTGGACACGAATGATCATCTCGCCCGTGACTTCGCAGACGACCATGACGCTGGCTGATTTCTACACCGAGGCCGCCGCGAACTTCCCCGAGGGGAGCGCGGGGGTGCCGATCGCCGGGCGGATGCTCGAGCTGGTCGAGCACCTGCGCGACAACGTCGAAGGCCCGCAGGTCTGGGGCCTGACCGGGCACCTGGGCCTGAGCCTGCTCGGCGAGGACCGCGCGGATTCCCCCTCGCTCGTCCTGATCCAGATGCGCGACACGAACGACACGAGGATCCCCTTCGGCGACCCCGCCGGCTGGTCCTACGTGATCTCCTACACGATGGCCGATGAGGGCGCCCCCTGGCCGCAGGCCCGCGTCGTCGGCGAGACCTTCGACGTGGCTGAGGCCGGACGCCGGATCGTCACCGCGCTCGGGCGTTGCGCCCGCCCCTCGGCCTGAGCCTTCTTTGATCCCTTCGCCGACGGAGGAGCCTCGCGATGGCCGACATCAACATCGACCGCCTGCTGGGCCGGGTCCACCTGGCCGACATGCTGACCGACGCCGACATCCAGGCCGAGGCCGAGAGGCTCCTCCCCGACGCGATCCGCCAGATCGTCGAGCACCTCGCCGAGAACCAGTGGCGACGCTCCCTCGCCAATCACGAGCCCCCCGGCACCGACCCCGCCGAGACCGAGCGCGCCAGGCAAACGTACATCGAATCCACCGCCCGCGACCTCGCCGACCAGATGGACGACGAGTCGAAGCAGAAGCTCCGCGACGTCCTCGCCGACCAGATCCACCTCGCCCGCCGGCGTGCCCTCGACGCCGGCTCCTGAGCCCTCGCCTTCATCCTTATCTCACCGAGAGGACAGGGGTTGCGGCGAAGGTGTCGGACGCCGCCTGCCGTCTTTCGGAAAAATCCGGGAGAAATCCGGACAGGCCGGGGCCGCCCGCGACATTACCCCTGGAAATGAGCCGTTCGTCGAGCGGCACGGCCCGATGGTCCTGCGCGTCTGCCGGGGCATCCTCCGGGTCGATTCGTGATCCCGGCAACTTCATGGGCGACACTCTCCGTCCGCTCTAGGGAATTCGTCGGCGGAATTCATCGGCGCTTGTGAAGCTTTATGTCTTTGCAAATTTATATGAATTATGTGAAGATGAGATTATGTGTGGCCTCGATTGGCACAATCGGGGTCGCGCAGCGACAAGAGGCCGGCTGCGGTCATCCCGGCCGAAGTCAGGTGCCGTTCCCCGCGTCCCCGGCCGAACATCGGCTCACGCAACCGACGAGTGGCCGCCCCCGAATCCCCCGGCGATCCACCCTTTCTGAATGGCCCAAATGGTCCCAATCGCGTCGACCCGGAAAATGCGAGAGATTGTGGAGGTGCTGAGGCAATTTCGCGGAGGGCCGCTTGTGTCGGCCGAGGCCATTGAATGACGTGAACCTCGCCCTCATACCTCATCCGGCGAGTTCACCTCTGCTGGAGGGAAGGGACACTCGGCGGGGAGGTCTATGCGTCGCAATTGGGCGGCATAAGCGTCATCCTTGCGAACGAACCGGATCAGCCCTGCGATCGCAAGTCCGATCCCGACGAGCACCGACCCCGCGACTCCCTCGAGCATGAGGATGGGCATGGCGAATTCATCCTCGGCTCGTATCAGGGCCCGGACGTGGTCTATCGTGCCGAGGATAACCGCCAGGGCTGCTACCACGATCATCAGCATTCGGATTCGCAGTCGCATGGCATGAGCCTCGATACCCAAAGGGGCGCTCCCGCAACCAGCCCCACGCCGCAAATCCGGAAGTGTAGCAAAAAAGGCCTGGCGACCGATCCAGTTGAAACCTCCTAAAGATTTGTGAAGTCAGGCGATTCAGCCTGACACGACCACGCCGATCCGATTGCAGACCCCTGCGCGGATGGAGCTTGCGCTGATCGGATCGGGTGGGATTCCCCCGAGTGTGAAAACCCCGTTTGCAGGCCCGGGCGAGTATGGTCGGCTCGCGGACTTGCGTCAAGTCTTGTCAATATCGACAAACTCCCGGGCTCTTTCGCGGGGCGTTGACGCCTATAATTCTCGTTGCCGGCCCGAGCGGCCCGCGATCCGGGCGCCTTGAAGGGAAGGACTCGGCTCGACGTCCCGGCATGGCATTCGACGGATCCGCAGGGGGGCGAAGATGTTACTGCTCCAGTCCATCTATGACATGATTCTCAGCCGGTCGCCGGAAACCCTGATCGTGGCGATCCTCGCCGCGCTGACGATCTCGCTGCCGGCGGCGGGGATCTTCGCCCTGATGCGCAAGAAATCGGCCGAGCCGGGGACGCTCGTCATCGGGCTGATGACGGCGACCAACGTGGGGGCGATGCTCCTGGCCGCCGGCTTCATCTGGTCGGAGAAGTCGGGGGGGGTGAACGCCAGCCCGAACCCGGGAGGGCAGATCCCCGGCAGCTTCGGCCCGGGGACATTCCTGGCACCCATGATCATGAGACTCGCCGACACCGATCAGGACGGCCGGATCCTCCCCGAGGAGGCGGCCAGGGCCGCCCAACAGTTCATCAGCCAGGCGGGCAATGTGGAAGCCGTGGCGCTCGACCAGGAGATGCTCGCCGAGGCCATCAACAAGGGCATGGGCGTTGCGATGGCGAACGGGGCCCATTTCGGGCACGGCGGCGACCGCAACCGCGGCGGCCACACGTTCAGCTCGCGGACGTTCGCCATCCACGACCCCAACCATGACGGGCAGATCAGCCGCGACGAGGCCCTCGACTTCCTCGATCGGCTCTACGACGAGAGCCACACCGAAGGGGGCCACTCCTTCAGCTACGAGGGCCTGGAACGCAACCTCCGACGCATGATGCGGCCCCCCAACATCCACAGCCGGGCCGACGCCAGGCCCAGGGCCGAACGCGACCCGAACGACCACGGCTGAGCGCCTGACGCATGAAATCAAGGAGGCCTCGGCCATCGCGAGATGAGTCGAGGCCTCCGCATGCGCTCATATCCAGATCAAGGCCGATTCGGCAACTTGACGAGCTTGAGCAAGCCCGCGTCGACGGGCTTGTCGTCGCCCGCCTCGGCCTGGGGGACGATGAGGGGCTGGTTGAACAGGTGGCCGGGAGGGTCGCTGTCGAACCGGACGTTGAGGTGATACGTCCCCTCGGGGACGTCGTCGATCCGGAACGAGCCGTCCTTGTCGGCGCTCGCGTAGAAGTAGGTGGCCGATAGTTGCCTGTTCGGATCCTCCACCCGGAGCGACACATCCGCGAGGTTCCAGCGCACCCGGCCCTTGAAGTCGTCGGGGGGCACGAGCTTGCCGACGACCGCGCGCCCCGTGCCGCCGAGGTTGATGCGGAGGGTCTTCCCCGCCGGGAAGTCGAAGTGGACCTGGGCCGACGAGGCCACCGTCGTCGCCCCCTGCCCCACGATGCGCCTGATCGACCGGCCGATGCTCCCCGGCCCGGGGAAGACGCGGTCGAAGCGGAACTTGCCGTCGGGTCCGGTGCTCCCCTCGTAACTCGTGAAGATGCTCGCCACGTCGTTGCCATACGAGTGGGGACTGCGGACGTTGAGCGTCAGGGGGATGTTGATACCCAGGTCCTTGCCGATGTGGAAGGTCCCCTCGACGCGCGCCCAGGGCTCCAGGCGGATGATCTTCGTGCGGTCCCATTCCGGCTTCGACTTGATGTGGGCGAAGCCGTCGGGGTGGGTGATGATCAATTGAAAATCCGTGTCCTGGGCGGGGAAGCGGAACCGGCCCGAGGCATCGGTCGTCTCCCTCGATGCATAAGTCGAACCATCGTCGATGTCGCCGTCCTTGATGTTGATCTGCGAGCCCGCGATCCCCAGCGCGATCCTCGCGCCGACGGCCGGCTTGAGGTTGGGGGTCACCACCTTGGCGGAGACGCCCAGGCCCGGCTTGAGGGCGAAATCGATGGTGATCGCCCCCTCGTCGAACCTGATCTCACGCGAGGTCATGGCTTCATATCCATCGGCCTCGATGCGGATGAGGCCGAGGTTCTCGCCCCGATCCTCCGCGATCCTGTACTGGCCGTCGTTGGCGACGAAGCTGTCGTTGCGGTTCCAGCCCTTCCGCCCGTCGGCCGTCTGCCAGCCGGGGACGACCCGGAACTTCGGGACCGGCTTCTTCGACTCGGCGTCGATGACGCGACCGGAAATCACCAGCGTGTCGGGAGTCCTGAAGACATACTCATCCTCGCGTGCGATGATCGGTTGCAGTACAAGTTGCATGCCGTCGGGCGGGCAGATATCGGCCTTGAACTCGTCGAGCGGCGCCTCATCCCAGGCCCATGAACCATCGGCGTCAGCGTATTCGTTGACGTTTTTGAACTCGAAATAATGGATCATGCCCCGCCAACGCTGGAAGTGAATCCGGGCCTTGGGGACGGGCTTGCCTCGCATGTCGACCACGCGGATGCGGACCTTGCCCCCCGGCTTCATGGCGAAGTCGACGGGGTCCATGCCGGCCTCGACGTTGATCTCCTTCATGTCGGTCGCCCGCCCCTTGGCGGCGACGACCAGGCGCGTGGGCGAGGCCTCGCAGGCGTCCAGGCGATAGGTCCCGTCCTGTCCGGTCTTGGTCTCGCGGAGGTCATTGAGGAACTTCGTATAGACCCTCGCCCCTGCGATGGGCTTGCCTGCCTCGTCGGTGACCTTGCCCGTCACCGTGAGGCCGCGATCCATCACGAGCTTCTCCGTCGGCTCCTTGCCGCGCTCGATGCCGTACTGGGCGCGAGACAGGTTCGATCGCAGGGGCTTGAAGCTCGGATGATTGAAGTCGAAGTGGACGAGGCTCAGCGAGTCGGGCACGCCATCGTAATGCCACTTGCCCGAGGCGTCGGTCCTGGTCGCGGAGCCGCCGAGGCCCTGACGCGTCATGCCCGGGCGCTTCTTGGCCTCGATGAAAGGGTCGACCTCCACGCCCTCGACGGGCTTACCATCGGCGTCGACGACGATGCCGCCGACCGACCACGCGGCATCCAGTTCGGCCTTGAGGAAGGCAGGTATGACCTCGTTGTTGACCGCCGCCTGCCACTCCGCCCAGTAGGGGCCGTAGCCTGGGAGGTTGATATAGATGTCGAGATTCATTTTGCCTTGAATTTCGACCATGATCCTCCCTTCGGCGTCCCCCTCGATGTCGATCCTGTAGGGGTCAGACTTCACGGTTTTACCCGTGAGGACTTGTTTGTCGGTGATTTGTGATTGAGTCTGGAATCTCGCCAGGGCACGGGGGATCGGCTTGCCGTCGGGCCCGACGACCTGGAGGGTGAATGCCTGCGTGGCGGCCTGATCCTTGAGCTTGGGGGCATCAGCCTTGGCGGGGGCAGGGGGTTCGGCCGAGGTCGAGCCGGGGCCGTTGGCGGCGCGGAGGTGGGGGACCGAGACGAGGGCGAAGAGCAGGATCGCCAGCATCGAGAGGGAGCCGGGCGTAGTCCGGATCGGGCGATCCACATCGATGAGCCTCTGCACGCGTCGGAGGCAGCAGGCCCTCGAGTCGAGCCCGAAGACGCCGAGGGCCCCCTCGAGCCTCCGCCGGCCGCGGTCGAAGTGCCGGAGCATCCGCACGAAGGCCTCGCCCGACTCCAGCCCCGACGCCTCGCTCAGCTCGAGCGCGAGGTCGTCGCAGGCGTACTCGCGCAACTGGTGGATCATCCGGTTCGCGACCCAGATCGCCGGGTTGAAGAAGTGCAGGATCGTCGCAAGCCGCTGGAAGGCCGCGACGAGCAGGTCGCGCCGCCTGACGTGCGCCAGCTCGTGGAGCAACACCCATCGGAGCTGCGGCCCCGAGAGCGACCCGGCGATTCCCGAGGGCAGCAGGATCGTCGGCCGCAGGATCCCCCAGACCGAGGCCGTGGGGACCTCCCGGCTCTCGACGACTCGGATCCTCGATCCCAGGCCGACGAGCCTGGCCAGCTCCTGGACCTCGCCCGCATGCCCCGACCCTGCCTCCGCCGAGATGCCGCGGAGCCTCGCCCGGAACCGGAGCTGGCTTACCACGAACCGGATCGCCAGGAAGCCCACGCTGGCGATCCATCCGAGCATGAACATCGCCGCGATTGAGAGTCGCTCGAAACGTGGAGTGGCGCGGGGCAAGGGCTGGGCGGCGAGGACGCTCGCGGGCCTTATCGAAGGAGTTGCCACCGCCGGCCGTGCCTCAATATTGGCGATGGTCGCGGGGGAGGTCGCCGGGGTTCTGTGAGGCTCGACGGCCGTCGTCATCGAATTGAAAGTAGGCTCAAATCTTGGATCCACTCGTGTTTTGGAAGTGACGACATGCTGCCTTGAATTCATCCAGCTCGACAATATTTCCAGCGGTGGCCATGCGAGGGCCGAGGGGACCGTCACGACGACGGGGAGCAACAGCTTGAGCGGGACGAGGAGGAAGAGGCAGTACCCCACCTGGGGCGACGCGCGGCGTCGGATGACGAGCCAGACGAGGCCGACGATGGCGAGTAGCAGGGCCGCGCTCAGCGACGCGGTGAGCATCCAGGCCGCCCATCGGGCCGCCGCGGAGTTGACGTAGGGAATCGCGACATTCCACATCCTCGATGTCCTCCCCTGCGAATGCTATCGATGGGTGACTTACTTATTCTTTCCCGGGTTCTTGAGCGATTTCTTCTTGGCGTCGATGAGCTTCTGCAGCGAGTCGAGGTCTTCCTCGCTGAGCGGGATGTTCTCGACCATGTGGGCCAGCAGCGGCCCCGTGACCCCCTCAACGGCGTTCGCCAGCAGGCTATCCGCGGCCGACTGGAAGGCCGACAACGCCGATTCCGCCGGCCGATAGACGAACCCGTTCCCCACCTGCGTCGTCGACACATACCCCTTGTCGACCAGCCGCTTGAGGATGGTCTTCACCGTCGCCGGCGTCCACGAATGCTGCTCCCCCGCGATGGTGTACACCTCGCGCGCCATCGCCTTCCGCAGCTCCCAGACGATCTTCATGACCTTCCACTCGGCCCTGGAAAGTTCCTTGCGATCCTCGAGCGTCATCATCCCTCCCCGCACCTCTGCGGCTACCCCGTCGGGCCTCTCGCCCTCCGGGATACCTCCGGTCAGTCTTCATGTCGAGGATCGTACGCAGATCGGTTACGTTTGTCAACGATCCGGCGATGGGAATCCTCCGCATGCGGGCCTCGGAGACGACGAGGGGCCATGCTTAAACACACGGCTGAGCACCCTGTCTCCGGGTGGCCGCGATTGGGACAATCGGGGTCGCGCAGCGACGAGAGGCCAGCCACAAGGAGCCTTTGCCGAGCACGCGGGCCATCCTACGAGAGGCTCGGCCGACACGGGAAAGCCCGCATTATTTATCGCCGCTTCTTCATATCTCCGGGTGGCCGCGGTTGGAACAACCGGGGTCGCGAAGCGACAAGAGGTTTCGAGCCGATCCCCGAGACCAAGACCGGGGGCCGTCTGCCAACACCTTGGGCGTCTCGCGTCCCCAGGGGACCGGCGAGGGCCCGACCGCCTCGCCCATGCGTTCTCGCCGGCATGGTCAATACCCGGAAATGCAGGGAAGGCCTTCGTGCTTGGCCGGGGCTAGTTGCGGTTGGCCTCTCGTCGCTGCGCGACCCCGATTGTCCCAATCGCGGCCACCCAATGAGGTAGGGCGGCGAGGGTTTGCGGATGGCCCCTCGTCGCCTCAGAAGCCCGCGTATCCGCCCAGACTTGCTACGGACGCTCGACGTAATCGAGGCCTGTGGGGCGACCCGTTTTATGACGAATCGATGCTTGGTCCACTTTGCCGTCGATCAGGCCGATCCGGATCTCGCCGCGAGGATCCTCCCATCGATCATCGCGATCGCCCAACCTGCCGCCCTGGCATCAACAACCCGCAAACTCAACGGGCCTCAGGCGCGTATCACCGAGGAATCCGGCGGGGGCTTTGCGGGGTCTCGCCCGGGCGGTACGTTGAGGGTCGCCGGGGCCGCATGTCGTTTCCGGCGAAGGGGCTCCGTCGACCGTGGAGAATTCTCCAGGAATTTTGGGAGGATCAGCCGGGCTAGCCGCTCTTAACACGTGATGGCGAGGCCCGAGGCGCGGTGAATCGGGCACGGAGCGGGTCAGGCGGGGGAGTCTTTCGAGGATGCGAGCCATGACAATCGGCCCGGCGGGGGGGAGCACGCAGGCCCTCCGCGACCTCTTCAGCTTCGGGACGGCGGCGGGCGTCGACGACGGCCAGTTGCTGGCCAGGTACAGCCGCTCGGGCGACGAGGCCGCGTTCGAGGCGTTGGTGACGCGGCACGGGCCGATGGTGCTGGCCACCTGCCGCGCGGTGCTCGGGCACGAGCAGGACGTCGAAGATGCCTTCCAGGCCACCTTCCTCGTGCTCGCCCGCAAGGCCGGCTCGGTCCGCGCCGGCGACGCCCTGGGGGGCTGGTTGCATCGCGTCGCCTACCGCGCGGCGGTGCAGGCGAGCGCCTCGGCGAGGCGTCGTCGGCTCCTCGAGACCGAGGCCGCGATCGCGAGCCTGCGGTCGGCTCCCGCCGAGACCGAGATCCCCGGCATCGTCCACGAGGAGCTCGATCGCTTGCCCGATCGCCAGCGCCTCCCCTTGATCCTCTGCGACCTGGAGGACCTCACCTATGAGCAGGCGGCGATGCGTCTCGGCTGGACCGAGCCGACCTTGCGGCACCGGCTCGCCGCTGCCCGGCAGCGGATCCGCGACCGCCTCGCCCGGCGGGGCCTGAACGCCGGGGCCGTCGGTAGCCTCGTCGGCCCCGCGGCCGGCGCGAGGCTCGAGGTCCCCGCCGCGTTGATCCGCCTGGCAGTCGCGGGGGCCGGCGGCGAGGAGGGTCCTGCGGTATCGATGATTGCAGATGGCCTCATGAGGATCGTGCTCCTCGGCAGGCTGAAGTTCGCGGCGGTCGGGCTGGCGCTGGTGGTCGTCACGGTCGCGACGACCGGGGTGCTCGCGGTCGGGGATCGGTCGGGGAGTTCGAGCGAGGCCGCCAAGAGGCGTCGCGCGATCGAGGCGAAGGCCAAGGCTCCCGCCGAGGATGGACCGGGGATCGAGGGGCGGGTCATCGACCTCGAGGGCCGGCCGGTGGAGGGGGCCCGGATCGAGTTGATGAACGTCGCGACGGCGCCGGATAGCCTCAAGAAGTGGCTGGAGCGGGCCCGGGATCTTGGCGTGCGGCATCCCCTCGACGGGCTCGTGCCGGGGAGTGTGCCGACGATCAACCACCTTCGGCGCATTTCCGGGGAGTTACCCAAATTTGCCACGACGGACCGGGATGGTCGCTTCCATCAGCCGGGGCTCGGGAACGATCAGGTCGCCGAGATCCGCATAAGCGGACCTACGATCGCCACCGTCCAGCGTTATATCATGGCACGCGACGGCGCCGCGGTCAGCGCCTTGATCCGCCAGGGGATGCCCGGCCAGAGGGCCTATTATTATCCCAGGCAATACGACCATGTGGTCACGCCCACCAAGCCGATTCAGGGCGTCGTCCAGGACCGCGAGAACGGCCAACCAATGGCTGGCGTGATCATCCGAGCCGCAGTTTACGACGAGCAGAGCCTGGTCCCCGCGCCGGGCATCTCTTCGACGACCGACAGTCGAGGGGCTTATCGGCTCGACGGCCTCCCGAGGGCGTCGTCCTATCGCCTCTTCGTCGATCCGGGTCGCGGTGTGCCGTATCCGAATGTCACGCTTCGCATCCCCGGGGACAGATTAACATCAAGGGCTGTGTTGTATAATGTGGCGATCAAGCGAGGGGTCATCGTCCGCGGCCGGGTGACCGAGAAGGAGACGGGCGAACCGGTGCGGGCAAGCCTTCATGTTTACACGTTCGACGAGAATCCCCACACCCGCGAATTTCCGGGGTACGGGGTGGGCAACCTGTCTCCCGTCTTCACCGAGGACGGCCGGTACGAGGCCGTCGCCCTGCCGGGCCGCGGGATCATCGGCGTCATCGTCGCGGGGTACTCACCCGCTTATCGGACGGAAGTTGGTGTCGATGGAATTCAAGGATATGACCCGAAATTCAAGGGCTTTCGGACACTCCCGCATTTCTGCATTGCCTCGAATTACCACACGCTCGCCGAGTTGAACATCCCCGAAGGGGTCGAGTCAATCACGCTGGATCTCCAGGTCGAAGGTGGTCGCACGATCGTCGTGAACCCGGTCGATCCCGAGGGGCGGCCGGTCTCCGACACGACGGCGGTCGGCATCAACGACCGGAGCGCCTGGGAAGAATTCTCGCAGCCGACCGACTCGATCAAGGTCGAGAGCTTCGACCCATCCCATCCCCGTCGCCTGACCGTGAGGCACGCGAGTCGAGGCCTCATCGGCTCGATCTTACTCAAGGGGGGCGAGGCCAGCCCGTTGACGCTCCGGCTGGAACCATCGGGCACGGTGATCGGTCGCCTCGTCGATGAGGAGGGCCGGCCTCTCGGCGGGCTCAGTGTCTCGAGCCTCAACGGTCTCTACCCGAGTCGACCCGCCGAGCAGGCGATCTTCCCCGACGGCGCCACCGACGGCGGCCTCCGCGTGGGCCGCGACGGGCGCTTCCGGATCGAGGGGCTCGTCCCCGGCCTCAAGTACGGCGCAGGCACGGGCGAGGATTTCAAGTATTACGTCGAGCTCTTCCGCGACCTCGTCGTCAAGCCCGGCGAAACCAGGGACCTGGGCGACCTCAAGGTGGTCCCACCGGACGAGAAGAAATGACGAGGCCGCCAAGTTTTTTATCGGGTCTCTTCGTCGCCCGTGAGCCGCGTCAGGGCCGGACCGTTAGCTTGCGGATCCGGTGATTGCCGTAGTCGGCCACGAAGACGTTACCGCGGTCGTCGACCGCCATGATGTCGAGGACGGAGAGCTCCGCCTGAAAGGCCGGGCCGCCGTCGCCGGCGTGACCTTGATGCCCGGTCCCGGCGACGGTGGTGATTTTGCCCTCAGGGTCAACCCGGCGAATCCGGAAGTTGCCCCCGTCGGCGATCATGAGGGACCCGTCAGGAGACACGGCCACGCCGCCAGGTTCGTTCAACTGGGCTCGGGTCGCGGGGATGTCGTCGCCGTTGGAACCTCGGTCGCCGGTGCCGGCCACGGTGGTGATGAGGCCGGTCGGAGTGACCTTCCGGACGGCGTGGTTGACGAGGTCGTCGATGTACAGGTTGCCTTGCGGGTCGAGCGCCAGGGATGCCGGCACATTCAGCTTCGCACGAGCGGCCGGGCCTCCGTCGCCGGAATAGCCCCGTTCCGTGCCCGCGAAGGTCGTGATCGTCCCGTCGGGGTCGACCTTGCGGATCCGGTGGTTGACCGCGTCGGCGATGTAGAGATTCCCGGCGTCGTCGGAGACCGTGGCGTCGGGGTGGTCCAGGGCGGCCTTCGCGGCAGGCCCCCCATCCCCATCGAATCCCCGCCTGCCGTCGCCGGCGACCGTGGAAATGATGCCGGCCTGGGTAATCTTGCGGACCCGATGGTTTTGCTGATCGGACACGAAGACCTGCCCGTGTCGGTCGACACTCACCCCGTACGGGGCCTTGAGCTGCGCCCGAGCGGCAGGACCGCCGTCGCCGCCGAAGCCCGGTTCGCCGGTCCCCGCGAAGGTCGTGATGGTCCCGTCCGCCGCGATCTTCCGAATGCGATGGTTCCCGGAGTCCGCCACGTAGAGATTGCCCTGCTGGTCCACGGCCACGGCGCAAGGACGGGCCAACTTCGCCTTGACCGCGGGACCGCCGTCTCCGGCGAACCCCGACTCGCCGTCGCCCGCCACGGTCGAGATGGTATACGACGCCCCGGGGCCGGTCTCGCCATGAGCCTGGTCAAGGGCGAGCGAGGGCAGGGCGGCCGCCGTGGCGAGCCAGATCACATTCCAGGCGACTGATGCAGGCATCTGAGGACGCAACATGGAGAGACCTCTGTAGGGACCAACGACCGGGGATAGCCTCGTTGCTATCCACCACAGTGTCGCGGCCCGACGCATCGCCGTCTTGAACGGTTGGAACCCGGCTCAAAGTTTCGCCAACGCCGCCCGGGCCGGCCAGAGGCTCCTCGGCGGGAGCCCGACGGTCGCGGAGAAGGACCGCGAGAAGTGCGCCTGGTCGGCAAACCCCGAGGTATGCGCGGCCTCGGCCAGGGTGGCCCCCTGCAAGACGAGCCCGCCGGCATCCGCCAGCCTCAGGCCCCGGAGGTACTCGCTCACCGGGCAGCCGAAGTGCCTGCGGAAGGCCCGCGCCACGTAGACCGGGTGGAGGTTCACGTCCCGGGCGACGTCCCGCAGGCCGACGGTCTCGCGCGACCGAGCCCGCAGGAACTCCTCGGCCGAGCGGAGCCAGGCCGGGGCGCGTCCCGAGTCGCCGTGACGGGATGGGTCGGGGACAGCCGCGAGGAACTCCGTGACCTGCGTCTCCAGGTCGGCTTCGGCGCGGGGGTCGGACTGAAACGCGGTGACCAGGAGCCGGAGTATCGCCGGCCGGATCCAGGCCCGGTCGAGCGCCAGGGGCTCGGCCAGGTCTCCGCGATCGAGTTGATTGCGCTCGAGCCAGGGGGGCTCGTACTCGATGTTCAGCCCGCGCATGCCCTGCGGGCCGTACTCCGCGGCGTGGGGATGCCCCGAGGGATGGAACACGAGGCTGAAGTGCGGCTGATCGTACTGGCCGTGCGCGGTGCGGGCGTGGTCGCGGTGGGAGCCGTCCAGGAGGATGAAGAACGTCGGGTTCGCATGTTCATGCCAGGGCTCGACCGGGCCGGGCCTGTAGGCCGACACGGTGAGGAGTAGCCCGTTGACGCGCCGTTCCCAGTTCTGGCGGCCGAAGAACTCGCCGGGTCGAAGCCGCTTCACCGCTTGGTTCCTCCCGCGCGGGGCGCAAAAGCACGACGGCCGAGAGGGTACTCCGCGGACTTCGGGATATCCAGGGAAAAGCGGTCAGCGGAAGGTCACCACCAACTCTCGCGGAGCCGCTTCGACTCCCGCCCGAAGTCGGACTCCTTCCGGCGATGCCCTTTCGCCTGAACACTCAACTGGTCGGCCGCGGATGTCTGGCCCTGCGAACGGAGGAGGGCGGCCTGCCGTTCGTCGTCGCGGGCATGCAGCGCCTCGCTCCTGGACATGTCGAGGAGGAACTGGGCCCGGACGCGGTTGTTGGCCCATTTGGGCCTCGCCCGATACGCGATCGGGGCCACGTAAATCAGGATCGCCAGGAAGGCGCCGATCCCCAGGAGCCTCCACAGGCGGTTCTTCAGTTGCCGGTTGTCCATATCTCACCTCGGACAGCATGTGCTCGTGCGTTCAAGTGTATCCAACGCCCCGCGGACGGCAAGGTCGTGGTTTACACGGAGGTTATCATTTACGAATCACGATTTAATAGTTGTATAAGGCGACGGCCCTTCGTGTTCGCTCCTCCCGCCGCAAGCGGGCCATCGTTCGGGTCGAGGTCCGCGTTAAACGTGGGGCGAAACTGCACAAAATAACTTATGCACATGGGTTAGTTAAGCCTGTCTCCCTCGTTTCGTCCCTCGGCCGATCTCCTGGGACCCTTGAGTTTGGCCCTGGGAGCCTCGCCCGAAGCATGTGCTGAAACCTTGACTTGGTGGTATTGGGTGGCCGCGATTGGGACGATCGGGGTCGCGCAGCGACGAGAGGCCGAATGCAAACCGCCCCGGTCGGCCCGAGCGCCCGCCTCGGGATTTCCCTCGCTGAACCGCGAGCCTCGGTGACGCCGAATGGCCCTACGCAAACCCTCGCGTCCCCACGGTCTCCGGGTGGCCGCGATTGGAACAATCGGGGTCGCGAAGCGACGAGAGGCAAAGCGCAAACGACCACGGCTTTCACAGAGGCCCTCCTCGCTCGGTCCGGCCAGACGGAGAGGGCATTGGCAAGATCTCCGGCCTTTTCGCCGTTCCGGCGTGGTCCCATCTGGGGTCATCCGACCCGATGGCTCGATCGTCCACGAGGGAGACTTCGATCCCCGGGGATCGAATACGGGCGTCCGCGAAATAGCCGGGGCGGACTGCAAGTGGCCTCTCGTCGCTGCGCGACCCCGATTGTTCCAATCGCGGCCACCCTACATTCCCCTCAGTTAAGGTTGTGCATTCCGCGATATGGTCCTTTGGCCAGGGGCCTCGGCCCTTGATTCTGGCTGCGGGATCCTCGCCCGGGGCATGGGCCATAGCCTTAACCAAGGGTATTGAGGCTAACCACCGGCAACCATGATATCCAGGCCGCGAGGCGGTCATCGATCCGGCGAACTCAAGAGATGCCCGAGGCGTGCAGCCGACGTTTCAATCGGTTATGCTCGACCCGGCGAGGTCGAAACTCAAAGAACCTATTCGAATATAAATCGATTCCGCCGATCGGATCCGATAAATAGGGAGCTTATCAACCGAATAAGCGAGGCTAACGTGCCACCGACTGCATGCCCGAATTGCAAGAGTGAGAAGCTGACCCTGGGGGGCTCCGGGCACGGTTCCAGCCGGGTTTCCGCCTGCTCGGGGACGTCCCCCTGTACGGGGCGGCTTGCCTGGAATGTGGGGTCGTCACGCCTTATCTCGACAATCAGAATCTCGCCAAGGTCCGGCAGTCGGAAACCGAGTCCAGGTGATTGGAGTCTCGGCGGCGCGCATCTTGAGGTCGAAGCTCGCCAATTTCCTGGAATTCGGGAACCGAATCGGCGCCAGGCGAGGCTATCCCGGTCGAAAGGGCCTGCCGGGTAGGGGTCGCGGGCGGACGAGCGGATCTCGCCGCGACCTGGCGGGCCATCGGATCGGACCGGATAGGGGGCTTGGCCCGTGACAATCTCTGCGCGTGACGGCGTCGTGAAGGATCTCGGCACACTCTTCGATGTCGGGGGTTTCGCGAACCTGACGGACGGCCAGTTGCTGGAACGGTTCATGCGCCGAGACGACGAGTCCTCCGAACGGGCCATCGAAATCCTCGTCGAGCGGCACGGGCCGATGGTGCTGAGCGTCTGCCGCAACCTGCTGCCGGATGCGCACGACGCCGAGGACGCATTCCAGGCGACATTCCTGGTGCTGATCCGGAAGGCCGGGGCGATCCGGAAGCTGGACTCATGCGGGAGCTGGCTCCACGGCGTCGCCCTGCGCGAGGCGGCGGGGCTCCGGTATGCGGGCTCGCGTCGGAGGGAGCGCGAGCGGATCGCCGCGAGGGAAGCGGAGGCCCGCCGCGACTCGACGCCCGGCGATCCGCCGGATGAGCTGCCCGCCTTGATCCACGAGGAACTCGGCCGGCTCCGGGAGCAGCATCGGTCCCCCTTGGTGCTCTGCCACCTCGAGGGCCTCTCGTGCGAGGAGGCCGCGAGTCGGCTCGGGTGGCCGGTCGGGACCGTGAAGAGCCGCCTGTCCCGGGGCCGCGAGCGATTGCGCCGGCAGTTGATCCGACGCGGGATTGCCCCGACTCTTGCGTCGGCCTGGGGAGACGGCCTCGTCTCGAAGGCCAACGCGGTCGTCCCCGCCTCGCTCGCGGCCAGGGTCGTCGAGGGCGCCCGGCTCGCCTCCCGAGGCGCCGCCATCCTGACCCCCGCCTCGCTCGCGGCCACGCTGCGGACGGAGTTGGTGCACGGCTCGTTGAGGCGCGTCGTCGCCTCCGGCGCGGCGATGCTGGTGGTCGGCGTGGCCCTGGCCGCGGCCTATGCCCAGAAGTCGGGGATTGAGGATTCGCCGGCCCTCGGTTCGGTGCCCGGGAAGTCGCCGAGGGCCTTGCCGGCGAAACCGCCGAGGGTTCTGCTTCCGCCGATCCATGCCAGGGTCGTCGACACCCAGGGCAGGGCGGTCGTGGGGGCGGAGGTCATCGCCTTTACGTGGGACCAAGCGGTCTCTCGGCAAAGGACCGATCGCGAGGGTTTGGTCGTTTTCGACAAGCCGCGAGCCGACGAACCATTTTCATTGCTTGCGCGAGCGAAAGACGCGGTGGGTGGCCACACCCACTACCCCCCAATGGACCTCGAGGGCGGGACCGCCGGTAGGCCTCTGACGCTCGTGCTCCGGCCCCTGACGCACCGGTTCAAGGGCTCCGTCGTCGATATGCAAGGGCACCCGATTTCCGGAGTCCGGGTTTTTGGACGGGGGCTGCGATTCGAGGAGACCAACCTCTTCCTGCAACAGCTTTTCGTCGAGCAGGAGGCCTATCCTTTCGGTACCGGCATGACCGATGCCGGGGGTCACTTCGAACTCATGCTGCCGGCGGGAGTGGACGTCCCGCTCGCCTTCCTCCATCCTCGGTACGTCAATGTCCAAATCGACGCCCTCTACGACATGGATTTCCTGGAGCCTATCAAGCTCCAGGCGTCGGGCCGGATCACCGGACGGGTCATCGATGCGGCGACCGGTGCTCCAATCGCCCGGGCACAGGTCAGCTACCAGCCTCTGGAATATCCCAACGACAGCAACGGCGAAACAGGGTCCGCCACTAGCGATGCCGAAGGCCGATTCGCGATCGGAGGACTCGAGGCCGGGGTCCACAACGTCTGCCTTTCGCCAATACCGGGAAGGCCGAAGGCGACGGCCCTCGCCGCGAAAGGCGTTCGCGTCCGCGCCGACGAGGACGCAACCATCGAGTTCAAGGTCTTCGATGGCCGGCCGCTCAAGGGTGTTGTCATCGATCCTACGACGAATGAGCCGCATCCTGACGTCTGGGTCTCCTGTCAAAGCTCCGCGCATCCCATCTCGGGGAGCCTTTCGGGTTATTGTCGCGGTGACGATCAGGGCAAATTCCAATTCTTCGTGCCTCCCGGGGACGTTTTTGTCTCCCTGAATGTTCCGGATTCCGGACCACGCGGGCATGCCTGGGCCAAAATCCCCGAGGAGGGCGAGGTCCCTGCGATTCGCATCGTCGGGCCGAGCCCGGCCCCGCCTCCTGCGGCTCAGCCAGCAGGCATCGGTGGGACGATCACAAAGACCCGGGTCGTCAAGAGCGTCCGACAACGGTCTGTTCCCCGGATTCCCCGATTGCCCGAGGGAAGGACCGTGATCGGGAAAGTCGTCGACGGCGACGGCCGACCGATTGTCGACGCCAAGGTCGATGCTCGCGTCAGCAAAACTGAGAAGTACTTGATCAGGCATGTCGTCGTCGACGGCGACGGCCGACCGATTGTCGACGCCAAGGCCGATGCTCGCGTCAGCAAGACTGAGAAGTACTTGAATGGTATCTCCACGCGTTGGAACACGATCTGTTCCGTGGTGAGCGACCGCGAGGGGACATTCATCGCCCGGGGGCTCCCCCGGGGCGAGGTCACGATGCATGCGACTTACGATCGAGGCCGCGAATCGAAAAGGCTCACCGAGATCCTCTCGGATGACCAGGACACCGTCGAATTCAGGTTCCTCCCCAGTACGCCCCTCGACGACGGCATCCCTCGTTAAATCTTCGTTAGCTTGAATGAATCATGCCGGCATGATTTTGAAACAGGCGCGTCCTCGGGGCATCCTCCGGGCGACGCGCCGCAAGGTCTATCAACCCGCTAGACCCCGGCGAGGCGCAAGGCCAGGGGTACCAGGATCGCCGTGACGAGGGCGTGGAGGCCGATGGCGAGGCCGGCGAAGGCGCCGGGCTCGTTGCCCTCCTGGAAGGCCCTGGCGGCGCCGGCGCCGTGGGAGCACATGCCGAGGGCGAAGCCTCGGGCGGCGTTCGAGCGGCGGCCGAGGAGGCGCTCGGCGACGTCGAGCATGCCGGGGGCGGTGATCGAGCCGAAGAGGCCCGTCATCAGGACGAACCCCGCCGTCAGCGGGAGCGAGCCGCCGAGCCGCTCGGAGACCGCGATTGCGACGGGGGTCGTCACGCTCTTGGGGGCGCACGACGCGATGAGGAGCCGCCCGGAGCCCAGCGCGGCGAGCGTCGACACCGTGATGCCGAGGCTCGTCACCGCCCCGGCGAGCGTCGCGCCGGCCAGGGGAGGAGGGCGTCGCGCACGCGATGCCGCTGCTCATAGAGCGGGACGGCCAGGGCGACGGTCGCCGGGCCGAGCATGTAGTGGATGAACCTCGCCCCGGAGAAATACGCGGCGTAATCGACCCTCGCCAGCTTCAGGCAAGGGACGAGCAGGATCACCGCGCAGAGCAAGGGGTTGAAGATGGCCCGGCGGCCCGACCAGCGGAAGAGGCCCTCGCCCACCTCGTAGCAGGCGAGCGTCAGGGCTAGCGCGAACGTCTCGGTCTGCGTGATCATGCCGAAGGCTCCCGCCCCGGCTTCCCCCCGCGCAGGGCGTCGAACGCCAGGGCGCTCGCGAGGGCCGTGCCCCAGGTGCTGACGACGATCAGGACCAGGAGGAACGGCCCTTGTTTGGCGATGTCGCCGAAGACTGCCATGATCCCCGCGCTGGCCGGGACGAAGAACAGGAGCATGTTCTTCAACAACGTATGCGAGAACGTCGCGATCTTCGCGTGCAGGCCCGGCACGACGCACAGGGCCGCGAACAGGACCACCGCGCCGACGACCGTGCCGGGCACGGGCAGGCGGCACCCCCGGGCGATGACCTCGCCGATCAACTGCGCCAGGACGAGGGTCAGGAACGGGAAGAAAGCCGAGAACATCGCCGAACACCCTTTCGGCCTCGGGGCCAATTGCGATACACTGCGTCTCGTTATGGACGAGATTCTAAAAGAAGACGCGTCGTCTCGCAAATCGGTTCGGCCGGGTCGTCGCCGCAATCCGGCGACGCAGGAGGCGATCCTTGCGGCCTCCCTGCGCCTGACGGGCCGGGTCGGCTACGCGAAATTGACCATGGAGGGGATCGCGGCCGAGGCGGGGGTCGGCAAGCAGACGATCTATCGCTGGTGGCCCTCCCGGGCGGCGGTGGTGCTGGAGGCCTTCGCGCGCGACGCGTCGGCCGCCGTCGAGGTCCGGCTGACGGGGGATCGCGGGGCGGATCTGGCGTCGTTCCTCGTCGCCGTGCATCGTCGGATCGGCGGGCCCGGGGGCGTCGTCTTCCGCAGCCTCCTGGCCGAGGCCCTGATCGACCCTGAATTTGCTTCAGAGCTATATGAGCATTACCTGCGAGGCCGCGTCGCCGAGCTCAAGGCGGTCCTCGGCGGCCGGGAGATCGGCAAGAATACGCTGGATCGCGTCGTCGAGATGACCTACGGGGCGATCTGGTTCCGCCTCGCGACCCGTCAGCCCTTGACCGCCACCCACGCCCGCCGCCTCGCCGAGGCGGCTTTGCGCGTGATCGAAGGGTGAGCCCTGCCGTTGTGAAGCAATGTGGCGAGGGATTATCACCGGTTTCGCCGTTTGTCCGACGATCCGCCTCGAGTCGTGCAACGCGAACGGCCCAGCCGCTGGTGGTTCCAGCTCAGGGCGTTCGAAGTGATCGGCGACGGGCCGACACTCTCGTATTCTGGGCGTAATTCGCCTCCCGCGACACCGTCGTCAGCCGTTTCGCCCCGCGTGTCGTAGGGCGACGCGATGCCGGCCGCGGTTCGTCGTGGGGCCCCGTCTCTCGAGCATGGCTGTGGCTGAGACAATCGGGGCGAGCAGCGACGAGAGGCCAACCGCAGTTTGCCAGGCTGGCAGCGGAAGCCCTCTGCATCCTCCCCGGCCGTGACGAGGCCCCGGGGAAAGGCCAGAATCCGGCCGGGCCTTCTCCGGCCCATTTCTTGTAATTCGGGTGGCCCAGGTTCGCAGAACCTGGGTCGCGCAGCGACAGGAGGTTCTTCGCCCAATCGCATGGCCGAGATAAGAGCCCTCTGCATCCCGCCCGGCCGATTCGTCACGCCTGGAATTAATAGTAAAAATACATAATACAGTATTATTTTATTGGCATGTGATCGAATAAAATGAATTATATGGATTTAGCCAGAGTGCACCGACTCACGCGCTTTCTTTAGGCCGTGGATTGGCCGAGGAGGTCGCGGACGGCCACTAGGTCCGGACGGGGCACATCGCGAAATACCTCTTGTCGCTGCGCGACCCAGGTTCTGCGAACCTGGGCCACCCGAAATACGAGAAATCGGCCGGGGATTGAGGTCGGTATCTCGTCGTTTTTGACGACCGCGTCTTGGTGGAAAACGAGGGACGACTTCCGGGTTCGGCCGGGGTGATCGCAATTGGCCTCTCGTCGCTGCGCGACCCCGATTGTCCCCATCGCGGCCACCCGAGAAGGAGTCCAGGCCTTGTCGTCGTGCCCTAACGCAGCGGACGGAAGGCGAGTCATGTCCGGCGGATTTGCGTTTGGAAAGCCTACCGCGAGCCGGCGACTTTGGTCGGTTCCAGGGCGATATCCGGGATGGTGATGGTCTCGATGGGTCGTCGCTGGAAGCGGAAGCTCTCGATTTGGTCTTTGGGTAGGTCGAAAGTCGCGACTCTCATCCAGAGATTTAATGCTCCTGCCTCGCCGAATTGCGATACGGAAGAGTGCTCCTTCCCCTCTTTGTCAACAGCGACGACCCGAATCTGATTCTCCCTCACCGGAATCACATGGGCGACCGTCACCACCATCTGGCCGCGATCGTTGACGATTTGGGTGAAGGCGATAGGACCCCTCTCTGTCGTGGTCCCAGCTATTCCGTCCAAGCTATCCCAGGACGACACCGTCTCCCAAGGCCCATAGGCCGCCTCGAAGTCCAGAGCCGTGGTTTTCAGAGATTCCGGTTGAACGGCCATGACCGTGCGAAGGTTCGAGAGTTCCTTTCCGTTCCGATTCACTTCGCGAGAATAGGCCACGCTAGAGTCTGTCGACTTCGTCGACACGTCGTCTGGAATGGCATCGGCGTCGACCTTGTAGTTGACCTCGTAGATGATTTGATATTTGCGTTTTCCGAGCGGTGACCCTGGTTTGTCATCGAACTTCGGATCGGCGGCGGGCTCGGCGAGGGGCGTGCCATCGGGTCGCCACCAGGTCTTGGGGCCAGAGGGAATGGAGGAGACGGCCAGGACCTCGACAACGGTGCCGTTTTTCATCTTCCGCGTGAATTTGGGATTCGGGGCCAGATCCACCCTCTCTCGGGCCGGGGTCACATCCACTCGCTCGCGGGCCGGAGGTTGCTGCGATTTGGCGGCCCCTTCATTCCCAGAACGCGCGGAGGCCGTGGCGGCGACGCCGACCCCGACACTCACCAGCAAAGCAAAACCGATGGGACGGAGCTTTTCCATCAACATGGTCCATGCGACTCCTTGAACAAGGCGCGCGACGGCCGCGGGGATGGTCCCCGTGGCGATCAGGCCGGCGCGGGCGGTAGACTGGATCAGGTAGCGAGGGACGCCCGCACGGCACTCGGCTGCGAAGGCTCCGGTGGCCAACGCGAGGGCAGGGGCGAGGCCCCGGCGGGCGAGGCCGTCGCGGAGCCGGGCACGGCCCCGGGCGAGGCGGCTCTTGACGGTGGCGGTCGGCCAGCCGAGCGAACGCGCGGCGGCCTCGTAGGTGAGGCCGTCGAAGTCGCAGGCCTCGATCGCGCGGCGGTAACGCTCGGGGAGCCGCCCCAGCTCGGAGGTGACGGCCTCGCAGGCGTCCCGGCGCTCGGCGGCGATGGACGGATCCTCGCCAGAGGCCGGGTCGAATGACGGGGGCGAGGGGCGTCGAGTTGCATCGCGACGCTGCCGCGCGGCGACCTTGCGCGAGACGCCGTAGAGCCAGCGGCCGACGGAGCCCCGATCGTCGAGCCGGACCGAGGCCCCCTTGTGCATCAGGACGAGGAACGTGGCCTGGAAGGCGTCCTCGGCGTCGGCCCGCTCGCGGAGGGTCCGGCGGCAGACGCCCCAGACCATCGCCGCGTGGCGGTCCACCAGCGCCGAGAAGGCGGCCTCGACCGCCGCGGGGTCGTGGGGTCGGCCCCCGGGCCGGCTCCGCTCCAGGAGTTGCCCGTCCGTGAGCCCGGCCGCCGAGCCGACGACCAGGAGGTTCTGCAAATCCGAGGTCAAAGCTTGCTTCATCGTCCCGCCCGCCTCCTCGCCTACGCGTTTCCTCCTTTATCATGCGGGGAAGCCAACGAGCGGACCCAACTTTCTCGAAAAACTTGCGAGGGCTTGACCACGGCAATGGCGTCGGCATGGGGAGCGGCCCCGCTCGCCCGCCCCCGGAGGGATGAGGTTGATGCGGTTCGAACGGGCCGCGAGGCGTTGAAATTTCGGATGAGTCGGGAATCCCCGTGAGGGTTTCGGACGGTCGGGTACTACTGGGAGAAATTCAACAACGAGGAGATCGTCGGCCATGGCGGGGAGTCCGTTTCGCTGGCTGTTCAACCTGGGTGCGGTCGGGACGATGACCGATACGCAGCTCCTGGATCGGTTTCTCTCGGGGCGCGACGACGCCTCGGAGGCGGCCTTCGAGGAGTTGGTGAGCCGGCACGGGCCGATGGTGCTGCGGGTCTGCCGGAACGTGCTCGGCGACCCCCACGACGCGGAGGACGCCTTCCAGGCGGTCTTCCTCGTGCTGGCCAGCCGGGCGGGGTCCATCCGACGCCGCGGCTCGATCGCGAACTGGCTCTTCGGGGTCGCGCATCGCGTGGCCCTGCGGGCGCGGCGGGGCGCGGCGCGTCGTCGCCGGCTCGGCCGGGAGATCGCCGGGCGGACGCCGGAGGGTTCGCCCCAGGAGCCGGATGAGGAGGCCCCCGAGGCCCAGGCCCTCCACCTCCACGAGGAGATCGACGGACTCCCCGAGCGGCTGCGCGACCCTGTCGTGCTCTGCTATTTCCAGGGGCTGACCTACGCCGCCGCGGCCGATCGGCTGGGCGTCACGGAGGTCGCGGTCCGGGGCCGGCTGGCGCGGGCTCGCGAGCGGTTGCGCCAGAGCCTGACCCGCCGAGGCGTGACGATCCCCGCTGGCCTGCTCGTCGCCGGCGCGGCCGGAGAGGCCCAGGCCGCCGTCCCCGTCGTGCTCGTCCATTCCACCGTCCGGATCGCGCTGGGCTTCGGGGCCGGCAATGTGGCCGCTGCCCTGGCGCAGGGAGTCCTCAACGCCATGCTGTTTCATCAGATGAAGGTCGCCGCATTGCTCCTACTGCTGGGGATCGGGAGCCTCTCCTGGGCCTGGCTCGCCCTCGCCGGGCCGCCCGATCAGCGAGGCCAGGCCGGCGCCACGAAGGCCATACCCGGGGTTGCTCCGGAAGCGAAGCGCCCCGCCGTCGTACCGGAGCCGGCCCTGCCCAAGGTCTACCTTCACCCGATCACGATCACCGGCCGGGCCATCGACCCCGACGGCAAGCCATTGGTGGGTGCGCACATTTACCTGGCATCATGTAGGGGAGACCACAAGCGGATCGCCGAGACCGTCACCGATGACGAGGCACGCTATTCATTCCCCGCGGTGGGGCTACCCATCGAGCGTCCCGACCCCAATCAAATCCCCAAGCGTGACATCGGCTCGTTCCAGATCTTCGGCCAGGCCGACGGCCTCGGGTTCACCTGGCGACCCGAGAAACTCTTCTTTCCCGCATCCAGGCCTCCGAACCGTGAGTACGAGCCTGGGGACGGCGAAGACCTGTACGGGCCCGACGACAAGATCGAGATCGACCTGAACTTCCGGCGCCCGGCCCGATTTTCGGGGACCTTCGTCGACGACCGGGGAAATCCACTCGCGGGGGCCCGCCTCGAAATCCGCGACTGCGAGTCCCTGACCACGGTCGACAACGTCGTCGGGTTGTCGCTGGGCATCCTCAACGAGCGGAACATCGCCCCTCCCTCGATGAAGGTTCGCACCACCGATGCCGAAGGCAAGTTCGCGTTCGAGGATATGCCTTCGGATTGCCTCTTCCGGATCGACGTCAGGGCCCAGGGGTTCCCCGAGCGATGGGTTTACGCCACGACGAGCCCCGACCCCCAGCCGGACAAGGACGGCAGCCCCGTCTATGCGGGCGACTTCAAATTGACGTTCGCAACGCCCGTGGATGTCCCGATCCAGGTCGTCTACGCCGACACGGGCAAGCCGGCCCCCAAGGTGCTGGTCCAGGCCGCGGGCGGATTGGTGAACACCGCTCAGACGAGCGACGAACGCGGCCAGGTCGTCCTGAAGATCCCGCCTGGCGAATATCACCTCCAGAACCTCCCCGAGCGAGGGACGCCCTACCTCGTCAAGGATGACAAACTCGTGGTCGAGGCCAATCCGCCGGCCAAACCGCTCGTGTTCAACGTCCGCCCGGCTGCGATCGTCGAGGCCACCGTCGTGGACGCGGACACCGGCGCGGGGCTCCCCGACGTCGACCTCTGTGAACTCATCGGCGATCGCCCTCAGCGCGAAGAAGTCTCGTTCCGATCGTGGGAGGTTGGGACGCGGATCGCCTGGGTCGAGAGGCCCCGCACCGATGTTGACGGCAAGCTCCGCACCCTGGTCGAGCCCGGCCGCCATCGCTTCGGCGCCGGCTGGCGCTTCCTGCCTCCTTTCTACAATCGGGTCGACCCCCGGGGCAAAGACCAGGAGGTCGACTGCCGCGCGGGGGAGACCGTGAAACTCAAGATTGCCTTGAAGAAGGGTTAATCATCGCCGCCTGCGTGCCCGCCACGCCGGGGCTCAGCCAGAGGCTTTTTGGGGATAAGGCCCCGGGCGGAATCCCGGGTCGGAAAGGCGGGCTCTGCCGACCTGGATGAGCTTGCATATCGAGGGATGATGCCGCTCGGCTCGTAACTTGCTGCCCTTCTCCCAGCCGATGAAATCCTCGACGCTTCGGGGATGGTCGGGCCTTGGGGGAAGGGCACCAGCAATGCTGACGGCGGATGCGGCGAGAGGGGGCGACTCGCGTCGAGCGGGGATGGTCCGGGCGTTCGGGAGCCGGAATTACCGGCTCTTCTTCGCCGGGCAGGGGGTGTCGCTGGTCGGGACCTGGATGACCCGACTGGCGACTGGCTGGCTCGTCCTGCGGCTCGGGGGGGACCATGCGCCCTGGCTGCTCGGGCTCGTCAGCTTCGCAGGGCTCGCGCCGACGTTCTTCCTCGGGCCGGTGGCCGGGGTCTATGTCGACCGCTGGGGGCGGCACAAGGCGCTCGTGGTGACGCAGGTGCTCTCGCTCCTGCAGTCGGCCGCGCTGGCGGTGGTGGCCTTCCGCGGCGAGGCGGGGGCCGTCGCGATCGGCCTGATCATCTCGCTGAGCGTCGCGCAAGGGGTGATCAACGCGTTCGACATGCCGGCGCGGCAGTCGCTGCTGATCGAGATGGTGGATCGCCGCGAGGACCTGCCCAACGCGATCGCCCTGAACTCGTCGCTGGTCAACGGCGCGAGGCTCGTCGGCCCGGCGATGGCGGGGGCGGTGATCGCGGTGGCGGGGGAGGCCTGGTGCTTCGCCATCGACGCCGTGAGCTATGCGGCCGTGATCGCGGCCTTGCTGGCGATGCGGGTGCCGTCGAGGCCGAGGCCCGCCTCGACGGCGACGGTCGGCCGGCATCTGGTTGAGGGGGTGCGGTACATCGCCGGGTTCCCGCCGATCCGGGCGTTGCTGCTCCTGCTGGCGCTGGTGAGCTTCGCCTCGATGCCGCAGACGGTCCTGATGCCGATCTTCGCGACCCAGGTGCTCGGCGGCGGGCCGCACACGCTCGGCCTGCTCTCGGCGGCGACGGGGCTCGGCGCGTTGTCGGGGGCACTCTATCTCGCCTCAAGGCCGTCGGTGCTCGGGCTCGGGCGGGTGATCGTCGCCGCGGACCTGGTGCTGGGCCTCGGCCTGGTGGGCTTCTCGCAGTCGGGCTCGGTCTGGGTCTCGGCCTTACTCCTGGTTACGACCGGGGCGGGGATGATGGTGCAGATGGCGGCCTCGAATACGTTGATCCAGACGATGGTCGACGAGGACAAGCGGGGCCGCGTGATGGGCTTCTACGGCATGGCCTTCCAGGGCACCGCGCCCTTCGGGAGCCTGCTCGGCGGCTGGCTCGCGAGCCGGTTCGGCCCCGGTCCGGTCGTGCTCGGATCCGCCGCGCTGGTGATCGCCGGAGGCTTCGCCTTCGCCACCCAGTTGCCTCGCCTGCGCCGGATCGCCCGGCCCGTCTATGTCCGCCTCGGCATCCTCCCCGCCCCGAACGCCACCACCGGCGAGGTCGCCGCCGCCGCGGAGATGCCCCCGGCCTTGAAGGAATGCTGAGGTGTGGACCGAGAGATTGCATCCGGCGGGAGCCGGCGAAAGTCGGGAGATTCCCCCTCATCCGAAACACGGACGACGTTGGACAGGGAATCGGATAAAATCCGCGTCAGCGGTTCGAATACGACGCTATCCGATTTTCCTCTCGAAGGTCGATGAAATAACCTGGAAGGCACTTCCTAGGCAGGGGCGCGCGATGAAGTCACCGATCCTAATGCTCGCGGGGTTCTTTCTTGCCGACCCGGCGATGGCCGACGACCCGATCCATGCCTCCGTCGAGAAGGCGATCCCTCTGCTCCTCAAGGCCGCGTCCGGGTACACCGAGAAGCGAGATTGCTTCTCCTGCCACCACCAGGCGGTACCCGTGCTCGCACTCGACGCGGCAAAACGCCGAGGCTTCGACATCCCCACCGACGCGATCGATGAGCAGGTCGAGCTCACCCATGAGGATCTACGCGGTGCGATCGAGAGCTACAAGAAGGGGGACGGCCAGGGCGGCGGCGTCACAAGGGCCGGCTATGCCCTCTTCACCCTCGACGTCGCGGGCAAGAAGTCCGACGAGGTGAACGAAGCGGTCGTGGGTTACCTGCTGAAACGGGACGAGGGCCGCGATCACTGGAAGGGTGCATCGAACCGCCCGCCCTCGGAGGCGAGCGACTTCACGTCGACCTATCTCGCCATCCGCGCCCTGACGGCCTACGGCAAGCCGGCGGATAAGGATCGGATCGCCGGCCGCTTGGAGAAGGCCAGGGCATGGCTCGAAATGGCGGAGCCGAAAGATACGGAAGATCGGGTATTCCGGCTGTTCGCGATGAAGGCCGCTTCGTCCCCGGAAGCATCGATCCGCAAGGCGACCGAAGACCTGCTCGCGACGCAGAAGGACGACGGGGGCTGGTCCCAGCTCGACGGCGGGATGTCCGACCCCTACGCGACAGGCTCCTCCCTGGTCGCCCTGAATCGGGCCGGGGATGTCAAGACGGACAGCCCGGCCTATCGCAAGGGATTGGGCTTCCTGATCGGCCAGCAGCGTGAGGACGGCTCGTGGTTCGTCGCCTCGCGGAGCAAGCCATTCCAGCCCTACTTCGAGAGCGGCTTCCCGTACGGCAAGGACCAGTTCATCTCGATGGCGGCGTCTGCCTGGGCGGTCACGGCCCTGACGCTGGCGTTGCCCGAGCGGTGATCATAGTTTATCAGCATTCTCACGCTTCAATATTTGATGTCATATCCTGGCCGCGTCCCTCCGCTCCTCGAGGGACCCGAGCCGCCCCGTCTCATGCTGGTCGCCTCGGCCGTGCCGCTGATAGACGGGATGTGCGAGTTCGCGCCCATTCCGCGGCCATGAAAGCCAGGTATGAACGGCTGGCGTTCTTTCCGGCTGGATATCTGGAACCCTCGACCTGCCGGAGCCGGAGCGAGCGACGGGCCTCGTGACGTGGTATGCTGGCGGCCCCTGGGACTTGAGGAGCCGATGATGCGAAGTCTCCGCCGTGCGTTCGTGGTCGGAATTTTGATGCTGGCTGTCTGTGTCCCGGCGACTCGGGCTTTCGACGACGGGAAACCGAGTCCCACCTGGAAGGCCGGGACGGCAACCGTCACGATCACGCCAGAGCGGCCGCTGACCTTGCTCGGCTACACCAGCCGCAAGGGGCCGTTTGAGGCGGTTTCCGACGAATTGTCGGCCCGCGCGTTGGCCCTGGAGGATGCACAGGGCCGCCGCGCGGTGATCGTCGCGGCCGACCTGGTCGCGTTCCAGTCCGCCGTCGTCACCGACGCCGTGACACGCCGGATCGCCGAGCGGACGGGTCTGGGTCCAGAGCGGCTGATCTTCAACGCCTCGCACACCCATACCGGGCCGGTCGTCAGCCTGGATCCGAACCTCAAGCTCAACGTCGCCCACCCGGACATGACCCCCGAGCAGGCCGAGGCGACGATCGCATACACCCGCCGGCTGCAGGACCAACTCGTCGATCTGGTGGAACGTGCCCTCGTCGATATGAAGCCGGCACGGCTCTCCCGGGCGTTCGGCCGGACGAAGGTCCCCACCAGCCGCCGGCTCCCGAAGCCGGAGGGAGTCGTCATGTCACCCAACCCGGCCGCCCCGGTGGACGACTCCGTCCCCGTCTTGCGCGTCGACTCGCCGGAAGGCAAGACCCTGGCCGTGGTCTTCGGATGCTCCTGCCATGCCGTGGCCGCCGGTTTCCAGAACGCCATCAGCGCCGACTATCCCGGCTATGCCCGTGCCGTCATCGAGGCGCGTCACCCCGGCGCGACGGCACTCTTCCTGGCCGGGTGCGGCGGCGACGCCAACCCCGAACCTCGTGGCACGATCGAACAGGCCCGGACGCACGGCGAGGCGCTGGGCCGCGAGGTCTGCCGGGTCCTCGATGGGCCGCTCGCCCCCGTCGCAGGGCCGCTCCGGGTCGCATATGTGCAGGTGGACCTGCCGCTGCAACGATTGTCCCGCGAGCAGATCGGAGGCTACCGAGATCGCCCGAACTTCCAGGCGTGGCAGGCCCGGCACATGCTGGAGGTGCTGGACGCGGGCGGACGATTGCCAACGCACTACACGGCGCCCGTGGCGGTCTGGCGGTTCGGCAAGGACCTGACGCTGGCGGCGCTGCCGGGCGAGCCGGTCGCCGAGTACGCGACGCTGATGCGCAAGGCCCTCGGCCCGGAAGGGCTCTGGATCTCCGGCTACAACAACGACTGTTTCGGCTACCTGCCGTCCGCGAAGGTCGTCGCCGAAGGAGGTCACGAGGCGATCGGCGTGACGCTCTGGGCGTGGAGTCGAAACCTGAACTCCATGGTCGGCTTCTTCGAGCCTCGGGTTCAGGACGTGGTGGTCGACGCCGTCCGTCGGCTGGCGAGCCAAGCGGCGGCCGATGCTGAGGCCAAGTAGCGAAGCAAATCCGACCCGGGCGCCTTCTTGCGGCCTCCCTCCACATCCGCTCCCCCTCTGCAGCTCCAACACCCAGGACGGCATCGGCGTCTTGCCCGATGCTCGGCGGCGGGGGAGACGCCGTCGACGTTGGGCGCGTCCTTGAACTCCTGTAGGCGGAGGGCTTCTGGCCGGCGACGGCTTGGAGTACGAGGTCGACTCAGCCCCCCCGCGCATGACCTCCTGTCAATGTGCGGACGACCCTATGCCAGACGCGGCCAAACGCAGCCGAAACGCCACAAAAATACGGGGGCAGGGTGATTTCGTGACGGTCGCCGGGTAACGAGAGTTCCCGGGCGAGCGTGTAGTGGGACATGCTCTTCCGACGTCCGTCCACGGATTTGCCCATTCCGACCGCATAGAACCAAGCTCTTCAATCCTCGCCGCCGAGTCCATGCGCGAGGAAATCGCAATGAACGCGACATGCTCACGCCACGGGAGCAGGGTAGTGCGGCAGGTCAATTCGAGGCTCAGGACGCCTGCACGCCCGGAAAGAGGCCGCGTCGTCCTCGAGCACATCGAACCGCTTCGGACTTACCGGTAAGCCGCCACGACGGGCCCTTCAAGCTGTGTTCGGCATCCCATTTGCGTTCATTCATGGTTGAAGTGCGAGCAATCGTTCGGCTCACGGGCGACCCCCTCGCCTGAATGCCGGAACTCGATCGGGAATCGGTTCCAGTCCGAGCGGCGACACCGCATGAGGGCCGGCTCTTTCCGATGCGAGGGCCTTCCGCGGCCTGCAATCATTCATATTAAGGATTTCAGACATCACGGCTCGACGATTCGGGCAAGCCTGCCATGAATCGAAATCAGGCATGGATCATCATGTCAGGATACGTTGACGAAAGATCCTCGAGCCGAGCAGGGCGGGCCCGTCGAGCTCCGGCCCACGACGCTCCCAGGAACTGGGCCGCCATGCTCGGCGACGCAAACTGATGGACGGCGAACGTGACGCCGGGCCGTCGCCCTTGATCGGCGATCTTCTTACACCCGAGCTCTCATCGCGAGGTGGTTCATGACGCGAAAACGTTGGGCATTCTCAGCCGCCGTGCTATTCGCGGCGCCGGTTCTGTTGGCTCAGGGCTATGCCGGGGCCGCCCCGCCCCGAGGTGGCGGTGGCGGAGGCGGAGGGAGACCAGGTGGTCCCCCCGCCGGTCGCCCCGCGGCTCCCGCCGGCAGGCCAGGCGGCGCCGCGGGCCGGATCGCCGCACCGGCCCCTCCTCGTCCGGGCCCGACGGGCGCCGTCCGAGCCCCCATCGCTCGCCCGGAAGTCGGTAAGGCCGCGGCGCCGAACAGGCTCGGTGCTCCGGGCCCGGCGGCAGCCGCCCGAACTGAGAGGAACCTGGATCGGCGGCCGGTGCCCGGGAACTGGCCGGGCCTCCGCGGCCGAGCTCAAGGGCGTCCCGGCGAACTCGCCGGCGAGGGCCGTCGGCCCATCGATAATGAGCGTTTGATCCGCGAGCGCGAGAACCGGATCGAGAACAACCGGTCGACGAATATCGTCAACAACAACAATCGGAACATCAATCGCAACGACGTCTTCGTCAACAACAACTACCACGGCGCCGGCTGGAATGGGGGCAACTGGGGCCTCGGCAGCGGCCGAGGGCTCGGTTACGGCTACCGCGGGGGCTGGGCCCGCCCCTATTACGGGAACTGGTACCAGGGGGGCTGGGGCGGCAACGGCTTCTGGACCGGCCTCGGCGTCGGCGCCATGTCCATGTGGGGCCTCGGCTCGCTCGGGGGGATCCTGAACTCGCCGGGCTACGCGTATGGTAACACGCTCGGCTTCCCGGTCGGCTCCTACGGGATGTATAACTACTTCCCGACCTGGGGTATCGGCAACTACGCCAGCTGGGGCCTCGGCCCCATGGCGAGCAACGCTTATTACAGCGGCTACGCCGACCCTTATTACACAAGCCCGCCCGACCCGTCGGCGGTCGTGTATGATTACTCGCGGCCGATCGACGTCGCCGCGCCCCCGCCGGAGCCGGCGATCGTGACTTCGACGGAACAGTTGTTCGCGAATGCGCGCGATGCCTTCAAGGCGGGCGACTACCCCCGCGCCCTGGATCTCACCGACCAGGCCCTCAGGAAGACTCCCAACGTCCCCGTCATGCACGAATTCCGGGCCCTGACCCTCTTCGCGCTCAAGCGGTACAACGAGGCGGCGTCGGTCCTGTACGCGGTGCTCTCGGCCGAGCCGGGCTGGAACTGGTCCACCATGATCGGCCTCTATCCGGACGTCGACACCTATACGAACCACCTCCGGGCGCTCGAAGCCGACTCCAAGACGAACCCGGATTCGGCGTCCGACGCCTTCCTCCTGGGCTACTATTACATGGTCCAGGGGAACTCGTCCGAGGCCGCCGCGGAGTTCGACCGGGTGGTCCAGCTCCAGCCCAAGGACAAACTCTCGTCCTCGTTCGCCCAGGTCCTGAAGAAGGCGGGCGACGCTTCGCCGGAGCCGAACGAGCCGGCGCCGGCCCCCGAGGAACCCACCCCGGCGGTCGCGAACGCCGAGCCTCAACCTCAGCCCGAGCCGGCCCCGCCGCCGCAACCGGAAGCCGCCGGCACGCAGGCCAAGAACGAGACCCCGGCGAACGCCGATAACAAGGCCGACGGCGAGCCGGCCCCCCCCGCGCCCCCGCCGCCTCCCGCTGCCCTGACCGGCGAGTGGAAGGCCAAGCCCTCCGACGACGTCGCGATCGACCTGACCCTCAGCAAGGACGGCGCCTTCACCTGGGTCGTCGACAAGAAGGGTCAGAAGCAGACGATCGAAGGCACCGCCGGCTTCAAGGACGGCAACCTCGCCTTGCTCCAGGAGAACGGCCCGCCCCTCGTCGGCAAGGTCACCCAGTCGGACGCGAACTCGTTCGAGTTCCGCCCCCCCAACGCCCCGGATAACGCCCCGCCCCTGAAATTCACGCACTGAGCTGCGGTAAGGGGCCGGCCCCTCTGATTCTCACCATCGAATCCGAACAACGCGGCGGATCACGTCACCGAGACGTGGTCCGCCGCGTCCTCGTATTGACATCATCGGGAGAAGCACCGCCTCACAAACCTGGCTGGCGGCGGAGGACACCTCGATGATCCATGATCGTGCTGCGATCGCCCGTTCCTGCTTCGCACCGCTGCTCGTCGCCGGCTTCTGCCTCATCGTGATGGGCCTGGTTATCGAGCCTGTGATGCCCTGGTTCGCCCTCGACCGAGTCCTGACACCGAAGGAGTTGGCCAATCCCGAAACGACGAGATCCACACTGGCACTCCTGAAGCGAGCCCAAGGCGGCCGCTGGTTATTCTGGGCGCTGGCCGGCGTGTTCGTCGTCTCGATCAGCGGGCTCGGCCTCTGGGCGACGTCGCGCCGAAACTCGCCGAGTGCCGATGATTTGATCTCTTATAACCCTGCCGCGCGATAGAATACCACCCGAGCCTCCCCAGCAGATATTCACGAGATTAATCATGGCTGTTTATACGGCCGTGTAGCACGAGATCGCGATCGTCGTTGGCATCGTCTCCAGGCTCGCCCGGAAGAACCTGGGCGTTCGCCTACCGCAATGGCTTGAGCCTCATATTATCCCAATGCTCGTGGTCACCACATAGCTGACAGAACGCATCTTCTCGCGAATCCAGCAAGGAGAGCCTCCATGTTGAAGTTCACTTCACTCGCCTCGCATTGTGCGGCATTGGTATTAGCCCTGTCCTCGTTCGTACTCGCCTTCTTCCTGTTGATCGATCTCTGCTTCATGGTCGTCTATTTCGGCTCAGGAGGCGGCACGTCCCAATGGTGGGGAGCGGCCTGGCAAAAGTCACTCCGCGAGATCGTCCAGCCCGGCATGATGGCGATCTTCATCGGGTGGGGCGCCTTGACGGTGGGAACCGGCCTCCTCGGCTCGACAATGGCCAGGCCGGGCCGAGAAACGAAGGCCGGGACGGTGCTGGCCTCCCTGGCCTCGCTGCTCTCGAAATGCGGCATGACGGGGGCCGCCCTTGCCGCAACGGTCCTCGTCGCCCTGGTGGGATGCCGCCTGTTCTGGTCCCCGTGATCGGGGCGAGTCGCCGGTCCTGTTGTTCGGGAAAGGCCGCCATTGAGGCCGAGGCGACCATTCGAGGGTTCGGCAACCTAACTGCTCTCCCTCAGGAAGTTTCGGGCGATGCCGGGTTGATCCGCCTGGGCCATTGATTCCGACACTCCAAATATCTCTGCCACGCGATAGAATACCAGATGGGTCGATCTCTACGGTATCTGGAATGCGGCGGCTATCATGCTCTCGGAACCGGACGCACAATATGATGTTGATACGAATGGTGCGAAACGACCCCGGACGGCATCGCGAGCGACCTTCCGAGGGCTCATGTTTGCCCTGATCTTCGCGATCATGATCGTCGAGGTATTGATCACTCTCGGCATCTCGAGGGCTTTCGGCATCCACCTGGGGTCCAGCGTGGTTGCGGGGATGGGGCTCCCCAATGTCATCATCGCCGGCGTGCTGGCGGATCAAATCTTCAAGCGGATGGGACTCTCCCGGAGCGGGACCACCGTCGAAGGGAGAAAGCCGACGACCGCCACGCCCGAAGGTGAAGCGGGCGACGATGAAGTCGTCGAGATCTTCTATCGGCGGTCCTTCAAGCGATTTCGTCGAGGGTGGCCGGATGAATTTTGGCCGGATTACGCCGAACGAGCCGGCCTCGCAATCGAATAGCAAAGGCTGATTCCACCGACTTCTTATTGCACGGGCGGATTTATGCTCTCAGAACCCGACGAACAGGATCCTATCGTTGGGGTCATCAGGAAACCTCACCGGATATGGTCGCATATCATATTCTGCAGTATGATATCCGCATTCATTACTTCATTGATTTTAATCGAGGTCTTCGCTGTTGGGCCCATCGCGAGGAGTCTAGGCTTTCGCGACAAGGGGGACTGGCCGGCTCGGCTGTGGATGCTCAATCTCGCGATAGCCGGGGGGTTAACGGAACGTATTTTTAAATGGATGGGACACTCCCAGAGCGGGAAGGTCGTCGAGGAGCGAAAGCCGACGTCCCTCACGCCCGAAGGTGATGTGGGCGACGATGAAGTCGCCGAGGTGTACCTACCGCGGTCCCAGTTTATGTGCTTGGTGATAGTTTGCCTGTTCTTCTGCATACCGTGCTACTATGCGACACTCGACAGGCCAAATTTGATGGCGGCAGAGTTCTGGATAGCGACCAGTCTCGGCGTGTCTCTCATGCTCTGTGCGGTCTTCTTTTCCTATCCGGTATGGCGGAAAGTACCGCGGGCGCGTGCCGATTCAAACGGGATCTCCTATACTTCTTGGTGGCCATTCCCGCGAAAGTTCGTCCCCTGGTCTTCCGTGGCGACATGCGAGATCACCAACCATTACAATACGTTCGGAGATCACTTCCGCACCCAACTGTTCCTCAAGGGCTTTGACGGTCAGACGCTACTGAAGCAAGACATTGCTCATTGCAAGCCCGAGGATCAGGAACGTTTGGTCGCCTACATCCGCGCGAAGCTCCCGAAACTCCACGAGGATCTCTGGGATTGGGAATGAGCCCTGGTGAGCCGGGGCCGGAACTCAACCCGTCCCGAGTTCGAGGGCCTGTCCCGCCTCGGACCGGTCGAATCGCTCGCGGGCGCTCAGCACCTCCGCACGGGTCCTCTCGGCCCAGCTCACCAGGCCGACGAGCGGTTCCAGCATCGATTCGCCCAGGGGTGAGAGTCGATATTCGACGGCCGGCGGCTTGGTCGGGAACACGTGCCGGGTGACGAGGCCGTCACGCTCCAATCCGCGTAGCGACTGCGTCAGCATCTTCCGGGAGATGTCCGGGATGAGCCGGAGCAAGACGGCGAATCGGCGCGGCTCCTTGGCGAGCGCGACGATGATCAGGGCGGTCCAGCGATCGCCGATCCGGTCGAAGGCGTCTCGGGCCGGGCATTGATCCGGGTCGAACTCGTCCTTGGTCCAGGCCTCGAAACGGGTCGCCAGGGCCTTCTGGACGCTCTCGGGGCGGTCACCTTCGGGTAACCTTGTCACGAATTTCTGCCTCCTTGAGGGCGATTGGGGTGGTCCCTATCCTTCACCAGGTTACCAAAAGAGACCTCGTTATGGAGACCACCAATGCCCCGCATTCTCGTGACCGCCGCCTCAGGCCAACTCGGCAGGCTCGTCGTCGCCAAACTGCTCGAGTCGACGCCGGCCGCCCAGGTCGTCGCCGGCGTCCGCAACCTCAAGAAATCCGCCGAACTCTCGGCGCTCGGGGTTGAGGTCCGCGAGGCGGACTATAGCCGCCCCGAGACCCTCGACCCGGCCCTGGCGGGCATCGACCGGGTCCTCCTGATCTCGAGCAGCGAGGTCGGCCGCCGCGTCGCCCAGCACCGCAACGTGATCGAGGCCGCCAGGCGTGCCGGGGTGGAACTCCTGGCCTACACGAGCGTTCTCCGGGCCGACACGACGGAATTGCTCGTGGGCGTCGAGCACCGCGAGACCGAGGTGATCTTGCAAGCGTCCGGCGTCCCGTTCGTGTTCCTGCGGAACGGCTGGTACACGGAGAACCGGGCCGCATTCCTCCCCCACGCCCTGGAGCACGGCCAGCTCCCCGGCTGCGCCGGCGAGGGGCGATTCTCGTGGGCCGCTCGGGTCGACTACGCCGATGCGGCCGCCGTCGTGATGACCACCGAAGGTCATGCCGGCCGCATCTACGAGCTCGCGGGGGACAAGAGCGACACCCTCTCCGACTTCGCCGCCGAGGTGGCCCTCCAGGCGGGCAAGCCGCTCGCGTACCGGGACATGCCCGAGGAGGATTTCCGGAGCCTGCTCGTCGGGGCGGGGATCCCTGACAACTTCGCGGAACTGCTGGCCAACAGCGACGCGGTCGCCTCCAGGGGCGGCCTGTTCGACGAGAGCCGGCAGATGAGCCGCCTCATCGGGAGGCCGACGACGCCCCTGTCGGCCGTCGTCGCCGAGATCATCAAGTCCTGAGCCTCGACGCGGCGACTTGTGAGTCGGTTCCCCGGCCGTTGCTCCTCGGGGGCCAGCAACGGCCGCACGACTCCTCCGCATCCCGGCCCCGAGATCATTTCGAGGTGGCTCAAGATGGATTCCAGGCAGTTGAGTGATGAGGGCCCCGAACAAGGCCTTTCCGCGAGCCCGGATATTATGGACGAACTCGAAGAATGTCAGGTACAGCGGCAGCGATCCCTGGGGGAGCCCGCGGTGAGGTCGTCGAACCGCTTGCGGCAGCCGCGGCACTCATAGCGCCGACGCTCGGGCCGGGTGTCGTCGAGGCCGTTCTTGACGGCCGAGGTCGAGCCGCAGGAGGGGCAGGCTACGCCATCGGGCCATCGCATGTCGCGGACGGTCCGGAAGCACCTGGCGTCGTCGAAGAGGTCCCGGATGTTCACCATGATGGGGCTCGCGGTACCGATCGCGATGTCGGTCAGAGACGTCCAAGGCACTCGATCCTAGCGGAGAAGAACGACAAATTCCTCATCACCCCGGAATCCGTCTTGAGCCTCATAGCAAAAGTCTCCCGGCCGTAGAGGGTCCGCTGCAGCCCGAGGTCGAGAGATCATCGGCCGTTTTTATTGCAGTTCGTTTATATTAAATTTCAATCACTAGATCAATCGTCGACCGCCTCGACGCCCGCTTCTCGCAACCGCTCGAGGCCGTCCTTCATGGCCTTGAGCTGCTCGGGGCTGTGCCCTTGCCAATCCGCGACCTCGCCCGTGACCAGGAGCGGCTCGCGGGAGCGATACGACTTCGTCGGATTGCCGGGGAACTTCTTGTCCGTCAGGTTGGGATCGTCAACGAACGGGCCGGTCGGCTCGACGATGTAGATCCTGCCGGGGCCTTCGCCCTGCGCCAACTCGGCCCCCCAGATCGCCGCCTCCAGGGTGGCACTGAAGTAGACGTGATTTGCCGTCTTCCTCCGGCCGTAATTGGAGGCGTAGCCGGGGCCGAGCAGGTCGCCCGGCTTCAGGGCGACTCGCGTGCCGTGGTAGAACCGCCGTAAATTCGTATCGTTGGGGTCAGCCACGGGATCACTCCTTACTCAGGGGTCAAGTTGCTTCAATAACCAATGCGAGCGAGCCGCCAACGAGCTTTGCGGTGGTCGAACCTAGGTGACCAAGGGAGGCACAGGCCAGGTCCACCCGAATCGGGAGTGTGCGCGGGTGATTGCGACGGGCCTCTCTCGCCTCGGCCGTGAAGATCGGGGTATGGCCTCCGGGTTTGGCCGAGACAAACCGCGATGGACCTCCTGTCGCTGCGCGACCCCGGTTGTCCCAACCACGGCCACCCGAATAAGACAGGAAACCGCGTGAAGGCCGGGGCGCTTTGCTATGGGGACTCCTGCTTCTTTACGCCCCGGATCGTGTTATTCGCGGTCATCGGAAATGGGAGATCGGATTACGTCGGTGAGATGTGGGGCAGAGGTCCGCGACTTACGCCCAAGTCACTTGATCCCCCACTCGATGGCTTCTCGTTCGAGGTCGGGGCGCCGATTTGTGCCGGAGGCCTCATCGATCTCAAAGACATGGAAGCGATCGAGAATGAGCGGCAGGGTTGTTGATTTACACGTCATTCGCTCTGCCTCGTTCATCGCGACGAACTCGATGGGCATGTCTCCGCCATAGGCCTGGAGCAAGGTTTTGAACAGGGAGTGTAGATCGACCGTCGAGAGCATGCGTCCGCTGTAGAATTTCACGACGACACGAGTGATTTTCATGACGCCAACTTTCCCCTCGTATCCTGAAACGATGCCGGAGATGAAGCGTACCGGAATTCCATTGAGAAGGCTATGAACGGGCTTCGACTTGCGAATTCGGCCTATTCGCGTGCGGGCAGAAGGAACTCTACCGTCGATCCACCTCGGCGGAGATCAATTCAGGGCGACTTCAATAGCATCGCCTCGACGAGCCGCACATCGCTGCGGCTCGTCGAGGCGATAAGTACGATACGAAGGAAGAGCAGGGCGGGGCCGAAGGTCAGTCGAGCTTGGGGATCGACTCGCCGCGGATCAGGTCCTCGAGGGTCTGGCGGCGCCGGGCGAGGTGGGGCTTGCCGTCGTGGATGAGGACCTCGGCGGCGAGGGGCTTGGAGTTGTAGTTCGAGCCCATCGCGAAGCCATAGGCGCCGGCGCATTCGATGATCAGGTGGTCGCCGACCTTGGCTTCGGGCAGGTCGCGGGTGCAGACGTAGCCCCCCTCGTCCTGGGTGAAGATGTCGCCGCTCTCGCAGAGCGGGCCGCCGACAGCGGCCGAGACGCGGGGTCGATCGGTGGCTCCGTCGGCCGGGGCGATCGACATCGGGTGGTAGGCGCCGTAGAGGATCGGACGCGCGAGGTTGTTGAACCCGGCGTCGACGAGATAGAAGGTGTTCCCCCCCATCCGCTTGACGGCGCGGACCTCGGAGACGAGGTAGCCGCTCTCGGCGACGAGGTAGCGGCCCGGCTCGATCTCCAGGCGGATCGGGCGGCCCGCGACGGCCTCGAGGCGCTTGCGGGTGGCGTCCCAGAGCTGGAAGTAGGCGCCGATGTCGACTCGGCCGTCGTTGGGCCGATACGGAGTCGGCAGGCCGCCGCCGGCGCTGATGGTGTCGAGGGTCGAGGCGAAGACCCTGGCCGTGCGCTCCATCGCCCCGCAGACCTGGGAGAGGTGCTCGAGGTCGGTGCCGGAGCCGATGTGCATGTGCAGGCCGCTGATCTTCAGGCCGTGCTTCGCGGCCCTGGCGATGCAGTCGTCGACCTGGTCGTGCCAGATGCCATGCTTGGACGACTCGCCGCCGGTGTTCGTCTTCTGGCTGTGCCCGTGGCCGAAGCCGGGGTTGATCCGCAGCGTGATCGAGCCGCCCGGGACGCGCTCGCCGTACTGGTCGATCATGTCGGGGGAGCCGCAGTTGACGTGCAGGCCCTTCTCGACGACCAGGTCGAGCGACTCGCGGTCGAAGATGTCGGCCGTGTAGACGATCGGGTGCGGCTCCCCTTCGGGCTTATAGCCGGCGGCCAGGGCACGCCCGATCTCGCCCGCGCTGACGGCGTCGACGAGCACGCCGTGGCGCCGGACGAGGTCGAGCACCGCGATGTTCGAGTTCGCCTTCTGGGCGTACCGGATGGCGTCGAACGGCTTGAGGTCTTTGATCCGCTCGACGATCGTGGCGGCGTCGTAGACGTACGTGGGGGTCCCGAATTGATCGGCGAGGTCGCGCACGGGGACCCCGGCGATGGTGGTCCGCAGGTCGGGCGGGGTGTTGGCCTTCATTATGGTCAGTCGAGGTCCGGGGTTACGTTCGGGTTATGATGAATCGGGGACCGCTCGGGGTTCGATCGGCCGGCCGGCAAACCGCCCGGCCTTCGACGCCCCAATCTGCATAGACTACTTGAGCGAGTCCCCGGCGCGGAATAGGAATACGGCACGAGTTGAAGGCCTCGCCAGCCTCACGCCACTCGAGATGGTGCCCGTGCTCGCATCATTCCGGGCATCAACTTGTTCATTTCTAGCTGGTGAGGCGATTTTCCCTCTGCGGGAATTCTCCGGAAAAGCGCCGCTTCCGACCATGTCTTGAAGGCAGCGGCGACACCGATCAAGGCGACTCTCTGGCCGGGAAACGCGGCCGATTCTTCTTCAAATCCGGGTGGCCGTATGCGCGAGGCTGAACGTGCCGATCACGGCCAGCCATAATGAAGACTGGAGACCGCGAAAGTGCCCCGGCAAAACGCGGTTGGCCTTGCGGCTTAATTGCACCAAGTTGTAAAGCCCCGGATGGCGAAAGAAGGGTTAACTTCAAGGCAGCGGCCGAGCAGGTGTCTACGGTGTTCGCCGTTGGCGAGGACGGGCAGAAGGGCGTAAAATGAAGGTCTGACTGCGGCAGAGTCCCAGATGACGCCGGGCAAAACGTCCGAAAGTGATCATGATGGCGTCCAATGCCCGGAAACGGCGAGCGTAAGGCCTAACGACGAGATCCGTCGGGGTGAAGGCGATGCTGATTGGTTTCCTCAAGGTCTGCGGTGGCACAATCCTGGGCGGGGTCCTCGGCTCTATCTTGGGGTCGGTGCTGGTACCGCCGCCAGAGGCCGGGCCGGATGAAATGATTTGCGGTCTGATGGTGTTACCAAACCTCGTCGCGACCCTGTTCCTCGGCGTGGTTGGCGCCATGATCGGGGGAATTACCACGTTGATCATAACGTTGACCACGGGAGCGATGCAGGCTGACGAGGCCGTGGCGACTGCCGTACGGAAGCCACAACCAATCGCCGAAGTCTGACCCGGACGATTCGGCTTGAGGGAACTCGGATCTCAAGCGTGGAAGATTCCGCGCCCCCCCGATGATCGGGGCGGATCGGTCGGGTGGAATCGCAAGGTTCCGTTGGGGGTGAAGGCGATGCAGCGCTTCCTGTTCATCGTCGGCGGGATGTTTCTGGGAGCCCTGTCTGGCCTCTTCCTGGGCCTGGTGCTGGGCTCCTGGATGGTGGCGAGGGCCATCAATGAAGGCGCCTGTGGGTTGTTCGGCTTGTTCGGGGCGTTCGTGGCCTTCGTCGTGGGCGTGATCGGCATGGTGTTGGGAGGATGGCTCGCGGGGAGGGTCAGCCGCGAGCGAACGAGTCACCCGCCAGGGCTCACGATGCAGGTGCCGAACTTTTGTCGTTCGGCGAAGCCTGCCCCGTGGGACTGACGCGTTACGGCTCTCCGATCGACGTGCCGAGCCAGGCGCGGGCGTAAGACCAGAGCCGATCGGCCGTCCTGGGGAGTCGCCGAGGATGGCGGCCTCGGGGATGGTGAGGCCGGCGAAATACCTCAGCTTGACGAGTTCGGCCGCCTGGGCGTCGGCCTCGTCGTCGCCGATCAAGTCGGGGGCGACGAGTGCGTCTTCGGGGAGCTCAACGCGAGCGGCCTCGCCCCCGCGTTTGGGGGCGCGCCGGCGTCGGGCGCGGTCGACCAGGATGTGCCGCATGGCCTCGGCCGATGCGGCGAAGAAGTGGCTCCCACCCGCCCACCTCGGGACATCTAGCCGCTTCAACTCGCCATACACGAGCGGCAGCGGCTCGGCCGCAGCCCGGCGATCTCCCGCCTCGGCCTCGTCCAGGAGTCGCGAAACCTCGTCCATGCCACGGCTGTTAGGTCGTGGGCAATGAATCACGTAACGCCGATCCGACCGATAGGCGGCGACCTCGCGTCACGTCCAGGGCCCTCGCGTCCATGCTGGACGATGATGATCAAACCGGCTCGACCCTGATCCGATTCAACCAAACCCGGCACGAACCAAACCCTTGACTCCGATTCCACCTAACCATGCAATGCCCTCAACGAATTTTCATTTTGTTGACCGACATGATGAGAATCGCTATCGTCCGGTGAGCCTTTTCGAACGATCTCGGTTCGAAGCGCCATGAGACTCGAGGCTTTGGGAGGAACGATGCGAGTGAGAGCCAAGTTGGCCGGGGCCTGGTCGTTGCTGGGGGTGTTACTCCTGGCGTCGGGGGGCTTTGCGGCGGCGGAGGAGAAGGACAAGGGGAGCCGGCCGAATGTGGTCTACTTCCTGGTCGACGACCTCGGCTGGGGGGATGTCGGCTGGCATGGATCCGAGATCAAGACGCCGAACCTCGACAAGCTCGCGGCGGCGGGGGCGAAACTCGAGCAGTTCTACGTGCAGCCGGTCTGCTCGCCGACGCGGGCGGCCCTGATGACGGGCCGGTATCCGATGCGACATGGTCTGCAAGTCGGGGTCGTCCGCCCCTGGGCCAAGTATGGATTGCCGCTCGAAGAACGCACCCTGCCGCAGGCCCTGAAGCAGGCCGGGTATGAGACGGCGATCGTCGGGAAGTGGCACCTAGGCCACGTCCAGCCGGAGTACCTGCCGACCCACCGAGGCTTCGACCACCAGTACGGCCATTACAACGGGGCGCTCGACTACTTCACCCACATCCGGGATGAAGGCTTCGACTGGCACCGCGACGATCGTGTCAACCGCGACGAGGGGTACAGCACGAACCTGATCGGCAAGGAGGCCTCCCGCCTCGTCGCCGAGAAGGACGCCTCGAAGCCCCTGTTCCTCTACGTCCCGTTCAACGGGGTCCACGCACCGCACCAGGTGCCCGAGTCGTACAAGAAGCCCTATGAGCACCTCCCCGAGCCGCGCCGGACGTATGCCGGGATGCTCGCGGCGGTGGACGAGGCGGTGGGCCAGGTCGTGGCGGCGGTCGAGCAGAAGGGGATTCGCAAGGACACCCTCTTCCTCTTCTCGAGCGACAACGGCGGCCCGAACCCCGGCAAGGTGACCTCCAACGGCCCCCTCCGAGGCGCCAAGGCGACCCTCTACGAAGGGGGCGTGCGCGTCCCGGCCTTCGCCACCTGGGACGGCCACATCAAGGCCGGCTCCGTCGTCGACGCCCCGCTCCATGCGGTCGACTGGTATCCGACGCTGCTCGGCCTCACGGGAGCCCCCGCCGACCAGTCGCTGCCCCTCGACGGCCGCGACGCCTGGCCCTCGATCGCCGACGGCAAGCCCTCGCCGCACGACGTGATCCTGCTCAACACCACGCCCGTCGCCGGCGCGATCCGCGCGGGGGACTGGAAGCTGATCCTCCGGGCCCCGGCGCCGGCCGCGTCGACGTCGAGGAGCCGGCCGCCGAGGCCAAGCCCGCCGCGCCCCTCGACAGGTGGACGGCCGAGCTGTTTGACCTCTCGAAGGATCCGAACGAGAGCAAGAACCTCGCCGGCTCGAACCCGGAGAAGGTCGCCGAGCTTCGCAAGGTTTACGCCGCCTTCGCCGCCCAGGCCGTCCCGCCGAAGGCCGCCCCCCGCGCCGCCGACTTCCGCACGCCCAAGGTCTGGGGCGAGGCTGATTGACCGCGGATTCTTCAACATTTCTTCACAAATCCCGGCGGCTCACCTCTCGCCGGGATTCACGTCTCAAGTCCACTCGCATCCTCCACGCATCGATCCGTGGACGCGTGATGCGGGGCCGACCTGCCGTGGATCGGGAGCCGTCAGGACACGGTCGTCTTGATCTCCTGCGGGTCGAATACGGGGATCTCGATGTCGGTTCGCGACCCGTTGGGATCGGCGGTCTTGACGGCCGCCTCGCGGAGCAGGCCGGACCATTGGCAGCTGAGGCATCGGTAGCGTCGGACGGCGACGAGGAGCCCGACCGCGCGATCGAAGGGCTTGCGAGGCGTCCTCGTAAGCCTGTTGGAATTCGCGCACTTCGGGCAAATCCGGGACCTGACTCCCAGCGATCGCAGCGGGGCCAGCACCCCGACCGCGGAAACCAACAGGCTAGCAATGAGACCAAATGTCACGATTTGCAAGAGCACGGGCGTAGCCTCCGGTTCAGAGCAAACCGAGGCCCGCGACGAGGGGGAGAGCGGCGGGCCAGAGCGAGTGCACCAGGACAACGGTATCGCGTCAATCGTCGACGCATCGAACTTAGGCCTGATTCTATCCATCCCCTACGCGAAGACTCAAGGGTTGAGTCCTCGAATTCCCCACATGCTCCGGATTCGTAAGACCGCGGCATGACCGCCGATCCTGCCCCCGCGTCGGACCTACCGGATCACAGCGATCGCGCCCCGAACGAGGGTTTCGCGAAGGTTGGAGGGTGGGCTCATGCCGGGGTCCGAACCGATGGACGGCTGACCGGGCTGGCGAAGCGATCGTCCTCTCCCTCGGCGATCGAGCCGCCGCACGCGAGGCCCTCACCGACGCGGCCGGCCGCTTCGGGCATGGTCTCAGCGGCACACGCCTGCATGCCTCGAGCCAAGCCGGATGAGGCGGAGACCGGACACGGTATCGCCCGCTGTCACCACTAGCGAATCGACAAATTTATATTCAAAACGGACATGGCGCCGGAAGGCATCGAATGCCCCGGCATGAGGCCAGGATCCAAACGAAGCGCCCGCTCGAGACATCCGGGCAAGTCGCATACGCGACTCGATCCGGGCTGCAAGGATTGGAGCCCGCGGCCTCGAATCTTCAACATCAACAGCGCAGCTATTAGCATGATGCTCTCGCTCGATGCGGAGGCGATGATGCCTCGTATGGATTGCATATTGCATTTCGAGGCGGCCTTGTTTTAAATAACAGGTGTCTTGCAAAGACACGTGTTCTTCCAATCGATTCAATCACGGGTGTCCTGCTCCGCGTCGTCGCGTGGGCAGGACGACGACTCGGCTCCCCCCCCCCAACTTGACGAAAGTCAAATGTGCCGAGCTCCAACAATTGCATGGAGCCTAAGGCATGAGTACGGATGGCCATTGGAGTCCGGCCGGGGCACGAGCCAAGCACGGCCTTTCGCTCTCCCCTGACGAGCTGACGAAGATCAGGGAGAAATTCCCGGCGAGCTCGTCTCCCAAGGAAGGAGTCTTCCTCGCAGACGGGGTCTTCGAGGGGGGCGGCGTGCTGGGACTCGCATTCCTCGGCGCGGCCAGGTGCTGCGACGAGATCGGGATCCGGTGGAAGGGGCTGGCGGGGACGTCGGCGGGGGCGATCACGGCCTCCCTGCTGGCCGCATTCGCGGACATCGACGCATTGGAGGCGATCTTCGGCGGGGTCGACTTCCAACGCTTCATCGGCGAGAAGACGAACTGGCGAATCCTCGACTTCAACCCCAACGACGACCTCGATCACCCGGTCCAGATGCTCTTGCGGTTGTTCGTCGCACAGCAGTTGGGGCAGTTCTCCTCGGATCCGTTCGCCCAATGGCTCGGAGGAGCGCTGAAGCAAGCCGGCGTGGACACATTCAAGGACGTCAGCAAGGGCGATCCGGATCGGACGCTGAAGGTTGTCGTATCGGACCTCACGCGTGGCCAGATGCTCGTCCTCCCCGACAACCTCAACGGGGATGAGCAGGGCACGTTTTCGGTCGCGGAGGCCGTGCGCCTCTCCATGAGCATTCCCCTGTTCTTCGCCCCGGGGAAGTTGCACGGCGATGTCATCGTCGACGGCGGCATCCTGAGCAACTTCCCCGTCTGGATCTTCGACGAGACCGATCCCACGAAGCAGCCCCCGTGGCCGACCTTCGGATTCCGGCTCTTCGACGAGGGGGCCGGCAAGCCGATGCAGATCGAGAGCGCGCCCGACATCCTCAAGGCCATGTTCAAGACCATGATGTATGCCCATGACCGTCACAACTTGAGCGTCTCCAAGCGCACGCGGACGATCAACGTGGACGTGACGGATGTCGGCGTGTCCGTGACCCAGTTCAGCCTCTCCGACCTGCAGAAGGACGAGCTGTACCGACGGGGCTACGAGAGCACGAAGCGCTACCTCCTCGACGAATGGAGCTGGGAGCAGCACCTGGAGTCGCGAGGTTTCGCGGGCAAGTCATCGGCCGGCGTGCCGACACCCGAGCTGGGCCGAGGACGATCAGCAGGCCTCAACCTGGAACCAGATTCACACCTATGAACGACACGGATCGAAGGCCGACGCTCTGGATGTTCATCCTCGTCCTGCTCGGGCTCTACGCGATGCCCCGGGGGCCGTCCGACTCGACCGACGCATCGAAGGCCGGGGGCAAGCCATCCGACCCCGCCAGGGCGATCCCCGCTGCTAGCCCGATCTCCCCGGGCGCGAGCGAATCGATCGAGCGGCTCCTTCGCGACTATTTCTCCCTGGACTCTCGGGCCGGAGCGGTCGAGCCGAGCGCCCCCTCGCCGGGGCCGAGGAGCATCGACAAGATCCTCGGGAGTGAAGTCCCCCGCGCCAAAATCCCCCCGATCCGCTGCCTGGTCGGCACCCTGGCCGACCCCATCGGCACGACCAGCGACTACCACTTCGACGAGGGGCTCACGGCGATCCTGCGCGGCGTCGAGGCCCAGAGTTACGTCCTCGACCGCTATCGCCTCCCCTGGCAACGGTATGTCGCCACCTCGCAGCCCGGGAGCCCCTCGAGTTCCTCGGGGAGGCTGGCGACCCCGAATCCGGGCGAACCCGGGCTGCTGATCTGCCGGTTCACGCCCGAAGATCCCGGGGGCAAGATGGCACCCCTGCTACTGATCTTCCTCGTGCCCGAGTCTCCGACATCGGGGCTCGACAAGGGGGCACTCGCGGCAAGCCTCGACTGGGCCGAAGCGCTCGATGACCACAAGCGAGTCCCCGCAGGCGATCGTCCCGAGTCCTATCGCCCCTTCAACATCCTCGGCCCGGCGTATACCGGGTCGCAGGACTCGCTCGAGCGGGGGCTCCAGGACTGGACAAGACGAAGGCGATTGGCCCATCCGCTCCCCTCGATCGCGACGACGGCCGGGACGATCTCCGAGATTATCAACCATGCGACGAAACGGCTTCGCCGAGTCTCCAAGGACGTGATGGCTCGAAGGAGCCTGATCGACCTGCACGACCGAAACCGACCTGCATTCAAGTCGGCGATCAAGATCGTCTTGCGAGCCATGTCGCAACTCAATGGGGTGTTCCCGGAGATCCTGGCTCAACTCGGTCGAGTTGCCCCCAGGCCCTATTTCGAGGTGGTCTCCGGCTCGGCCTCCGGAATCTCGAAGCAGTCGCTCATCGATAAACTGAAAGATAGTTCGGCATTGATCCGCTATCGGACGACGATCCACAGCCAGGATGCCGTCGAGCGCGCGATGTTCAAATTCCTCAATGCCTACGACGACGCCGGGCCGCATATTGCCTTGTTATATGAATCGAACACCGGCTATGGTCAGATCGCGAAAGATGTGAATGGCAAGAGAGGCAAGAAGGATAAGAACGTCTCCGATCACACGAATATCCACCGCTACCCGTTCCCGCAGAATATCTCGACCATCAGGTCCCTTTACGAGAGGCAAGGCGCCAATCGCGGGGCCTCGCAGTTCTTGCCGCCGAGTGAGCGACTCGTCCCGGGGTCGGACCACGCCAAATTCCCGCTCGACCTCATCGCCCCCCAGACCCCCGAGTTCACCACACCGGTGGATGAACTCGTCATCGACGAGATCCTGCTGGACATCAGCCGTCGGAACATTCAGACGGTCGGGATCGCCGCGACCGATGTACGTGACCTGATCTTCCTGGCGGGGAAAATCCGCCAGATGATCCCCGATGCGCGTATCTTCACCACCGAGAACGACCTGGTCTTCACGCATCCCGAGAGGATCTCCGACCTCCGCGGCATGTTCGTCGCCTCGACGTATCCCCTCCTCCCCAGTAACCAGTCGTGGAGCTACCCTTACTCCGGAGAACGAAGCCGGGTCTTCTTCCCCAGCGGGGATGCGCAAGGGATCTACAACGCGACCGTCCTCCAACTCCACGACCTGATCGGCAATCGTGCCGATGCTGACATACCCTTCGTGGAATATGGTCGCCCCTTTGCACTGCGCTGCGGACAGGAACGGCAGGGGACCTGCCCTCCCATCTGGATCAGCGTGGTCGGGAACCACGGGATCTATCCCATCCATGTCGAACTCGACTCGAGCCCCAAGCATCCCGAGTGCGATGGGGCGAGAGAAAAATGCAATAACAACACACTCTATAAACACTCTTGCACGATAAACAAGCCTGCCTGCTGCAAGCCCAAAATCCCCAAGCTCTACTATCCGATCTTCCGCCAGGGCTGGCTCGCCCTGTTCCTCGGCCTCTCGGCGGTCTGCACGGTACTCGTGGGGATCGCCTTCATCCAGGTCGTATGGGCCCGACGCCTGAGAGGCGGCGACCCCAAGCTGAAGCTCTCGAAGTGGCCGCAATCCCTCAAGCGTCTGGCCATCTTCCTGAATTGGGCGCCTGCGAAGGGCTCGACATCGCAGGGTCGCTTCCAGGGCCCTGGGGGATATCTCGCCTGTTCATTGCTATATACAGGAATCATCTACTTTTTTACATCTTACCCTGTCTTGCGGCTCGCCTGGATCGCGGTACCCTGGGATTACTCCAGCCTGTATTTCTGGCTGTTCTTGATCTCGGCGGCGATCCTCATCGCCTTGCTCCTCGGGGCGATCGCCGCGTTCCTGGTCTGGATCGATAAAGCCGGCAGGGAAGCGTCGACTCGCCCCGCCCCGAAGGCGAAGCCGTCGTACGTCCTCGCCCTGGACTATCATGGGCCGCTCGCGTCGCTTTATCAGTTGCGGATCTGGATCCGTCGCCATGCCGAGGTCCTGTTCACGGGGATGCTCGTCGCGGTCGGCGTGGCCATTATCGCGGTCGGGAGCCATCTCGAGGGGATCCCACTTCCAGACGTCGACCTCCAGAGTGACCAAGTCGACCGGATCCTGACGCTCTACCGGGCGAATTCACTACCCAGCGGCGTCTCGCCCGTCTTCTCGTTGCTGTTCCTGGCGATAGCCGGGCTCGGATGGGCCTGGTCACGCCTTTACAGCAGATTTGTGCTGGAACAGGCTACGCCCCCGGGGCCCAAGCACGTGAACTATCCCACGGACTCCAAAGCACGCGACTATTGGGCGTGGTCGGACGCCTTCAAGGATCGCCTCGCCTTTGAACGCACGATGGGCGCGCCCTGGCGTGAGCTCATCGAACGATATCCGATATTCCCGATCCTGGTCATCGCCTTCGACGCAATCCTCCTGTTCGTGCCCATGTTCAGGAGAGTCCAGTTCCGGTCCGTCGACCAGAGTTGGATAACGATCTGCCTGACGATTTTATACGCGGTGGTGTTCGTGGGCCTGACCCTCCACTGCCTCCAGGTCATCCTCATCTGGGTGCGGATGAGTCGACTGTTGCAACGGATCGCCAGGCTTCCTCTCCTCGGCGCGATGGACCGGCTCCCGCAGACGGTGGTGCGATGGATGTATCAGATCCCCAAGCCCGACGGCGGGCGTTTCGAGATGATCTGGAGGCAGGCCATGGCCCTGAAGGTCCGTAGCGACGATTCCATCTTCAAAGAACTCGTCAGTTCCGGGATCAAAATCGGATCGGACGAGTGGGACGAGCTCCTGAAAAACCTGGATGAGCTGCAACCATCCTTGAAGGACGACCCTCTCAAGCACTTGCGCCCGATCCTCCTCGAGCACTGGCGTAGGCAACCCGTGGCGTCCATGTTCGTCGGCTCGACTAAAAGCTCGGGAGGGCAAGGCGAGGGGAATCGGGACAATTCCGCCGGAGACGCCTCATCGAAGAAGCCCACCGCGGAGGAAAAACGGAAGGCGAAGCTCGATGAATGGATCAAGCAGGCCGAGGACCTCGTCGCCCTGGTCACCCTGCGATGGCTGGCGGCCTCGCTCTCGCAGATCTGGCTGATGATCGCCTACCTCGTCGGCGGCACGATCTGTGCCTTGCTCGCGGTGAGTTCCTATCCATTCCCCTCGCAAGGCCGGCTGCTGGGCGGGATGGCCGCGCTGATCGTGTTCATGGTCCTGACGATCATCACGATCGTCCTGGCGGTGAACCGCGACGAGGTCATCAGCCGGGTGGCCAACACGACACCCCATCGCGTCACCATCGACCAGCCCCTGATGACGAGCCTCGTCGCGTACGTCGTCCCCCTCATCGGGGCCCTGGCGGTGCTGTCGGTCGACCTCTCCGACATCCTGCGCACGTGGCTCGGCCCCATCCTTCGCTGAGCGTCGACAACCGGCGTCGCGACGCAGGAAGGGCCGCGGCGTCGGGGGTTTCCCGAGGCCGCGGCCCTTCGCGATGCGGTTCCAAGATGCAGGATCGACGTCCTGTGCATGTCAAGGGAGGCTCAGCGGGCCTCGTCGAGCGGCTTGATGATCAGGTTGCCCTCGATCGGGTCATCGGCGTTGACCTGGACGCGGAGGAGGAGGTCCTGCTCGTCGGCGAGGATCAGCTTGGACTCGATCGACAGGAGCTTCTCCGAGCTGTACCTGCTGCCGATCCGCTTGATGTCCACGCCGTACTCATTCGCCTCGTCGAGGTAGGCCCCGAAGTTGCCCGACGCCTGCGGCGATGCGAACTGGAACGAGATGGTGTAATCTCCCGCTTCGAGCTTCGTCCTGAGGAAGATGGTCCGCGTGTCGATGCTCTTCGGGTCGAGCTTCACCGGCACCGCCTTGCCCACCTCGAACGCGTGGAAGTCGAGCGAGGCGCGGCCGAGGTGCGGGCTGGGCACCGCGTCGCTCTTGAAGACGCCGAAGCGGTAGTCGACGATGCTGCTCCCGTTCGACACCGTGATGACGTGCTTGCCGGGCTCGAGCTTGACCTTCGCCGCCCCACGCGTGATCCAATCGATATCATTGGTGGCGAAGGCCCTGTCGCCGTCGACCTGGCAGACGAACTGCAGGTTCGAGCTACGCTTGTCGGAACGCTCGATGTCGCCCACGAGGACATACTCGCCCGCCGGCCCGTCGAAGACGAAGTGGTGGGCCTTGCCCTCGCCGAGCCTGCCGCCCGCGTACTTGCCCAGCTCGAGGGGGGCGGGCTTGCTTGGGTCGTTGCTCGGTTTGATGTTGGACTTCTCGGCCGTCGGCCGCTTGTCGACCGGCTCGGCGATGGTCTCGCTGACGACCTTGATGGTCCGGACCAGGTCCGCCGCCTTCTTCGCCGCGTAGAACTCCCCCTTGCCGGCCTTGGCGATGTTCGAGACCGCGGCCGACTCCTGCTCGTTCAGGTCGAACCCGATGACGTTGACGCCCCCCTTGACCTTCTCGTTCGAGACGAGGGTCGCGGCGGCCTTCACCGGGTCGCCGGAGCACGTCTCCATGCCGTCGGTGATCAGCACGACCTTCGCGAGCCCCGTGGCCGACTTGAGGGCCTCATCGGCCTTCGAGATCGCCAGGGCAATCGGGGTGTTCCCGACCGGCTGGATCTGGTCGATCATCTTCGCGAGCTCCTGGCGTCCCGCGGCGTCGAGCGACTCGAGGGGGCGGAGGATCTCGGCGGCCTCGCAGGCCTGTTCCTTGTTATGCCCGTAGGTGATGAAGGCGAGTTGGCGGCCGTCGGGGATGGCCTCGATCAGGTCGAGCGCGGCCTGCTTCGCGACATCCCACTTCGACTTGCCGTCGGCCGTCCGGTCACGCATGCTGCCGGAGCAGTCGAGGATCAGGGCGAAGTCGGTGAAGTCGCTCGAGGCGACCGCCTTCGCGTCGTTCTTCCCCTTCTTCTGCAGGGCCTCGATCAGGGCGTCGGAGGCCCCCTTCGACTTCAGGAGCTTGACCTGATCGGCCCCGAGCGTGAAGACGGTCGGCGAGTCGTTCACGATCTTGAGGATCTTCGACTCCTTCACCTCGAGGTCGAGATACTCCACGACCTTCTCGAAGCTCAGGGCAGGGCCGTCCGCCATGGCGGAGCCGGCGACGAGGACCGCAAGCCCGAAGGCCGCGGCGACGAACTTCCACTTCCAGGACGGGGGGATCCGCATCGTCGTGTCCTTTGCAGTTAGACCGCCTACGGGATGTGATGCCAGTCGAGTGTTCATTCGTGAGCCTTCGGCCCATCCGTCGCCCGATCGCCCGCCGGCGACAGAAGGCCCGCGGCGCGCGGAGGCTCTCCGGCTGGCGCCGCTCGTCGCAAGATGACGGACATCGCCCGCATCTTGTGACACTTCGTTTCATGAATTGCCGAGTTTGGAACTCATGTAAACGTGAAGTCAATTCATCCATCCAGGCGCCAGTCGCCGGGATGTGTTTTTAGGCGAAGTCTGGGCGGGGTGCGGCCCGACCTGGCGCTTTGGCTTTTCATTTTTTGAAGTGCAGATTCTTCGAAGCAAAAACGCCTAGGGTGGGCCCCGCGGAACGGCCGTCCACGCCCCCACTGAAACGATGGCAGGCTCGTCCGAGGCCACTGCCATTCGTGAGCTCGGGTCATGGCCACCAGACTCCGCCCCAATGCCCGCTCGCCTGTACCTCCGCAGAGTAATCACCATTGGCACGGAAACCGGACACTCCCTCCCGTTTTTTTTGACGACTCTCGTCGATCGTGAACGTACATCCCGGCGCCGATTCACCACAGAGCCTTCGAAACCACGACGAGAGCGAGCGGAATCACGCCCAACCGATTCGCGGCCCCGGGAAACGACCAGCCGCCGACCACGGTTCGCCCCGCCTCTCCATAGAAGCTGGGTAGCCGTGGTCGGGACGATCAGGGTCGAGCAGCGATGAGAGGTCGATTGCAATGACCCAGACCGTTTAGCCGTGGCCTGGTTTGCAATCCTTCGTGATCGAGGCGGCTAATGCAGTCGATTCGGGGTACGTCCGCGGACGCCCGCTCGGCCGAGTGCCCGAGCCCGACTGAGACGGCCGCGCCGCTGGCAGCCATCGGGCTTCATGCTTCGGCGGCGATCGGATGTCCAGACGTTTGACTCATTCAGCCATTGATGACCAACTTCTCACGCCCGCAAGTTTTGAGTACGACGAATCCCAAAACTGACGGCATCGTGCTAGATATTTGCGCAATAGCTGCCAAAGCCTCTCGCCATGCCTGAAATAATGCGGTCGAAGTAGGCTCCTGGCGATCTCGAAGCGCACTGCCGGCCGGCGGGCTGCGCATCTGAGCCGAGGATGGAGAGCTCGGCGAAAACTCTCGAAACTTTCACATCATCTCTTCTTCGATTCCACGCAATCTCCTGGTACTGATGAAACCCCGGCGATCATTCAACCAATGCTTGCTTGCCGGGATACGTGCGCGATGATCAAACTTCGCAGCCCCACCCCGCCCGATCCGCGTCGCCCTCAGCGACGCCGGACATGCAACCCGTGAAGGCCTAGAGATTCGTGAGATTCCCGATGAACGGCGCGCCGCGAGTCACCTCCTGGCTTGCCGCATGCGCCTTGATCTGCGGCTGCGGCGATGGGGATGGGCTCAAGCGAGAGGCGGTTTCCGGCAAGGTCACGTACGCCGGAAAGCCCGTGGAAAAGGGCTCGATCCAGTTCCAGCCGCAGGACGCCGACCAGAAGGCGGGCGCCTGGGGCGAGATCGTCGACGGTGCCTATTCCATCGCGGCCTCGACCGGCCCTGTCGCGGGCGATTACACCGTCGCGATCTACTCCGCTTCGAGCCAATCCGCCGCGGCCGACGCCCTCCCGGGCGACGACGCGGGGATGTCCGACCCCCGGGCGATCCCCGACGACTACAACGTCAAGAGCACGCTCAAGGCGACGATCGAGCCGGCCAAGCCCAACGAGCTGAATTACGACCTGAAGCCGACCTCCTCCGCCCGCAAGGGTCGATGATCCCGCCCCGCCGAACTTCCCGAGCGTAACCCCAACCTACGCCTCCATCCGCCCCCTCTCCATCGAATATGGAATACGAGACCATCATGAATCGATCGTATCGTCGTGGCTTCACCCTGATCGAGCTGCTGGTGGTGATCGCCATCATCGCTGTGCTGATCGCCCTCTTGCTGCCGGCCGTGCAGGCCGCGCGCGAGGCCGCTCGCCGCATCCAGTGCACGAACAACCTGAAGCAGATCGGCCTGGGAATGGCCAACTACGAGAGCACCAACAACAACCTCCCGGCCGGCATCAAGGGGTGCTGCTGGGGCACCTGGGTCGTCTTCATCCTCCCCGCGATGGAGCAGACGGCCGCGTTCAACGGGTGGAACTACAACGGGGATAACTCCACCGCCGGCGCCCCGGGCGGCTCCAACTCCACCGACCTCCGCTATGGCGGTGCCGCCAATACCACCATCTCTCGGACGATCTTCAGCAACTACCTCTGCCCGAGCGACATCCCGGCGAAGCCTCTCTCGGGGATCCCTTCGTATAATTACGCCGCGAACTTCGGCAACACCACCTTCTATCAGATCGCCACCACCGGCACCGGCACCGGCGCGGTGAACTTCCTCAAGGCCCCGTTCAGCGACATGTGGCCCGCCACGGCGGTCAGCGGCGGCCCGAAGGGGTACACCGTCTCGCAGTATGGCGTCGTGACCTTCGCTCAGATCACCGACGGCACCAGCAACACGGTGCTCGTCTCCGAGATCCAGCAGGGGCAGTCGACGAGCGACCTCCGAGGCTTCGTCCACTGGGGTTACGCCGCCGCGTTCGAGACCACCCTCGCGCCGAACAGCCCGCTGCCGGACGTCCTCTGGTCGACCTACTGCGACCCGAAGAACCTGAACGGCGCCCCGCCTTGCATCATCCAGAGCAAGGCCGCCAACACGGTCCTCGGCTCGCGCAGCCGACACCCCGGCGGCGTCAACAGCGTCTTCGCCGACGGCCACGTCCAGTTCGTCAAGAACTCCATCAGCCTCCCCGTCTGGCGAGGCCTCGGCTCCATCGGCGGCGGCGAGGTCATCAGCTCCGACGCCTACTGAGCCCCGCTTTGCATGGCTTTCGATCGCATCGCATCCTGATATGTGCGATCGGTTGAGCAACATCGAATCGAAGACGGTCGGCCCGACCGGGGCGATTGGCGCTTTCCCAAAGCCGCCAACCGCCCCGATCGGAGCCGGCCCGTTTCATTTCCAAGTTAGGAGCGATCGCCGGCAAAGTCTCTCCATACCCCTTAATTCGCGGTCTCAGCCCAAGGCTATCCATATTCCGCACTTGAACGGACGGAGCGGGGCGGCGGAGGGGGGTTGCGAAGGAATCGCGAGGGTGCGGACAAACGGCCTCGCCGGGCGTGGGGAAATGTGTTATGACGCCCGAATGAACCGGGATTCCCGGATGTGAGATACGATTCTATACGGCCGCAAGGAGGCCCGAGGCGATGCGCTACCCGCTCGGTTTCACGATGGCTCAGGCCCTCCACCGCACTCGCATGGAGCGTTCGGGCGCGAAGCGGTATCCGACCGTCCTGATGCTCGAGCCGCTCTATACGTGCAACCTCGCCTGCCTCGGTTGCTCGACCGAGCGGTACACGGGCAAGCTGGCCGACCGCCTGCCGGTCGAGGCCTGCCTCAAGGCGGCCGACGACTGCGGCGCCCCGATCATCAACATCTGCGGCGGCGAGCCGACCCTCTACCCCGAGTTGAAGGAGCTGCTCCAGGGGCTCTACGACCGCGGCAAATATGTGATCGTCTGCACAAATGCCCTCCGCCTGTCGGACAAGGTCTACGGCGTGATCCCGCCGAGCGACCGCCTCTTCCTGATGGTCCACCTCGACGGCATGCGCGAGACGCACGACTACGTGACGAACCGCAAGGGGGTCTTCGACAAGGCCGTCGCCGCGATCAAGACGGGCAAGGAGCAGGGGTACCACGTCTTCCTGAACACGACCGTCTACAAGCAGACGGACGTCGCCGAGGTCGAGGAGCTCTGCAAGCTCGTCGACGAGCTCAAGGCCAACGGCATCCTCATCTCGCCCGGGTATGAGTACGAGAGCGTCGAGCGCGACATCTTCCTGACGAAGGAGCAGATCCACGAGAAGTTCCGCGCGATCCGCGAGTTCGCCCGCAAGTACAAGGTCTGCGCCACGCCCCCGTTCCTGGAGTTCGCCGCCGGCCTCCGAGAGCTCACATGCGCCCCCTGGTCGACGGTGAACTACACCCCGAAGGGCTGGAAGGCCCCCTGCTACCTGATCGAAGGGGAAGGCTACCACGAGAACTTCGACGAGTTCTGGGCCACCACCGACTGGGCCTACTGGGAGAGCCGCCAGGACCGCCGCTGCCAGAACTGCAAGATGCACAGCGGCTTCGAGCACAGCGCCGTCGGCGATGCCCTGAAGACCATCGGCGGCAAGCTGAGGCTCGCCGCCTGGTCCATCGGCTGACCACTCTCTAGCGACTGGATATCTTCATGCAATCGTCCGTGCGAGCCCTTCGGAGGCCTCGCACGGACGATCTCGATTCTTCCCGCCTCAACCTTGCACCCCTGTTCGCTCGGGCTTATCGCACGCTCAAGCGGATCCGAAGACCGCCGAGGATGCCCTCACGCCCCGAGGTCCGCGTCGCGAGATCCTCGAGCCGGATCGGTCAAAAGGCATCGGCGCCGAAGGTCTCGCCGAAGTTGCGGGTGGAGAGCTGCTGCCAGACGCCGAAGTAGGTGCCGGGGGCGATGGTGTAGACGCTCTTGTCGCCATGGTCGACGGGGCCGCCGATGTCGTAGGCGATGCCGGGGGGGTAGCCGGTGGCGGGGTCGTTGCGCCAGCTCTCGATCGAATCCTTGATGAACCGGACGGAGCCATCGCAGAAGGCCGCGTTGACGCCGCCGGGGTGGAAGCTCGACGGGTTCCTCGGCGCGTGCTCACCCAGGGCCTTGCGGAACCGCTTCGAGCCGTTCGGCCCGAAGAAGGTCTCGACCTGGGTATGCTCGCCCGAGCCGACCTGCCACCACTGGTACTCGGCCGTCGGCCAGCGGAGGCCGCCAGAGACGACCGCGTCGCCCGACAGGACGCCATGGGCCGACTCGGAGAAGAGCAGGGTGTTGCTCGTCCCATCGGTGATCGCCGAGAGCCCCACGACGCTCTCGCCGAAGATCACGCCGTTCATATTTGCAAGCCTCAGCGCGAACCGATCGTTGCCCTTGGTCAGGTTCAGGGTCCAGGTCCCGGCGTTGGCGCCGTAGCTGGAGAGGCACTGACGCCACGAGCCGGGAGGGACGCCGAAGGGCCACTCGTCCACGTGGGCGGGCACGGGGCCGGGGTCGGTGTCGCTCGGGCAGAGGAGCCCCGCGATGGCGCAGCCGGCGATCGTGACGTTCTCCGGGAAGAGCACCTGCCGGCCGAAGTTCGCCGCGTTGTAGATCTGCGTCTGCTCGAGGAAGGCCAGGAGCCTGACGAACTGGCCGAGGTTCGCCGCCCCGTACGCCGCCCCGGGGAAGGTCCCGTGGACGTCGTGATAGTTGGCCGCCGCCAGTGCCAGTTGCTTGAGGTTGTTCGTGCACTGAGCCCGCCTGGCCGCCTCGCGAGCCGCCTGCACCGCCGGCAGCAAGAGGCCGATCAACAGCGCGATGATCGCGATCACCACCAGCAGTTCGATCAGCGTGAACCCGCGGCGCACCGTCCCCGTCCCGGCATCCGACATGGCGAGGCTCCTTCCCTTCAACCCGGCGACCAATCGAGCCGCCTTCCCCGACAAATGTCGCGGACGACAGCCTCGATGTCAAGGGCGTTCAATCGGGAGCGTCCTGGAGTCGATCTCATAGAACAGTGTGTTATGATCTAATTGATATCATGACATGTCGTTAACTTAAGTGATCCGGTCATGAGCTTCCTTGGCCCAGGTGCGGACCCCGAGGCTCGGATGACGTCGCAGCTCGTCGAGCCTGGGGAGGGCGAGCCGCCCCGCGGCGCCGAGGCTGCCGATCTCCTCGAACCACCACTCGAGGCCGTCGAAGGGGTCGTAACCGAAGGGGTAAGTCCTGAGGATCTTATCGAGATTTTTCAATGAGTTTTGCACGAGCCGGTCGGATTCGAAGCTCCTCCGGCCCAACGCGCCGAGGAGCCTCGCCCGACGTTCCAGAACGTCCTCGATCGGGTCGGAGGTCCAGTCGTCCTCAGGGTTCGCAAGCCAGCGCTCCGCGAGTTCGCGGCCTTCGGGCGAGATCTGCGTGAGGGCGATCAAGAGTTCGACTGTGTATGGGGACGGCTCGCCATCCTCCTGAAGGAGGCCGCGGAGGGCGGGGGCGGCGGCCCTGGCGTCGGGGCCTATCTGCCCCAGGGCCACGATCGCGGCGCGGCGGGTCCACTCGTTCGCGTCCTCCTTGTCGCGAGTCCTGGCGGCTTCGATCAGGGCGGGGACGGCCGACCTCGCCTCTGCGCCGAGCGAGCCGAGGACCTTCGCTGCCGCGGTGGCGGCCTCGCAATCGACGATGCCGGCTCTTCGCAAGTGATCCTGGTTCGAGGTTCGGCGAAACTTCAGGGCGACGATGAGGGCGGGGATCGCTCCGCGGGCTCGCGGCCCGATCCGCCGCAGGGCCTCGCCCACGGCGGACTCGGGATCGGGGGCCCCCGGGTCAACCTCGCGGCGAGCGCGGGGACGGCGTCGCCCGCCGCCGGGCCGAGCAGGCCCAGGGCTTCGGCCGCGGCTTTCGCGTGTTCAGCGTGGTTCGAGTTGAGCGTCGAGATAAGGGCGGGGACGCATTCCTTCCCCTCGGGGTCGATCTGCACCAGGACCCTCGTCATCCCAATTTCATCAATAAGTCGAATGATATCGATCAATTTCGGCAGGGCGGCCTTCGCGTCGGGACCGAATCGGGCCAGGGCCTGAGGAGCCTGAGAGGCCTCCGGAATTCCTGGTTCCACGCGATGCCTCAGCGCCTCGATCAGCACGGGGATCGCCTCCTTTGCGGTGGGGTCGATGCCGGAGAGGGCGACCGCCGCGGCGATGCGGACCCTCGGGCTCGGATCCGCGAGCCACCGGCGCAGGCGAGGCGCGGCATCTCTTGCGCCCGGCCCAAGTCCTGCGAGCAGGGAGACCAGGTCCGCGCCACCTTCGCCGGGGAAGCGATCCATGAGGTACGCGACGGGAGGGCTGCCGATCTTGCCCAGGACGTTCACGATGAGGCCGGAATCATCGCGATCCTGTTCGAGCAAGCGGTTCAAGGCAGGGACCGCCGCCTTCGCGTCGGGGCCGATCTGCCCAAGCGCGATGGGGAAGATCTGGTCGTGCTGGTCGTCCCCGAAATTCCGGATGAGCGCGGGGACGGCCTCCTTCGCTCCCGGCCCGATCCGTCCGAGCACATCCGCCGCGCAGCCGCGTACGCGCCTCTCCGGCCAGCTCAGGAGCCTGATGAGTTCCGGCACGGCCGGCCCGCCGATCCTTGCGAGATTCTTCCTCACGTCGCCCCTGTCAGGGGAAACCCAGGCGACGTTCTGGTCCTTGACCAATTGATCGATCAGATAAGAGACCGCCAAATCCGTCTCCGCCCCGATGCGTACGAGTGCGTCGACCGCCTCGGCCCTGAACAAGCCCCGGCGGAACTCCTCGACGAGATCTGGCACCGCGGCCTTCGCCTCCGCCCCGAAGAAGGCGAGCGCCTTCAACGCCCGCAGCCTGGCGCCCGGCGCGCTCCCTTTATTGCGCAGGATCTGCACCCAACCGTCGACGCTCCTGCCGAGCACCATCGGCGGCTCATCGCCTGCCGCCGCGAGGATCGAGCCGACCGCAAAGATCAGGGTCGAGACCAGGGCATTCATGGCCATCGTCCTGCGAGGCGTTTATCCGTGGATCCGAGGGGACGTCACCCCGGATTGTACCGAATTCCGACGGGCTGCACTCGCCTCCCGATTCGAGTGCGCCGCGGTCGTCCACGACGGCGGTGCTGCCCTCTGCTATGAACATCTGGCATCGAGGCGAATCTCCTAAAAAATGCGGACAACAGGCAGGTTGATTCTTGACACCGGGAATTCGGGAACGACATCATCGATTCGCAGAGAGCACTGATTTCAACAAGCCGTTGTGTGACCGCGAGAGATCCATCATCGGGGCCCGCGCGGACATCCTCATGTCCCTGGAGTCGAAGGCCTCGACGATCAGAAGGCACCCGCAGGATTCGCGGACCCAGGGGGCGGGCCGACGTGGGATAGCTTCGACTCAAAGCAACATCGAGTCTGTCGGCTCACCAGGGGATCGGCGCGGGGCCTTCGATCTCGGGGCAGGCCTCGAAGCAGGCCGGGTGGACCCATACGCCTATACCGATATTGGCGATGGTCGTCCAAACGGGGCGGAGGCTCGCGGGGAGCCGATCCCCGGCCTTCGTACCCTCGCCGCAGATCGGGCAGCGGTCCGACTCGCGATAGCCCCGGTCGCTGTATTGCGGGGGATCCAGCGATATCGTGCACGAGACGAGCGTGCCGCCGCCGCGGAGAGGGTCGGCAGAGAGCTTGATCCTCGGCGCGGACAACAGTCGTCGATGCGGCATCGCACTCCAGGAACGATCCCAGTCCTCGCGGTCGTCTTCGTCCTTCGTCTCGTGAACTGCATCGGCCATTGATTTCGCCCGCCCCAAGCCCCTTCGCACCCACCGCTCACGCGACCGACCCGTCCAGCCGCTCCCTTCGATCCATCGAACCATTGCATGAACAAAAATCCGGTCGTTCCGTCTTCACAAAATCAAGCCGGAACACATTTAACGTTTATTTATGCGCAATGCTTTGTGCGGCCGCTGTCCCTTTTCCGCGATGATGACGTAGTCAACACGTGAATGCAACACAGCCTGATAGAATCAGCAGCTTTTAAATGTGATGGAGCGACTCGGCCGTCCGTCGACGGCCTCTCCCCCGTCGCTGCCGCGTGGAGTCCTTCAGCAAAGGGGATCAGCATCTTGAACGCCTCTACCTTCCCGCGTCGCCGCCGTTTGTCTCGCAATGAGCGCCTTCGCCGCTCGATTCGGCCGGACCTCCTCGAACTGGAAGGGCGGATCAACCTCTCGAACCTGATCTCGGTCACGGGCAGCAGCGCCCCGGAGGGGGATACGGGCTCGACGCCTTACCTCACCTACACGGTCCACAATGCCGGGGACGATAACACGTTCCTGGGGGTCACCTACAAGACGGTGGACGGGACCGCCAAGGCGGGGGTCGACTACACGGCGACCACCGGCATGGTGAAGCTGGACAACAGATCGCCCGCATCTTTCTCGATCCTCGGGATCGGGAACCAGATCCTGCAGGGTAACCGGAGTTACAGCGCGGTCCTGACCTCGCTGGTGAACCTCGCCGATCCGAAATTCGCCCAGCTGACCAGCATCGACTTCAGCGACCTCATCTCGAGCGGCGACAACGCCGACTTCAACGGCGACGGCAAGCCCGACATGGTCCTCGGCATCTCGTCGGCCGACGCCGTCTCGGTCCTGCTCAATACCACGGCCGCCGGCGCGACCACGGCGACGTTCGCCCCGGGGGTCGCCTTCGACGCGGGGAGCGGCACGAGCACCAAGGCGGTCGCGATCGGAGACTTCAACGGCGACGGCAAGCCCGACATCGCCGTGGCCAACGACACGGCCGGCACGGTCTCGATCCTGATCAATACCACGGCGGCCGGCGCGACCACCCCGTCGTTCGCCCCCTACGCCGAGTTCGCGACGGGCTCGAGCCCGTCCACGCTCGCGGTCGGGGACCTCAACCAGGACGGCAAGGTCGACCTCGTCGTGGGCAATGCGGGCTCCAACAATATCTCGGTGCTGCTGAACACCACCGCGGCCGGCGCGACCACCCCGTCGTTCGCCCCCAAATCCGACGTCGCCATCGATGGGGGGCCGTCCTCGATCGCGATCGGCGACCTCAACACCGACGGCAAGCCCGATCTCGTCGTGGCGGTACCCGATAGCCGGTACTTCTCCGTGCTGCTGAGCACCACCGCGCAGGGGGCCACGTCCGCGACCTTCGGCCCCAGGACCGACTACTTCACGGACAACAACACCTCTCCCATCTCGGTGGCGATCGGGGACCTCAACACCGACGGCAAGCCCGACATCGCCGTGATCAACCGCCAGAATCCCCTCTCCCTCGTCACGAGCAATCTTCAAGTCTTCATGAATTCCACGACGTCGGGGGCCACGTCCCTGGCGCTCACCAGCCAGATGTTGGATCAATATGTCAAGATCGGGCCGGTCAAGCTGCAGGATATCAACGGCGATGGCCTGACTGACATCACCGTGCTGGCGGAAGGCCGTGTTGAGGTCCTGCGCAACATCACGGCCCCTGGTGCCAAGACGGCGACGTTCGGGGCGCGTACCGAGACCGGCCTCGGGGCCAGCGTGGTGGATTTCTCGATCGGCGACTTCAACGGCGACGGCAAGCCCGACTTCGCCGCGATCGGGGGCGCCGACACCCCCCTCCTGATCGCCCTGAATACCACGCCCTTCCTGACGGCCTCGATCAACAACACGCCCGCGACCGGCACGATCCTCGACGACGACGACCCGATCTTCATCACGTACCTGGCGGGGACCAACCAGTCGGCCACGATTAACACGAACTTCGGCACGAACCTCAACGTCTTCCTCCGCAACGCGGCGGGCAACCTGGTGCAGGGGGGGGTCGTCACCTACACCGCACCTTCCTCCGGCGCCTCGGGGACATTCGCGGGGGGCGGCACCACCTACCAGGTGGCCTCGGCCTCCTCGGGCCAGGCCCCGGCCATCGCCTTCAAGGCCAATGGCGAGGCGGGGACCTACTCGGTCACGGCCACGGTCGCCGGCCACACGACGCAGATCCACTTCAACCAAACCAACCTGAAGGTCAGCCCGGTCTTCACCGACCTCAAGTCGGTCTCGATCGAGTACGGCACCGACTCGACGACCCTGAGCGGGCACTTCGCCGCCGGCCTGAACGTGCCCGAAGGCCGGACCATCACCATCTCGATCGGTTCGCACGACGCGACGGCGATCGTCGGCGCCAACGGCAACTTCAGCACGACCATCGACACGGCGAGCATCAACGCGTCGGATACGCCCTACACGGTGACCTACACCTTCGCCGGCGACTCGACCTATGACGCCGCGATCGACCACAGCACGACGCTGACCATCGCCCTCCGCAACCTGTCCATCTACGCGAACCCGATCATCAAGACGTACGGGGATGCGTACACATTCACCGGAGACGAGTACCTGGCCGTCGGCCTGATCAACTCCGACACCATCAGCAAGGTGACGCTGGCCAGCGCCGGGGCTTCGGGCTCGGCGAACGTCAGCTCCATCCCGAACATCTCCGGCCCGCCCTATGCCATCGTGCCGTCGGACGCCGAGGGGGACGGCCTGAGCAACTACAAGATCACCTACGTCAACGGCGGAATGACGGTCGTGCCGAGGCACATCCAGGGCTCCTTCACCGCGGCCGACAAGGCCTATGACGGCAACACAAACGCGACCGTCGTGACCCGCTCGACGATCGGTGACCTCGGGGGCGTGAGCCTCGTCGGCGGCGTCGCGAGCTTCGACGACCCGAACGTTGGCGACGACAAGACCGTGAGGCTCGCCGGTGCGACCCTGAGCGGCTCCGGCGCCCTCAACTACATCCTCGACTCGGTCCTGCCTGCGACGGCCGACATCACCGGAGCCATCGAGCCGGGCCAGATCAGCATGAGCGGCTCGTCGGCCCCGAGCACCTTCGGGCAGGCGGCCTCCTTCACGGCTTCGCTGAACTTCGACGCGACGGGCCAGGTGACCTTCCACGACGGCAACAACGTCATCGAGACGGCGAACATCGTTGGCGGAAAGGCGACGATTTCCCCGACGAACCTGGGGGTCGGCGGCCACCAGATCTGGGCCTCGTACGACGACATCAGCAGCGACCCGCTCTTCCACATCGTCAACCGGGCCGGCTCCATCACCAGCGTGACGGCCTCGCCGGCGGTCAGCAACTTCGGCCAGCAGGTGACGTTCACGGCCACCGTCAACGCGGGGGCGACGGGCGCCGTGCTCTTTTACGACGGCTCCACGCCGCTCGGCCAGGCGACGATCAGCGGCAACACCGCGACGTTCAACTACACGGCGCCTCAGGCGGGGACCCACGACATCCGGGCGATCTACGTCGGCGACTTCAACTACCTGGCGAGCACCAGCGCCCCGCTGACGCAGGTCATCAACCTGGTCCAGACCACCACCTCGATCTCGGCCGCGTTGACCCCCGGCAGCAACGGCCAGACGGTGACACTCCAGGCCAACGTGGCCGGCGGAGCCACCGGCGCCGTGATCTTCTTCGACGGCTCCCGGATCCTCGGCACAGGCGAGATCAACGGCTCGACCGCGACCCTGGTCACCGCGAGGTCCCAGGTCTCCGGCAACGGGTTCTTCCGGGCCGTCTACAGCGGCAATACCACCTATCTCGGCAGCGTCAGCAGCGGCGTAAGCCTGCCCGCCACCCCGACGACCGGCAACCCGATCGCACGGATGGGCTTCGTCCCCCAGTTCCAGCAGATGGCCACGCGATTCAACCCCCGCGGCATCCGCTTCCCGTTCAACCGCCGCTGAGCGATCGAGACGGCCTATCGGCGCCGCCTGCCATCGCAATCACATCAGCCAGGGCCCGCGGCACAACCTGCCGCGAGCCTTTTCTTGCGCGGCCTCGGGCGGGATCGAGACGCATCGCCTCCGTCGAGGTCGACATCCCCCATCTCGCCCGTTTAACGCAATGGAGACATGATCCATTGGAAGTCCATTCACGTGAGTATCAATGCCCCTCTGTCGACAGTCTTCGACATTATCCGCCAACGTGCGACAAGACGAGTCAAACCCATCGCTTCCAACGGGTTGCAACGCCGGTTCATCCCCCGACTTGATCACCCGTTCTGTGCCTGGCTTTGCGACATCTTGCGACAAACTTTGCCCCTTTGCGTCCCCCATGTGGGGCAAATGAGGGGCAAAGCCATCGCTTATGGGTGGCGGTTGGGGCGCAAGCTCGGGCAGGCCGTTGACCGCCCCGTCGATGTCCTGGACGCTCGCCTTGGCGTAGATGCCGATGGTGAGCGAGGGGGTCGAGTGCCGGGCGAGGGTCTGGGCCGTCTTCACGCTCGCACCGGAGGCGACCACGTTCGAGATGAACACGCCTCGCAGGCTGTGGAAGTCGGCCCGGCCGGCGGGGGTCTCGTACGGGATTCCCGCCGCCGCCAGGTCCACGCGGAGCATCTCCGCTTCCCTCTTGGTGAACCGGAACACGGGCTCTCCCGCGGGACGGCCGGGCAGCCACTCGCGGAGCCTGGCGGCCAGGGCGGGCGGCAGCGGCATGACCGCCTCGTGCTTGTTCTTGGTGTACGCAGCCTTCACGGTCACCCTGGGACGCTCGGAAGTCAGGTCGAACGAGTCCACCGTCAGGCTGCCCAGCTCGGCGGCCCGGAACCCGGTGTTCATCGCGACGTCATACATCATCGACCGGACTGGCCCGGTCATCTTCTTGGCCACCGGCCCATTGTGGGCGGCAACCAGGAGCCTCCGGCACTCGTCGACGGTCAACGCCCGCCTCCGTCTCCGACTGCCCGCGGCCGAATTGACCGTTGCCAGGTGTGCCAAGGCGTGCTCGCGGGTCCGCCCATCCCGCCACAGCCATCGAGAGAATCCCTTCACCGCACGGACGTGATGGTTCTGCGTCTCGGGGGTCCAATCGTTCTCCTTGCGGAGCCCCGCCAAGGCTTCGATGGTCTTCGAGAGGGATATGGCCGAGATCCGCCGTGTGCCTGCCCGCTCGAAAGTCTTAGCGACCCGAGTGCGGGTCGTGGCCACATACTCGGCGGTGTCCCCCTTGGCCAGCAGCGACCGTTCGAAGTCCGCCAGGTGGTCAACCAGGGGCCTCGCCTCGTGCTCGCGATACTTCGCGGCCTTGGGGTCTAGCGTCCCGCTGCGGACCTGCGCAGCTTCGCTCTCCGCGGCCCTGGCCATCTCCTGGGTGGCCTTCTTGTCCGAACACCCCTTCCGTTCGACCCGGACGCCCGAGGCGTCCACGTATCGATAGTAATAGATTCTGCCCCGCCGCCGTATCGATGCCATGACCACTCCTCTCGCGGCCGGCCCCTGGCCAACCGCTCGCCCGACCTCAGTTGTCACGGACCTGACTCTCGATCCACCCCTTGACGGTCTCGGCCCGCCATCTTGGGGACACCCCCACATAAAGGTCGGGCCTGGGGAACTTCCCCGAGGACTTCATGCGTTCGGCCGTCCGGCGGCTCACGCCGAGGGCCCCCGCGACGTCATGAATCGTGAACAGCCTCTCGAGCAGGGTCGCCTCGACCGCAACCGGCCTGTCACTCAGCTTCGTAGCCATGTGTCACCAGTAACCTCGATTTTGATGTTTGTCACCGTCAGCGAATGCCAATCGGCGTCGAAGATCAATTCAAACAAAATCGCCGGCGGATTGCAAATGGCATTAATGCTCAATAAAAACAAGTGGATATCAATTTTTATAAGAATTCGAATAAACGTAAATCATTACCCCAAAACAACTTATGGCACGAGAGGCCGTCGTCCTACAATTCACGATTTCCACGTATTTCAGTGATTTCCGTGATATTCGTGACTATTCATAAGTTGTTTACAGCCACCCACATGGGAGTCGGCCTTGCCAATTTTCGTGAAATCCTTGGAGCAATTTCGAGTACAAAACCATGAGGCGTAAGCACGTTAGGGCCATTGGCCATAGTTGATGGTTTAGGCGGAAAACTCACAAATCAATGCATGCACAATATTCGACACAATGCCGCATCTCCAAGAGCATAGGCGCACAGGGGTTACGCGATGAACGATTGGATACCTAATGACGAAATGAGGTTAAAAGCAGAAATCTAGAGACACGGCGAGTTGCAACCACCTCGTGTTGCTTTTTGGCAACATTACTCAGATGCGAGTCGGCCTCCGGCTGACTCATGACGCCCGACTTGGGGAGCAGGCCACCCACGAGGCGAGTTCGCCCCCCGGGGACGCTCGAGCTCCAGATAATCACCGACTCGATTGTCACGTGGGCCTAACTGGCTTAGCGGTCCGCCGGGCGAGCCTTCGGCCCGCAATTCCTGACCGGGCGGGAAAGTTGCCGGGCGGTCCCATCTCAGGGGCCACGGGAGGTTGGTCAACGCGAACCCGCATCCGGCTCACCTCGACCTCATCCGCGGTTGCGACTATCGCGGGGAGCAGCTCCAGGGCGTCGGCGGGGGATGCGGTTGCACGGCCACTTGGCTTTGCGCAATGAGAAGGGGCTCGATTGGATCGGGCCCCTTCGAGGTCAGTCTCAGTGATTGCTCGCGATGCGTCTCCGGTGCCGCCAAAGCGACGGAACGGAGGCATGCGGGACATCGAATCCGTAGCGTCCGCATGGCAACTTGTACCCAGGCCGCGAGGCCGGAATTTGGATTCGTTTACCAGGACCATTCCACCCATATCTCGCACCCGACGGCGAGAACAATCCAACTAACTCCCCAGAACCTCCCGAGCCGATCCGGCAGATTTGGCTCGGGTCGCCAACGTCCACTCAGGGATTGGATCATCCAGCATGCAGCGACCGCATGTCCGATCCTTGTCGGGTAGCTGATTGTCTCTAAGAGATCAGCATTTTCGAAGATCCAGAGCCATTTAAACCTGTGCAGGCCCCGCGAACACTCCATGATATAGACTGAGGTTCGACACAAGAATACACACCCAGATGTGAATGCAACGGCAAAGGACGCCGTCAAGCCCGGCTGCTGGGTGATCCGATGAAGCGGGGGCCTGGGCCGCTTCAAGAACAGGGGGATGAGCCCGATCGGACCGGCCAGGGCGAAGGCACTCATTGCCCGGATACACATTTGACCATAAGAATACGAGAATGGATCGAAGTGCCAGGCGAATCGGCCCGCGGCAAGGCCCACGGCCGCGGATGCCACCAGGACCATCATGTCCATTACTGTGAGGCGGCGAGTTATCGAATCCGACATGCTCTGCCCTTGCTCCGGTCGGCCCTTTCGGCACCTATTTGACCTCGCCAGTCGGGATGGGCGAATCTCGTCTCTTAATATCGGCCATCAATTCCCGGGCCGGATCTTGGACGAGGCGACGGAAGCCCTCCAGGCACTCCTTCGAGGGCATGGGTGGTGATGGAGGATCGGCCGGCACGAGGAGCCACGGGCGACGCGCCGCCTCCTCGTATTTCTCCTTCATATCCCAGTGATGCTGGGCGACGGCATGGATCGGCTTGGTGACCTTCCTTCGAGCGGCGACCTCTGATGGATCCTCTCCGTTCCCTCCCACCAGGCCGGAGTAGATATCCAGATCGGTCACGCCGAGCCTTTCCCGGGCCATCTCATGTTTCCGGGCAATACTCCGCAAGTAGGCCGGGCGGCTGAGGAAGGCGGCCAGCACGGCAACCGAGATCATCCAACGCTTGACCGTCATCCTTGGTATTCGCACGTGATCTCCCTCCTGTCGGCCCATCCCGTGCGATGCGACCGCACGCGGGGGCATGCGGAGCCTACACCCCGGGGCGGCATTCCGTCCAGTCGCGATCCGTCGTAGCGACGTTGCGGATCACGCCGTCAGGCCGATCGCCTCCGAGATGGACGACGTCACCCGTGCCTTCCGCCTGACGCACGACGGCGACACCTACGACGTGGCACAGACGCTCCACGGGCCGACGTGCGACTGTCCCGACTTCATCTTCCGGCGTGAGTGGGTGGACCTGCGGGGGTGTTTGCTCATCAGGGCGATGCGGGCGGTGGGGATTCTGTGATCGGCGGTGCCACCCACGTGGGTGGCGATGAACTTACGCGAAACGAGGCCGTCCCGAATCGCAGGCACAGACTCGCCGAGCAAGGAGTCCGTTCTGTTCTCGGATGCCTTGTGTGCCGTGCGTCTGCGGCTGTGGTCCGAGGGAGTATTTCGAGAGGCCGGGTTCGACTCGGGCCTGGAGAAACTCTCCGCCCCTCTACGCGAGTTGCTCTACCGAGCTCTCGCCCAGGCGGCGTAGGTCTCCGCTTTCGGCATCAGTCGAGCTAAAGGCTTTCGCGGTTCTTTGATGAGGATGGGAATCCCACGAGAGAGCATATGTTAAGTTCTTCGATTAAGATGTGCTACGTCGCTTGCCTTGATTCTGAGCAAATTCAACCTTTGCAGTTAAAATGGAATCGTAAGTCATTTCGCTTTCATACATTGGAAATGCTGGTTCTGGATTAATGTTCATCTCGTTTTTTGAATTGTATATAGTTTGACCATTTCTAACGGAGAAATCGAAGCTTCCATCTTCCTTGGTCACGTTTAGACTGAGCAAGGGGAAATCCGAATGATGCAGAACTCTACAATTCTGGTCATCGATCTTTTCGGCTCTGAACATGATAGCGCCCCCTTTAACGCTGATCTCAAGAGGCTTACCGTTCTTCGTTTCCAGCATGTAATCAAGCAAGCGGCCGTCGTGTAATTCAAAACCAGTCATAAGGGATGGCTTGAGATCGCCACGTCTAACGGCATAGGGGTAAAGAAAAAGAGGCTTTTCTGTGAAACAAGTAAATTGATTTGTGTATTTATTGTGAATAACCTGCGCTTTGACGTTCAGGACAGCAGTTCTGCCGCCCATTCGCACGGTGATCGTGAAATCCGCTGAAATGTTTTGGCCATGCAAAATGATGTGGCAACCGCTGCATAACAACACACATTTGTCGACCTCGTTGAGTTGATCGCTCGAAATCACACGCTGCATTAGCTTATCGTATTCGGGATGCTTAGCAGACGGATCTGTGTGATTAAATTGAAAAAGTTTGTTCACTACGCCATATTTTCTCATCATTTCATCTACGCTCAGCCCGCAAGCAGCACAGAGATTACCTTTGTATTTGAAGAGAAGGGGATTGATTGCCATGCCATCGACCTCTGCCACAATGTCATCCGCCAATTCGTCTCGAAACTAGATTAGCGGCATCACCCATAGAACTCTATCATGCTTTCAATGCCACCCGAAGATGCACTAAGCCGCCGTACATTTGCTATGCCGAAATCTGCCTTCATTTGATGAGAAGGGCAACCAGCACAAAGAGCGGACGCCCGGGCCCATTTCATAAACCCGGGCGTTCATCCTACCGCATCCCATCATCCCGCCGTCAACCTCACGCACCCATCCCACGGCAACACTCATCCTGACGTGCCGAGTAGCTCCCGCCGCGCACTCCAATCGCCAAAAAGATCCCGCCATGCCTGTCGGCAGCTTAGTTCGTCCACCGCGGCAAGCCCTGATAGGTGGCCTCCACCTACTCCCAATCACCCAGGCGTGTTATGGTCCAAGTCTCTGACGCCATCGCGTCTGGTCGGCATTCGGGCCATGAGAAGGGCCCTGATCTCGGTTGGAAGGGAGGACACCCTTGAGGGTTCGGCTTTCGATCGCAGGGATGATGGTCGTAACACTCTTGATCGCCATCGGGTTGGCTGGCCTTCACGCCGCCACGGGGGTCTGGGCCAGCGCTTTATTCACACTCACGATATTCCTGCTGGCCGCCTCTACGCTCGCGGCGGTCGCGATCCAGGGCAAATTACGCCACGCCTTTTCAGGCTTCAGCATCTTCGGTTGGATTTACCTTCTGACGGCGTTCTATCTCTGGCCTGGGCCCAATGGATCTTACGCGCCGCCATACCTATCCAAGGCTTTGCTCGATGCCGTCCAACCGGTCGCGAGTCCGCCTGCTTCCATGACGGTGGATCTGAGCTCGGGGGGAGAAAAGTTCTTCGAAGATCCCCCGAAGGTGCCAACATCGATCCAGCCCGGCGTTACCGGCATGGCTCCGTTCACCGGGCGTGTCATCAATCTGTACCATTACCGCCGCATCGGCCACACGCTCGCGGCCCTGGCATTCGGCCTCCTGGGTGGGCTGATGGGCGGTGTCTTCTCCAGACTGAATGAGGCGGGAGGCGTGCGACCTTCGCGCCCTCCCGTGGGTGGTGAGGGTTCGTGATCCCAACCACGGCCAATATCCGGGGAGCGACCGGACAACCACGTAGCAACTCAATGCAGGGGTTTGGAGGTTTGAGGTAGCCATGTCTGACGCGAACCCGTATGAAGGACCGAAATCCGACCGGACAGCCTCCACCTTGGAACGGCGGATCGCCACCAACCTGCTCAGGGCCCGCGAGCAGGGCTACACCTACCGACTCTGGTTCGGCATGAGTAAAAAGTATTACCTCGTCTTGTTGATCTACTTCGGGCTCAGCATCGCCTTCTTCTGGTCCCTGGACCTGGACGTGGCGGTCGCCATGATGTCGGGCATCCTGTTCGGCCACATTTTGCGAGACTTTGCCACCCTGAAGGGCCAATTCAGGACATGGCCCGTCCAGAGGGATTTCATCGACTGGGAGAAGGTACGGCGGGCGGCAGAGGGCGAGTAGGTTAGATCGGTGGATGCCACCCGCAGTTGGTTGGCACGGTTGAACTCATCGTCCCCGTCCGGGCTGCCCACGTGGGTGGCGACGAACGACCCGGCGGCTGGCTTGCTTGTAGTGGCTTGGCTTCTCAACCGCTGTTGTACAGCCAAGGGATAACTCAGCGAACGGTTTGTCCGGTTGGGAGCTTGTGCTTGTGACGACGGACTTTCCCTCTGGCGTCGACTCCTTCAAGCTCATAGAAGTCACGAATCCCTATGGTCCGTACCAACTGGCCATGCTTCATAATCCTGGCGGATTTGAATGTGACGCCTGGCATCGCCGTAGCAGCCTCTGCCTTGATGTCTGAGGGCACCCGGTCAAGCGGAATCGGGCCGTCGATTGCGTGAACTTTCCCCGAGACGTCAACGCGAACCGTGCCCCTCTTCCCGTCTGAGTCAACACCGTCCAGCGTGTAGTCAGGCAACGAGAGAATGCTGCCCTCATTCGAGGTGAAGTACGCATTCTCCAGTCTCACGGTGGGCAATTCGTTTTTGGCCGCCCCGAGAACTTTGGCGGGTACCTTATCCATCGAGACTTCCTGCGATACAGGGTCAACATTCTCGATGGCGACATTACCGTTTTCTGGCAGATCAGGTTTGATGACCTGGGATTCGAGAGAAGTGGGCTGGCTCGGTTGCCGATCGCAACTACATCCGGACAATGATGTTGGCCCAAGGGCCGTGACCACGAAGATTCTGAATACCTTGTTCATCGGGCTGCCTATCGGTGAAATTTGATCAGGAAATCAATCCAGGTTTCGCTTCAGGGCATCTAGGCCAGAAGCATACATGCGGTGATTAGGCCTGCCGCAGTAGGTCGTAACTAGATTACCCCTTAGCAATGCCTACTGCACCTGGCTAAGCCAGATTCCAAGCGTAATTTCCACACTCCTTACGAATCGAAGCATGCGACTGGATCAGGTGTTGTTTATGGGTGAGAGACGGCTCAATCAGCCGGCGGCCCCTGATGATTTCTTCACGAGGCCGCCGGTTTCACCCCTCTACTAACCCACCGCCCCCTCCGGCCAGTACCTCTCGTACGTCGCCCGGCAATCCACATGCTGGCTGATCCACGTCCCCGGTCGTTCGTGGTCCTTCATCGCCCCTGGGACGTTCGGTCTGCGGTCATACCATCGGGTGATCACCCGGACGGGACGACCGTCGAGGTCGAAGGAGCGTGCCAACTGCTTGAAGTGCGGGGTGGGGGGCTTGGCAGGAGTAATTGGCTCCGCGGGAGTGGAGCGAACGGTGGTAGCCGGCCCCGCAGGGTGTGAGTCGACGGGACTCAGGCCACCCACAGAGAGGCACCCCATGGGAATGGGGCTTGCCCGTGGACCGTCCTTGAGCTTGCCACCCACGGATGGGCGGCCGTTGGCCTGACTCTCGGTCGCAGAGGTGGGCTGATCCTATGCCCCGATTAGAACAACACGCGATTCGTCCGTGCACGTATTGCTCGTGAGCTGGCAATGGTGTAAAAAGTGCGGTTTGACTGGAGTTTCCGGGGTCGGCCTGCCGATTCGGCGTCGTCGATCTGGAACGCAATTGGCTGCGGGGCCGCATCCGGTGAAAAGTCTTAGGATAATCGTTCTCAGCTTTGCCCTCCTTCTAATAGCCACGAGTAACCCAGCTCAGGCGCAACACATGAGATGGGCGAATCAATACGGTTACGGAAACACTTACCACGCACCTGGGGGGCATACTTTCCACCGGTACGGCTCTGGCGTCGGGATGTCCTACGGCTATCCCTCGTTTAACGACTTCTCGCCGGACTTTTACCCAGGTTTCAATTCGGGGCCCTACCCGCAATCTTACACGCCCCGCACAACCCGTAACCGCCTCAAGGCAATCGCATCACGACGCGAGCGTGACGGGAAGCAAAGCGATGGAAACTTCACAGATCCTTATCGCCAAAAGCTATTTGGATTGAATCTAAAGCTTATTTCTTCACTAAATGATGTGACAGAGATTCCAATATTTGCTAAGAGCACGATCATCATCGCGGACGTGGATCATGTCCTTTATTTCCGAGTCTTCAACGCTGACGGCAAGGCGGTAGTGGACACTTCCGAGCGTGAATTGCCGGACAAGGCCCGCGAGATTGCGGCTATTAGGAGCCAGCTCGAAACGTTGTGGCCTCCCCAGGAGCCGGACAAGAGGGAGAAGGTCCAGATTATCCCCGCCATCGCCTCGCTCGTCGGATACACCGAGTCAACTCCGGTCAAGAGCGGCGGTGGCTCGGTCTCGACTCGGAGTTTCGCCACCGATAACCCCGATCTGTACGCGCGAGCGAGGGCCGAAGCCGCCAGAATCGCCAATGATCCGACGATCCAGCTGGAGAAGGCGAGGTTTCGCGAGTCCGCAGGCTATTACGGCGACGTGAGTGTGGGCCGATAGGCTCTCCAGCTGACATGCCGGGCGATGTTTTTGCCGCGATCCTCTCATCGCAACGAAAAGCTTGGCGATCCAATTAGCAAACGGACGCCTGGGTCATCCTCGTGAACCCAGGCCTCCTTTGATTGCTTCCCACCCTCATCCCATCACATCGACCGCCAACCTCGCGAACACATCCCCCCGGCACCACTCATCCTGACTGGCCGTGTACTTCATTCCGTCCACGACGATCCCCACCTCCTCCCCGTCATCCATCCTCCGTTCGTCGTCGAGCACGACCAACAGTTCCACTAAGTCCCGCTCGGCGTGAGTGAGTACCTGCCAGGCCACCCTTGGGAGGCCTTCGGAGTAGTCCATCCTGTGGGCGGCATAGCTCTGTAACGCCTCGGACCCGATGGCGTGGATACCTTCGGACTTGCAGGCCTGGCGGTAGGCGGTCGGGTCGTAGGCAGATGCCACCCACAGTTCGTTCGCACGGCGGAAGTCGTCGTCCCCGTCCGGGCTCCCCACGTGGGTGGCGACGAACGACCGGGCGGCCTCCCAGCGGGCGATCACGGCACGGGCCACGAACGCCTCCGCGGGGCTCAGCGGTCGGCCGGAGCCGGTGGAGGGGTGGACACGGCGGGTGCGGGTGACGTTGGACGAGGGACCTTTGGCGGTCGGGGCGGCTTCCGCTTTACCCGACGTGCGGTGGCGAACTTTGGGGGGTGCCTGGCTCTCGAGCGTGGTGGTGGCCTTGGATGCGGCTGCCTTGGGGGACTTGTCGGCATTTCGCGTCTTCGTCATCGGTAGGCACTCCTGATGTAAGGTCGACGTCCGGGCGGTCCACCTCGGACGGGGTTGTGAAGTCAGTCGGTCGGTCGAATCTCGAGAGAGCCCTCATCCCACTCACCGGACGCACGGCGATCGAGCCCGCGGGTGACGGGTGGGACGGGACGGTTGGGCGTGTGGACGGTGGACGCAGGCCACCCACGGGGGGGCGGTCGCGTGGTGCGTGGCGTCGGTCGGGCGTCAGGACTACGAATGGTCGGACGGGCCGACGGTGGACGTTCCTCCGGCGTGCAGCCACCCACGTGGGAGGCATGGCGGGAGATTGGCCACCCACCGTGGGCGCGGGGTCGGTCCTACACCCCATGCCCCGCAGGGTTACCCCGGGCGGACAGGTCATCTCCCATCCGCCCGAGTCCACCTCACCAACCGAGCTCGGGGTCGATCTTCGAGCTGGGCCAGGTTTCCCACATGGAGAGCGTGCGAGTCCGCTCGAGGACGACGTAATCGTAGGCGTTCGTCGGCGAGTTTTCCCGCCACCACTGCTCATCGGCGACGGAGTGCTTGGCACGCTTGTCGAAGATGCCTTCGCCGAACGGACGGGCGGGGCGTTCGCTCCGGCGGGTGGGCAGGACGGGAGGCCGGGCGTAGGCTCGTCGGGCGGGCGTGGCCACCGCGTGGGCGGCAGTCGTGTGGGCGGCAACCGCGGGCGTCCGGCGGGGGTTCGCCTTCCTCTCCGCAATCACCTTCTCAAGCTCCGCCTTCGCGGCCACCTCACCGGCATGCTCGATGTACTCGTCTTCGATGCCGGGATGCTTCACCTCGAACGCGTTCATCGCACGGAGACGGGCGAGTGTGACCCGTCGGGCGTCGGCGGGCGGCAAGGAGTACAGGACGTCATGAGTACTCGGCTCGGCGATCCGGCCGTTGGGGAGCCGGTGGCGGGCGGGGGAGCTTGCGAGTAGGATTGACATGGGGTGGGCCTCGTAACAGGCTTGCCTCTCGGCCCCGTGGGTGTTCCACCACCTGCGGGGCCATTTTGTTTGTCGGGTGTCGGCCGTTCCTCGACCCGACATCCCAATGATATCCCAAAGTAGTCCAAAGGTCAATGGACTACTTTGGGTATCTTTCGGGATTGCCTCGTGGCATCTATGGGATATACTTGGGAACCTGAAAGGAGCCTTCCATGGCCAAGAAGAAGCCTGAAGCTACGCCCGAAACCTCAGACTCCCGGGCAATCGTCGTGTCGATGAAAGGAACGGTTGAATTCCGCGATTGGCTCAATGAGCTCGCCGAATTCGACCGATCAACCGCTGTCCAGGTGATGGAGAAGGGGGCGGTCCTGTACGCAAAGCAGATAGGTTTCCCGAAGGTGGCTCCCAAACGGACAGGTGGACGATAAATTAAAACATTTTGAAAGGATTTGGCATGAGATTCAAACCATCGACAATCACCACAATAGCTCGGTATGTGTGTGGCGATGCCCCTTCGCCGTTTCCATACCGTGGAGTTAAAGCATTGGTGGAGTTTTATGGAGGGCTTGGCTTTGCCCTGAATTTGGAAGGCCAAACTCGCAATCAGGGTTCACAAGCAGCATTGGCTAAGCTGAACTTGGATTCACCAGTCGATGGAAAAATGCCTTCGGCTGAAATGGTTACCTTGATTGAAGAACTTATGAATTTAGACTATTTTGATGCCTCGGCTGAGATTCGTATTGATCTGCGCGCCGCCCATGACCTCCTGAACAAAGCCTTGTCGCCGTACGCATTGGAAATCGTCTATCCAGAAGGCAATGGCCATGCAAAACTAAGTCCTATCGGTGGAACTTACGTGTCGTCAGTTTTGCGACCGAGAGAAGCGACCCGCAAAATAACGTTTTGTCCATCTGTGTTTAAGGTGCCCGATGAGCCGCTCTCCCCAGACTTGGCGGCTGTCATGATGCCATTCGCGGCACACTTTAGTAGCGTTTATAGTTCCATTCAAAAAGCCTGCAAATGGAGCGGATTAAGGTGTCAACGCGTAGACGATATCTGGCAAGATAGCACTATAATTCAAGATATTTTTAATTTGCTGTTTTTGTCATCCATAGTGATTGTCGATTTTACAGGAAAGAATCCGAACGTAATGTATGAAACTGGAATAGCTCATACTTTAGGGAAGCATGTAGTCCCAATTACTCAATCGATGGAAGACGTGCCTTTTGACCTTAAGCACCATAGAATTCTTCGCTATTTGCCGAACGGAGAGGGTCTAAAAATTCTTGAAACGGAGCTTGAGCGGAGACTCACAACATTGGTGAGAGAGCTTAAGAAGTGAGCCGAAGGGCCGTAACGACACATTGATTTCACGCCCTGCCAGTCATGCAGAACGTTCCGCCGCCCACCGAGCCGGGAGCACGTGGGTGGCGGTCGAGGTATCGGGCGAACGTGTATTCGCTGGCGGGGGAGGGAAGGGCAGTCGTCGCGGGGCTACTTAACCGGCAATCCCGTGGGAGCGGTCGAAGTTCACCCCGAAATGCCACTCGACTCGACTGGCGTGCCCTACTCCTACGAAAGTGTGCCCGATTGACAAAAGTCAGAGGATGGCCGATACTACGTCTCTGACATCGGTCGTACTCCGTAGGGGCTCAAATCAATGACTTCTGAAACCGATGCGTCGGTACCCAATCGCATGGCCAAGGCACTGGCCATCCTGAGCGTGGCGTGCTTCTGGGTCCTGCCGTTCTCGCCGATGGTCTCCATCGGGGCCGTATCGCTGACCAAGGGGGCGTCCGGCTGGTCGAGGAAACTTGCCGTGACGGGAGCGGCCCTTTGTGTCGCGTACACCGTCGGTGTGGCAACTGTATTCGCCCGATTGGCCTGGCAAATCGGCTTGTAAGTGCAAGGCAAAGACATAAGGCGAAATGGCACGCAAACTCGATGTTGAGTAGCGTGCCATTTTCGTCCATCTCGGCCGAAGATCCATCGACTCGCGAACAGGGACGACGCAGGCAGTGCAGCCTTCTAATCGGGGAGTCGCAACCCACTTCCCCTTCAGCCTCAACCCCGCCTCACCTTCCTCCCCACCTCCACCACGATCAGAGACAACGCGAGCATCCACAGGCTCGAGAGCATCCCGAAACCGCTCGCGATGACCAGCATGAGTGACGGGGCGGAAGGGCTCTCTGAAGACAGGTGGGCGATCGTGATCATCACAAAACCCAACACGGAAAGTACCAGGCACAGACCGGCGAACCCGACCGCGAATCCATAGTACGAGGGGTCCTGCGGGGTGGACGGGCCCCGTGTCGTCGCCCTCGCCACCTGCGGGCTTTCGCCTGTGCCCGGCTTGGGGACCTGGACGCTACTCCTGCAACCCGGGCACTTGATCGGGCTCCCGGCGTATTCGTCTCTTACCTTGATCTGCCTGCCGCATTCGCAGCTGAATTCGATGGCCATTCGGGTGCTCGGGGGAAACGGTGATTGCCGCCCAGCGGATGGCGAGGCGTCACGGTGGGCGGCTATCACGTATCGGTCGGGGAATTCAATAATTTACGGAGACACGTGTTGGATGCCTCCAGGCTTCCGCCAGATTAGAAATTCGTCTGCCTCATTGCAATGCTGATGGTCGAACCCTATTTCTTCGCCGCTTTATCCTGATCCTTCATCAAATTGCGATGCGACTCGAGCACCTTCAAGGCTGCTTCGTATCGTATTTCTCGGCATTTATAAATGGCTTGAATCAGCACGCAAGCCGCGACCGCGTCGTAGGGATCCCGGAAAGGTTGTGGCCTTTCGTCGGAAAATCTGTAACTGCCGAACCATGGACCTTCTAGTTCCGCGAGGAACTCTTGGCGACCCCTTCTTAAGATCCATGCCCCTTCTGACTTCTCTACCCTGTAATCGTCATCGAGCTCGATCGGCGTATCAGTCCTGTCGGCCAGATTGGCGAGCGCCCTGTACTGAGGCGTGAGAATCGCTTCCGGGTCGGCTTCGCCTGGCCAGCCGCGTTTCTCTGCCTCGTAGACTTCTTCAGCGAAGAGGAATCTCCACTCATACCAGGAACAGTCGAAACCGTTCAGGAAGGGTTCGCTCGGTGCTAAGGTGATGGTGATATCGTCGAGCAGGGACCAAGACCTCTCGGGGCAATTCGCTTCGCCGGGGTGGAACGGCGCAATGAATAGATCATTGTATTTGTCTTTAAAGCTTTCGAATTTGTGCTCGCCCGATTCCGATAATGGAGGCCTCTTGGGCCATTGATCTCGTAACGCCGGGAGCTCGCTGATGTCCATCGGACGCGGCTTCAGCGGGGCATCTCTAGGGGCGGGACCGCCGAACGATCTTGCGGCGTCCTTCCTCGCCTCGGCCTGCAGGATTGCGAACTCAAGATTGGCCTGTTTCCTTGTCCTGACCGTCTCGGGCGTCCCGATCTTGGTCTCTTTGCGGCCACCCACCGTCGCGAACCACTGCCCTTTGCCCTTCCGCTGCCAAGGTTTCGCGGGACGTCCCACAAGTCACCTCCGCCAAATCCGCCAGGCTTCTCATTAAAGCGCCCAGAATGACGGAGAAAGACGGAAAGTCAAGTTCGAAATAAAATAGTTGAGATATCACGGTTCCATTTACGTGAAATCCGTGAAATCTAACAAGCGAATCTGCATGAGTCCGTTAGCTGGGGAACGTGGACGCAACTGACGCCAGGGACGGTTGCCGCCCACGAGTGCCGGCGTTGCCGGGCGTGGACTTCATAAGGGTGAGACCATGACGGACGCCACGATCGACCGAGAGACCATCATTGCCATCAAGGAAAAGTTGGGCCTAACGTTCGAAGCGATGGGGGAACGCTTGGGCGTCAAATGGCAAGCCGTCGCCAGGTGGGTGGCTCCCGTTGAGTCGACCAATTTTAGGAGGCCGCGGGGTGCGGCCGTGAAGATGTTAGAGGAGATGGCAAAAGAGGCGGGGGTTATGACAGATAGGAAAAGCTAGAAAGATTGGTAACATTCGCCGTCAGTAAATTCGTGCAATTTGCAATTACCCCAATCGCACATGTACAAACGGGGATTGCGAGGCTCTTTTTGTGCATTCATCTCAAACACCCCATTTTACCAACCAACGACAATTGTCCTGCACGCGATAGGCCCTTGCTGCACGGGATACCACTTTCCATAAGTCCTTGTGCCATAACCCAAACACGCGATGCACACGATAATTCTCTATTGTACGCGTGGTGAGAGTTGAAGACTCAGAAATAAATTAGTAAGAGAAGAACTCTCTTAGGAGATCGAGTACGAAAAATCGTGTGCAGCGAGCAGGGAACGCCCAAGATTTTTCTTAAGTGGTTAATTGTGATGGACTAGTGTCGATAAAAAACCGTGCAATATATCCCGTGCAGGCCGTTTTCATCGCGTGCAGCCCGTGCAGCCAGCGTGGGCGGCGACGGGGCGAGGGTGCGGGAGAGTGGGGACGGGCGTGTTGGCGAATGACAATGCCGTCATCCCGCCGGAACCGTCCTAGAATCGTCCAGGATCGCACGAGACGTGCGTTTAGGTGGCCGGACGTCAATCTATCCAGGCGTTCAGAAAACCCGCCATATCTCATGCCAAGGCCGTTAATCGCGATCGGCCCGTTTTCGGTCGTTTCACTCGTCGTTCCGTTCGGCTTCCTGCTTGGACCGTCGGGCGATGGCGGTCACGGCTTCGAGGGCGGATTTGATAGCGGAGTTGTGAGCAACGCGAACACTCTCTTATGTATCCACGAGTCATGAGAAGGAACAGCCCTCCGCGGCGAGGCAGGCGATCGCGATTAGCCCGAACAAGCGCCAGGCACAGTCCCTCGAATCCTACCGCGAACCCGTAGCACCAGGGCTCGCGAGGGACGATCGGTCCCCCATCAATCAACGACGTCCGACCCGAGGCGTATGCCCCGGGACGGACGCGAGGGAAAGGATAGGCGTGAAGCGAGGCGATCGCCGTCGGGCCGGGACTATCCCGCCTGGATGGCGATCTTCTTCGGCTTGGACTCGGGCCTCTTGGCCAGCTCGATGCAGAGGACGCCGTCCTTCAGCGTGGCCCGGACGTTGTCCGCGTCGACGGCCTCGGGCAGGGCGATGGCCCGCTCGAACCGGCCGAACGACCGCCCGTTGTACACGTATCGGCGACCTTCCTGCGGCTTACGCTCGGCCCGGATGAAGAGCGTGTCCTTGTGGACCGTCACGTCCAGGTCCGGCTCCGAGACGCCCGGCATCTCGGCCTCGATCCATATGTGATCATCGTCCGCCCACATCGCCATCGGGGTCCGTGCCCAGCCCTGCGGGCTCATCCCGCCGTCCTCGCCCATGAGGCGGTCGAAGAGGGCGTCCAGGCGATTGGCCGGGGCGACGAAGGGGACGACGGCTCCATTCTTGACGTTCGGAAGCATGGCAAGCACCTCTCAAGAGTTCACGGGCAACCTTTGAAAGGGAGGTCATCGAACATGAGGAAGGGAGGGGCGACAGCCCGTGCATTGCCGCCCGTGTCCTTACTTCCGGAGATCAATAGACAAGCAACACGCATGCCGATTGGTGGGTGGCCCGAGTAACACGAATTCACTCTGGAATTTACGACATTTCGCCCCCCCGGAAGCCCCTCATGTCGAGTGCCAAGTTGGCAGCCACCCCTTTGCTCTCTCCGCAATTTTGACAGGAGAGTTGGCGTCGATTGGCCGCGAGCAACGCGATGCATCCGCGAGCGAAACATCGCCTGGCCCGGGTTTCAAGAGTCGTTCGGTGCGGTGAAACGCCCGAAATACCGATCAGGGCATGAACAATCGACGTTTGAATTTCCGTGAATTCCGTGAAATTTTCATATCTATCGTTTATAAGATGGAAAAATTCGAACTTGCATGGGGATTTCGCATTTGCTACCACTTTGTACAGGAGTGAACTAAAAGGCAGGACGCCGGCACGACTTTCGAGGGGGTTTCAGCGATGGAATGGTTCAGCGTTCTGCAGGCCGCCAAGATTCTGGGCCTGTCCGTCGAGTCCCTGTATGGCCTCTGCAAAGACAAGCTGATCCCGCATTCGCGGATCGGGCCGAAGAAGGGGCTCATCCGGATCAGCCAGGCCCAGATTGACGCCTACCTCAAATCCTGCGAGGTGGACGTCAGGACCGGGATGGAACAGGTGTTCCCGCCGCCGGCCAGGCGTGGGCGGCCTAGGAAACCAATCGCTGTGCCGGCGGACTGCTATCCCGATGGCACTCCGTTGGTATTCTTCAAGAGGAAGCCCGAGCAACGCTGACGAGCCTATCGGGCCGAGCGCGGGCCCGGAGATGGGCGGCGATGACGCCTCCACGCTCACTTGTTATTGCGGAGTCCGCGCCAATCGTTGTGCCGGCAGCTCGGTTGGGCTGAACATCTGCAGCCACCCACCGTGGGCGGCCGCGGCCTCGCACATGGAACTCGCACGAGAGATCAACGGCGGGGTCGCTTTGCCCCGTCGCCGCGTTCGTCGTCCGTACCTTGATCCCGTCGAACCGCCCGTGGCTCCAGCTCACCAGGCCCCGGCTGCGTCGGCGGGCGAACATCCCGACTCACATCTGACGAGGGTTCATTCGATGGAGTGGTACACGGTCAAGAAGGCGGCCGAGAAGATCGGCCTGTCGGTCGGAGCGACCTACCGCCTGTGTTCGGGCCGACGCCTGACACACCGGAGGGTTGGCGAGAAGAGGGGATCGGGCCGGATCACGATCAGCGAACAAGCGATCGAGAATTTCCTCAATTCGTGCGAAGTCCTGGTTGATGACGGCCCGATCGTGAGGAAGACGTACAAGCCAAAGCCAAGGACGGTTGCCAGCGAGGCATGTCGGCCTGACGGGAGCCCTATGGTTTACCTTGGACATCTGGCGCACGAGAAGTAACGGGGATGACGAATCTCCACCCCCATGCGACCCGAGGCGGGCTCCACCCCGGCATCCTGCCTCGCTCGTTCCAACCCGCCCGGTTCAACGGGATGCGATCGCGTGACGGACGATGTTGCCGCCCACCGGCCGCCGCGTTGCGGCATGCGTCGTCCGCCCCTCGACAACGCCCGTGGGATGTAGTGCATGGACACCTTCCCGCCCCACGTGGGTGGCCGATTCGACGGCTGCGAGGGGCCTTCGTTCGCCGCTCGGTCGCCCACCGCTCGTACTCCGTGCGGGATTGCAACTCCGACCGATGTCTGAGATGATCCCATCCCGTTCGGAGTCGATCTCGGTTAAGGAGAACCAGATGTCGATAATGTATGCCCGTCTCTTGCCCGCCCGCCCACTCGCATGGGTGGCCTGCTTAATCGCCTTAACCCACCAGCCCGCCCACGCCGGCGGCATGTATTCCTTTTCCGGCACGATCGCGACGGCGGACCCGTCGACGGGGATCGCCGCCGGCACTCAGTTCCACGGGACGTTCTCGTTCGATCCCGCCGCCCAGCCGACGGACATCATGCGGACGCCCGCGCCCTCGGGCATGGACACGGCCTCGTACACGCGGACCAATGGCCCGCCGTACGCCATCGCCCCCGGGATGACCCTCACGGTGGGGGGCCAGACTCTCATAGACGCGACCGATCTTGCCGTCGCCAGCAACACCCGGACGTCGCCCGAAGTCCAGGTCTCGGCCTCCGGACTCATCAATGGGGCCCTATTCCGCGGGGCCCTGGATCTGCTGGATCCCGTCGGAATCCAGTACGGCATGTTCGGGCCGATCTCCTCGCTCGACCTGAGCCACTTCTCGGGGGCGAATCTCGAGGCGACGAACTCGAACACCGCAGAGGTACTGTTCACGGGGACAATCACGAGCCTGACGGCCGTCCCGGAGCCGGCACATGTGACTTTGGCCTGCCTGGCGGCCGGCGGGCTGGTGGGAGTCCACCGCCGGCGGAAGGGGCTGCAAGGGCGTGGGACGCCGGGTGCCGGCTGACGGCGTGAGCGAGGAGAAGCGGTCAGTAGCTAGGCCGCGTGGGCGAGGGATGCCATGGGGCATTGGCGGGGCATGCCCAAGGAGTTCCCGGATAGGTGTCATCGCCGGGCAGGTCAATCCTTGCCGCCCACGGTGGGCAGTGGCGACGGGAAGGATAGTTCGGCGACGGTGGCGGAAGGTGAGACTTGTCGAGCGTGCGGACGTTCTCTCGCTCGCGTCCACCTTCGCCCACCGCTAGCCACGGACCCTCACGGGCCTCGCGTTCGCCACGCCCAGCCTTGCCGCCCACGCCTCGACTTCCTCCGCGGAGCGGAACAGCCTGGCGTGCTCACGACGGTCGGTGGCGAACGTGTCGAACTTGGGGTTGTACGCCACCCACGCCCGGAGGGTGAAACCATCCTTCGTGATCTCGGCCGTCCACTCGCGTGGGCCGGATGGTTCGGGCCGACTGTCGGAGTGGGCCATCGGTGGCGAGCCCTCCCGTGGGTGGCTGATCCGTCGTATGGGGTGTAGACGGGGAAGGTATGCAATTGGGAGGCCGCGTAGGGGGGGGGACGTGGCTAGTGGACTTTCGGGGGTGATGTGATCCGCTCCATCCGCGAGAGCTCCTGTCATCCACCCGGGGCGAAGCATGGGCCGAAGCCGAACGTTCGCAATGAGGCCCCGGTTCACCACTCCTTTGTGTTGGGACACCCCTCTCATTTCAGGAAACATGCCTCCCTTCCCTTTGAAGCCTTGATCGGCTAAACTCCCTGGCCTCTTGGCCCGGAGGCCGCGCTAAGGATGTACTCGAGAGATTAGCTCCCAAGGGACTGCGAACATGCCACGGTTATGGATGGCCCTTGTCCTATTAGTTGCCCCGTCCTCGGTCGCAGTGGCCGCTCCTTTGTATCCGTACGAGCCGTGGGGATCGACGATTGAGGGCCTGGGATCCGCTACCCGATATGACGGATACAGCCACTTCTGGTCCAGTCAACTCAATTTCGGCTATGTGATCCCCACGCACCCCGATGGCAGCACGATGTGGGTATCTTACTCGGACCAGCATTTCAGTCTTCGAATGGCGTTTTCTCCGTATGATCCAAAATACGGGTTCCCGACGGCGGGCGGGATACAGCACATGGGCATCGATCAAGACATCTCGTTCATTCAGGTGGATGGGGTCATCAATGGGACACGCGATGGCGCTACGCGTACCGGCAAGCTGGATATCACCCTGACGGATGTTTATTTCCAGAATCTTCCACCCGAATTGAACGCCATAGCCGCGGGGACTAGCCATTTCGTTCCACGATTTGATTTTAACAACATGAACCGCTTCTTCGTGAACTTGGACATCGTGCCGAACCCTGTCCCAGAGCCGCTGACCATCACGACGTGGGGCGTTCTCGGGGTTGCCGCTATCGTCGTGGACCGACGACGTTCCCGCTCGGTTCGCCGATCTGCTTGATGGCAGCGGGTATGGCTTGCTTGTGATTCACGCCAGGAGCTTCCCCGGGCAGCTGTCCCTTCGACTGGTTAGGCCGTTACCCCACGCCACCCACGAGCGTGCCGCCGGCAACAGCGGGCGGCGTGAACGTGGCGTGAATGCATGGACCACGTGAACCCTGTGGGCGGCGAGACGGGTTGGCGGAAGGGTTGGCGGTGAACCTGTACGGTGTGACCGGCGGGCGGAAGGGGTGTCCCCGGGCGGTGTTCCGGTGGCTGCGGCGGTGGGTGACCTGTGGGCGACGGTGACGAGGTAACCCAACGACTCGTCCGGGCCACCCACGTGGATGCCGCAGGCGGCCCGGACGGTGCGTGACCTGACGCCTCACTTCTTGAACTTGATGGTCGTCCCCGTCTGGTTCGCCATCTTGGCGAGGAGCTCTCTCGACTGCGAAAGGATATCGGTCTGCTTCTTCGCCTCCGAGTCACCCACCGAGCTTTGAAGCTTGGCGGCCAGGCTCGACGCGTCGAAGACGTCCACCGAGCGGGTTTGCTGGCTCTTGGTTTGCTCGTCCATCGCCTCCTCGACCACCTTCTTGTTCACCCTCTGGCCGCCTTCCTCCACCGCAGCATCCGCCTGCCAGGCCGCGGCCTTCGGGTCGATCCCGGCATCGATCAGGAGTTGCCGGATCTGCTCCTGTAGACCGGCCGCGATCACGGCCCCGTTGCCGGTCATCGCGGTGCCGATGGTCAAACGCTGCTCGATCGCCTTGTCCAACCCGGGGATTGTCTTGGCCGCCAGGTCCGCATCCTTCTTGCGACGCTTCTCCTGATCCTCCCTCGCGAGGTTAGCGGCGGCCACATCGCGATCCTCGCCGGTCAGTGCGACCCGGCCGGAGATGGCTTTCCCTCCCTCAATCTCGAGCTTCCTGAACACGTCGTCCGAAGCGGCGTCGACCTTGCCCTTGTCGACGCCCATCTTGGTCAGGCGGTCGCGGACCATGTCCTCGGTGAGCGTGCCTGCGATGGCGGCTTGGCCGAGGTCGCCCCCCTTGAGGGCGTCGGCCTGCTCTTTGACCCATTTCTCTCGCTTCGCCCGGTATTTCTTCCACTCGGCGTTGTCCGCGTCGAACGCGGCGAACTGGGAATCGATCTGGTCGCTGAGATCCTTGGCCTCTTTCTTCGCCTTCTTCTCGTCCTTGGCCTTCTTGCGGGCCTCCGGGCTCGTCTTGTCCAGATTCTCGAGGGTGCCCTCGGGGAACAGGCTCTCATTGAGCATGACCCGGTTCTTCAGGGCGGCCATCGCCCCGGGGTTCTTGGAGTCCTTGCCCTCGTTGTCGTTCATGGCCCTCATGAGGAGATCTTCGGCCTTCTCGGAGTCCGCATCGCTCAACCTTTTGTTGATGCGTTCCTGAACCTCGTCCCGCTTATTGATCCGGTCCTGACGCATCTCCGGGGTTACCTTCTCGCTCCTCGCGACCAAGTCGCTCGCCGCGTCGAGCTCGGCCTGCTCATCGGGCGATATCTTGGCGTTCGTGTTGTCCCCGATGAACCCCTTCATGAGCCCCACCTTGAGCTCGTTGAACCCGATGTCTTCGACCGCCTTCTTGACCGCCTTCTCGCTCTCCCGGGTTTCCTTGTTCGGGGTGTCCCGGAGCTTCTCCAACTCCTTCTGCTCCTTCTTGTAATCGTTCAGCCGCTTCTGCTCGTCGGCCGTGAGCTTCGTGGCCTTGGCGAGATCCTCCATTTCTTCGGCTTCGGTGCGAGTAGCCCCGACCCCGAACAGATCCTGGACGTCATGCCAGTGGCTGTAGACCTGGTAAGCGGCGACGGCCGCGAGCTGTGCCCCGGCCGCGATCCCCGACGCCATCGCCGTGCTCGCACCCGCCGCGGCGGTGAACGAGTAGACGAGCGGGCTGATGTTGTTGACGACCCCGTTGAATCCGTACTGCAAGTCGTCGACGGCATACCCGACCTGCATGAGCCCGCGGGCCAGTGCCCCCGATCCGCTCGTGGCCTTGGACATGCCGGCGTTCATCACGCCCAGGGCCCCGGTCGACTGGCTGACCGCGGAGTTGGCCAGGTGCATCGCGGCACTCAGCTTGTTCATCTCATCCCGGACCACGGCGATCCGAGTGCCCCAGTCCTGCACGGAGATTGATCCCCGCGTGACCTCGTCATCGAGGGTCTTCAGCTCCCGTTCGAACGCGTCCATCGCCTTCCGGGCGTTGGCCAAGCCCCGTTCCATGTGCCCGCTGTCGAGCTGTAGGTCCGCGTGGATGCCGCCGACGTTAATCGAGTCTGCCATGTCGAAATATCTCCAATCGTGGAATTGATGAGTAAAAGAGAGGTGGGGAGGTAAGGTGGGGGTGGCCTGACGGACGACCGGTCACCCGACCACGCGGAACGCGGGTCCGGCGGTGCCTAACGCTTCGCGGGTTAACCGTCCAGCGACGGCCAGGACTCCCAGGCGTCCCGGGTCGTTCGCAGGCCAACCGTTGAACACCGCGACAAGGTTGAGCCCGTCGAGGATTTCGGACTCGATCGAGCTATCCGAATGGCCCTGGGATCGGCGGTTACGGACGATCTTGCGGATGGATTCGCCCATCTGGCGGGCGATGTCCTCGCCGATGCCGGACTCGTGGGGGGTGTCGGGAGAGTTGTTCATGTCGGTGTTCATGGGTAAATCGGGAGGTGGAGTAAAGGGGGAAGGTTGTGAAGGCGTGCGGGACATGCCACCCACGATGGGCGGCGGTGCCGCTGGTAACACGTGACCCGTCGGTTCTACCCGGTCTCAACCCGTCCCACCTCCACTCACAACCAAGGCCCCTGGCTGCCCAGTAGGGCGTCCCGCATGCCCGGGTGGACAGGAAGGCGTGCAAGGGGCCGAGGTCGCGTGGACGGGCGGATAGGTGGCTTCCCGGAGGGGTTATGGGGTGGGAGGCAAGTGAAAGTGGGTGGCCGTTTACCGAGGGTCAACCGAACTGGTCAGACCAGTAATCACGATTGGTACTGATGTGAATGATGTGATGGGCGGAAGGTCAGGGAATTAGCCGCCCACGGGTGTGACGACCGGCGGACGAGAACGGTGGGAGGGGGATCGCCGCCCACCGCAGGGCCGGGCGTGCCGGGTTACAGTTCTGACCGGATAGACCGCCAGGCGTCAACCGCCCCCGCGAATGTCCCCGCCACGAACTCCGGCCGCGTCCACACGCGGGCTTGGTCCACGTTCACCGCGATTGCCTTCCACAGCTTCCGGCGTCCCACGGCATCGCCACCCAGGGCCGGGCCGGCGGTGTCGGCGAACAGGTCGCAACTGCGGGCGGGGGATTTGTCGGCGAACACGAAGAACGATGCGGCCTCGTCCCCGAGCTGGTCGGCAAGGTGGACCAGGTTCTCGAGCTGATCCCGGGAGGCAACGTCAGCCGCCCACATGCGGCCCGATACGTAACCAAGCTGAAACAGTTCATCGGCCCGGGCGAGCTCGACGGGGAAATCCTCGCCACCCACCGTGGCGGACGTGCATCCGGCGTGGACGGCGTGGCGGTTGGAATCGGCCAGGCGGATGCCGCGGGATTCGGCGTGGTCAGAACGGGCGGTGTGGGTGGCCTGGCGGTCAAGGGTAGCGGTCGACATGGGATGCGTTCCTCGGTTGAGTTCGAACAGGGTCTCAAGGCATACCGGACGCTCACGTTGCGACCGGCGATGGACGAATGTGCGTTCGTTCGGTGCACTTATGATGTGCTAGTGGAATCAGTATTCACGAATGGGTATGATTTGCGCGATCGGACCCGAGAAGTGGGCGAAGGTCGGCCACCCACGAGGTGCCTGCGGCGGACGTGGAGGCCGGATGGACTGGAGTCGGGCCACAAATGGGGGGCCGGACTGGTCGGACCAGTGGGGGCAGGTTGGATGCCGTGGGGTCGAGGGATAGCCGCCCGGGGGGGGCGGTCGCCGATGTCCACGGGCGACGAAGGGTGAGCCCAAACCCCTGAGACGCCACCCAAACCGACCGTCATGGGGATGGGTATGGACTGCGGGCACGCATACCCAATCGGGCCGGGCGAGGCGTCAAGGTGTGTGTGTATGGTAATGCCCTTCTATACTAGAAGGGGGCATACCATACACATCACACTTGGGACCCAAGCCCACCCGGAAGGCTCAGGACTTCTGGCCGATTTTCGCTTGGCCATTGGCGGTGAGGGTGTACTTGGTCGACTTGCGAGTTCCCGCCCCGCTCACATTTTGGCCGACAAGCCCATCCTTGACGAGTTGGGCGAGGATTCGGTCGAATTTCGGCCGGTACCACTTGTGGGCCTCGTGAAGCTTCCTGGCGGACATGCCCTCAGGATTCGTCAGGATCGTTTCCAGGAGCTTGATGCTGTCGGCTTCGTCAGCCGAGTCCTGGACGGCCGTGGATGAGCCTTGCGTGCCCTGCGCGCCCTCCTTGTGGGTGGCTGGCTCCTCCAAAGTTACATGCCACCGGCCGTCGGGCTCGTCGGTTGTTGGCGTCCGATCGATCGTCAGGGAATGCAAGCTCGAATAGCCGGATGATCCGCCTGCCACGAGATGCAGACGATGGACGTCCTCGCCCGGCTTGAAACGCTCTCGCCTGCCCAGCAGAAGCCAGCTTCGGGCGAATTGGGCGAGCCCGGCATGGGCGAGGTTGCTGAGTTCAGGCACCGCACCAAAGCGGCCGGTGGCCTTGCGAAAATGATGGCAGATGATCGGCGTGCAGCCGGTTTCCCGGCAGACGTCGGTCAGGTTTCCGAGCACTCGGCCCATCTCGAACATCGAATTCACATTGACATTCTTGGATTTTTTGCCTCCCATGATGGCCAAGTAAAGCGGATCGATGATGATGACTTCGAGCTCTTTCGCCTGGATTAGACATCCCAAGGCGTCGAGCTGATTCGGGTCGCTCAGGTCGGGCAACTTCCGGCCGAAGACGATCCCCAGGCCACGAGGATCGACCTGCTTGGCCCGGCAGATCTGACGCACGCTCGTTTGCAGTGTCGAGATTTCATCTTCCGCCGAGAGCATGCCGACCCTCACGCGGTGAGGCACGGGGAAATGCCCGAGGAACGGCGTCTCGGACGCCAGGGAAACCGCCAGGTCATTCGCGGTACTCGTTTTAAGCGACTTTTGCTGTCCGCCGATGACCAAGGCTTGGTCCCGCTGCAAAACGCCATCCACGAGCCAATCCGCCTGGTACGGTTCACTCAGGAACTCATCCATGTCCAAAATCTGCCCAAGGCGGTCATCCAGGAATTCAGAGGGCAGGTCCAGGGAACAGTGCTTCCAAAGCTCGGCCTCCTGGATCATGCCATCCGCTAGCTTTGGTATCCCGTTGAGCTTGAGTCTTCGGATGGCCTCATACACCAAGCTCCTCCGGACATCTTCGGAAGCAGTGTCGAGCAACGGTAAGGCGACCTCCCGTGCGGCTCTTGCTGCATCCCGCCATATGTCCGAAAGCTTGGACAGCTGGTAATCGAAGTCCCGATACCCCGCGATGGCCCGATTGATGAGCCGAGCTCCGTTCCTGGCCATCTCGGCGAGTTCCGGATCGCTCCGAAGCAAGCGATTCCACTCCCTGCTGGCAAGTTCCGCCACCTTCGCGGGGTCGGGCATCGCGACGATTCGACTTCCCTCTTCGTCGTCTGAATAATGTTGACTAATTCTGTTCTCGCCGATATAATCATACATAGTTGATACTCCTGCCTTCTGCCGATGAAACTGTTGTCCGCCGCAAGCCCTGGGTGGCCGCCCGGGGCTTTGCCATTTCTAGGCGCGTACGTTGATCGTTGGACCCGTCCGGCGGATGCCGTGGGTCGCTTGTTCTCGTGTGAATGATGGTTCGTCCGTTCTGCCGAGCGTGGCGGCGGCCGTTACGCGGTGGCTGCGGCCTGCGGGCCACCGTGGGCGGCCTTCTTCGCCCGGATCTCTTCGGCGTGCCGCTTCGCGTCTTCGATGTGGAATAGCGTGCGGTCGCCCCCGGTTTGCATGACGCGGAGTTGGCCAAGGGCCGCCAGCTTCAACGCCCGGTAATAGCTGAGCTTCGTGAGCTTGGCGAGCTGCGTACCGAGACAGAATTCGGACGGATCAAGGCTGGTAGTTCTCGAGCCCTTCATCGATCGCCTCAATTCCAGATTTGCCGTCGATTGGTCGGATGGAAAAAACACGCCCTCTAAATACACGGTGGTTCGGTTGCTGTTTTTCGCGGTTTCTTCTACGAACCGAAAAAGCAAGCCCCTCAACATACCGGTGGGCAATACTCTCTAATTCGCGGATTCTTCGCTGTCCGGTAAAACGTGGGCCTCCGCTATAACGGTGGTTGCATTAGGGTAATTCGCGGATTTTTAGCCGATCAATGAAACATATTCACGCAAATCGAATGCTCCCATCACGTTAGCCGCAACGCGGCATCCACGTGGGCGGCAATCCCTCCCGGCCCTCGCCCGACGAACTGCCCCCGGCCTGTCAAGCGTCGGATGTGCGGGGCAACGACGGTGGACTACGAGACCCAGGTAACGAAGCGTGGGATAACGGGGTGCAGGGCAGGGGAGGCCGCCCACGCGAGCGGCGTCCGCCGGCAGTCCACCCGGCTACCCATCCCGGCCTTTCCCTCGACTCCCCCGCCTTTCCCCTCTCACCTTCGTCGCCTTCCTCGACTGCTGCTCCCCGGACGCCGCTTTCACCATCGCGACAAGCCCGGCGCGTACCGGTTCCGGCAGGTCGTCCCAGGCCTCGACCACTTCTCGAAGCCTGGGGTCATCCGACGGGAGCACGATCCCGCCGCCCGCCGTGGCGAGATCGATCGGGATGATTTGTGGGGCAATAGAGGGGCAAGGCGGGTTGGCCGATGCCGCAAGTTCAGCCGTCAAGCGGCTTTGGGATATCCCAGCAATGGAAACATGATCCATTGATGAATGAAAGGTCGGCCTGGTAAGCTGTGCGGCCAGCTTCGAGGTTGCCGCAGTCCGGCAGTCGCCGACGAGAGGCCCACCGACGCGGCTTAATCGACCTTATCATCAATCATAGGATAGAACACCTTGGGCGCTCATTCCCCCTCGCGTCGGCCCTGGCTCCCCCTCCGTAGGTATCGCGGCGAGCGACTCCGCCAGGCCTTGCGGCCGGGACTACTCGAACTGGAAGGGCGGGTGAATCTCTCGTCCGTGTTCTCGATCGCGGATACGAGCGCCGTGGAGAGGGATCGGGGCTCGACGGAGATGAATTTCACCGTCACCCGGAGCGGGGATACGTCGGCGCCCGTGGCGGTCGCGTATCATACGGTGGATGGCACCGCGAAGGCCGGCGAGGACTTCCTGGCGAAGTCCGGGATGGTCGAGTTCGCGGCGGGGCAGGCGACCGCGACGATCTCCGTACACTTCGCCGCAAACCGGATCACCCAGGATGACCTGACCTTCTCGGTCGAGTTGACCTCGGTCAGGAACCTCGCCGACATCACGTTCGACCTGCAGGCGAACTTCCAGGCCAATGGGTCGATCATCAGGGCCGCGGTCGGCGACTTCAATGGCGACGGCAAGCTCGACATCGTCACCGGGAACGAGTCTCCGAACACCGTCTCGGTCCTCCTGAATACGACCGAGCCCGGCTCGAGCACGGCGACGTTCGCGCCCGGCGTCGACTTCGAGGCGGGGGGCAGCCGGTCCGGCCGCGCGGTGGCGGTCGGCGACTTCAACGGCGACGGCAAGCTCGACATCGCCGCGACCGACCTCTACACCCACCAGGTCATGGTCCTGCTGAATACCACCCCGGCAGGCGCGACGACGCCGTCGTTCTCGCCATACTCGGAGGTCACGAGGGGCTCGAACCCGCGAGATATCAGGGTCGGAGATATCAATCAGGACGGCAAGCCCGACCTCATCGTGGCCAGCCTGGGCACGAGGAGCATCTCGATCTTCCTCAACACCACCGAGCCGGGGGCGACCTCGCCGGCCTTCGCCCCCCAGGTCGACTTCGCCGTGGGGGGGCTCCCCTATTCGGTCGCGATCGGCGACCTCAACGGCGACGGCAAGCCGGATCTCGCCGTGGCGGTCCCCCCCGAGGCGACCGCGTCGGGGCCCGACGGCATGTACATCTCGGTCCTCCTGAATACGACGGAGCCGGGGGCGCAGGCCGCATCCTTCGGCGCCAGGGCCGACTATCCGACCCCCGACGGCTCGTCGCCCCAGTCGATCGCTGTTGGCGACCTCAACGGCGACGGCAAGCCCGACATCGTTGCGGAAAACTACCTGTACGGGCTCGAGAAATCCACCGTCCGCATCTACATGAACACCACGGCGCCCGGGGCGACGAAGGTGACGCTCGCCGACAGGGTGGTGGATCAGGGCAGCGGATTCGCCTACGCCACTATCAGGGACATGAATGGCGACGGCCTGGCCGACCTCGTCTACAGCAATGGCGCCCGCCCCCTGGTGCAGCGCAACACCACCCTGCCGGGGGAGGCGATGGCAACCTTCGTCGAGGCCAGCGGCGGCAACTCCAGGGGTTCAGTCCGGGATCAGGTGATCGGCGACTTCAACGGAGACGGCAAGCCCGACATCGCCCTGGTGGGAGCCTATAGCTTCCCCCTGGTGATCGATGTGAACAACACCCCCGAGACCCCGACGCTCGGCAGGGCGATCGCCACCGGCACGATCATCGACGACGACGACCCGGCGACGATCGAGCTCATCGACGGCGACGGGCAGTCGGCCACCATCGGCTCGACCTTCGGCACGAACCTGGTCGTCCAAGTCAATAACGCGAACGGCAGCCCGCTTCGGTATACGCCCGTCACCTTAACCGCCCCGGCCTCGGGCGCGGGCGGGACCTTCGCGGGGGGCGCCACCAGCGTCGTGGTGGAGACCGATTTCTATGGCAGGGCCGTCGCCCCGGCCTTCACCGCCAACGGCTTGGCCGGCTCCTATGTCATCTCGGCGAGGACCTCAGGGCTCGACGAGACCATCAACTTCGACCTGACCAATCAGAAGATCGCGACGTCCTTCAGCGGGCTCGTCCCGCTGAACATCAACTACGGCCAGGATTTGTTACTGGGCGGGCATCTCGATGCGGGGGCGAACTTCCCGGCGGGCGAGACCGTGACGATCAGAGTCGGCTCGGTGGTCGCGCAAGCCCCCATCGACGCCAATGGTGACTTCAGCAGCGGTCTGCACACGGGGATCCTCCCCCTGTCGAGCACGCCCTACACGGTCACTTACGAGTTCGCCGGCAACTCGATGTATAACGCTTCGATCGACACGAGCACGACGCTGACCGTCTCTCGCGGCTACCTGTTCATCTCGGCGAAATCCTTGGACAAAACTTACGGAGATGTGATCACCTTCAAGGGTGATGAATTCACCATATTCGGGCTCGCCAATCAGGACACCGTGACCTCCGTCACACTCTCCACCCTCGGCGCGGCGGCGGATGCGGGCGTGGACATGACCCCTTATGCCATCAATGTCTCGGGCGCCGTCGGGACCGGCCTGAGCAACTACATCATCAATTATTTACCCGGCAATCTAAATATTTTGCCGAGGCCGGTCACGGGTCATATCACGGTCGCCGATAAGACCTATGACGGCAACACCAACGCGACCGTCCTGACTCGCACGCTGAGCGGGGATCTCGGCGGGGTGAGCCTGGTCGGCGGGACCGCGACGTTCGTGTCCCCGGATGTCGCCAAGAACCTCAAGGTGACCCTGGTGGGGGCCCAGTTGAGCGGCCCGCTCGCCGGTAACTATATCCTCGACGGGGAACCTCAGACGCAGGCCACCATCACCCAGGCCCCGACCCGGACGAGCCTTCACTTGTCGAAGGACGTCATCTCCTTCGGGGAGTCGGTGACCCTGACGGCCACCGTCAGCCCTGCGCTGGGGAGTAGCTCGGTGATCTTCTTCGACTTCTCCAGGGAGATCGGGACCGCCCCGGTCGTCGGCAACACGGCCACGCTGACCGTCTCCAACCTGGAGGGCGCAGGACACCGGATCACGGCAACATATGTGGCCGACAAGAATCACTCCTGGAGCTCCAGCGACTCCCAGGATATCTTCCTCAAGACGATCCCCACCGCCCACTCGCTGACGGTCTCGCAGAACCCCGCGACCTACGGGCAGCCGGTCACGATCGTCTCCACCGTCGACCCACGAGCGACGGGCTCGGTTTACTTCATGGACGGCGAGACCGTCCTGGAGATCGTGCCGATCTCCGACGGCCGGGCCACCCTGACCCTGAGCCTGCCCGTCATCGGGCACGACATCCGGGCCTTCTACCCCGGCGACCGGAACTTCGACTCGGCCTGGAGCACCCAGCGGATCGGCCTCCAGGTGAACCGGGCCGGATCCGTCACGACGCTGACCGCCTCGCCGGGCGCCGGCAAGATCGGCCAGCCCTTGACGCTCACCGCCGTCGTCAACGCCGGGGCGACGGGCTCCGTCCTCATCTTCGACGGCTCGACCCTGATCGGCCAGTCGCCGCTCAATGGCTCGACCGCCGTGCTGACGACCTCGAGTGCCCTCTCGGTCGGCTCCCACGACTTCCGCGCGGTCTACATCGGCGACGGCAACTACCTCGCCAGCACGAGCCCCGCCGTCACACAGGTCGTCGACCGCTTCAGCACCTCGACGACCCTGACCGCCGGGCTCACTTCCTTCGGGCGAGGCAGGGCATTCCTGCTCACGGCCAGCGTGACGCCGGGCGTCGAAGGGGGCGTGACCTTCTACGACGGCGCGCGAGTCCTCGGCACCGGCACGCTCTCCGGCTCGACCGCGACCCTTCTGGTCCGTCGCCCGCTCCTCGTCGGTCGGCACACCCTCACGGCGGCCTTCGACGGAAACGCCCTCTACGCCGGCAGCGTGAGCAACGCCGTCCGCCTCCCGTTGAACTCGAGGCCTCCCGTCATCGCCAACCCGGCGCCACCGACGACTCGTCCCGGCCGCCCCGGGTTCTTCCCCCAATTGCAGGAGCTCGCCGCCGGCGCGCCCCCCCGGCCCTCCCGCTTCCCCTTCGGCCGAAGTTGAGCCCTCGAGGCGGCGAACGACCTCCGAACGCAATGCCGATGGATTGATCCGGGGCCCGCGGCGCAACAACCCCGCGAGCCCCGGCTCAGCGCGCGTCCGCGGGCGAGGGGCAGGGCAGCGAGACGCGGACGAACGACATCGAGGCCTTCGCCCGCTTACGGCTTCGCGCCGAAGCGGAGCCCGTCGACCAGCAGGGAGATCATCCGCCCGGCGTGCTCGGGGCCCTGGCCGTACGCGTTCATGCAGAGGCTCGCCACGGCGCCGAGCAGGTCCTCCGCGTCGTAGTCGGTCCGGACCTCGCCCGAGGCGGCGGCACTGGCCAGCAAGGAGCCGAACGCGGGCAGGAGCCGCTCGCGGAAGTAGGCCGGCAGCGGGTCGAAGGCCGGGTTGCCCGAGTGCAGCGCCGAGGCCAGGCCCCGCTTGGTCGCGATGAACGCCGCGTAGCGATGCATCCAGCGCGACAACGCCTCGACCGGCTCGTGATCCTTCGCGAAGGCCGCCGCCGCGTCGGCGCAGGCGTCGATCTCGCGCCGGAAGACCGCCGCCACCAGCGACGCACGATGCGGGAAGTGCCGGTAGACCGTGCCGATCCCCACACCCGCCCTGTCCGCGATCTCGCGGACAGGCGCGTCGACCCCGGAGGCCGCGAACACCGCCAGGGCCGCCTCCAGCAACGCATCCAGATTGCGTTGCGCGTCGGAGCGCAAGGGCCGCGACTTCTCCTCGTCGCCCCCCTCTCCTTCGATGTCCGGCTTGCCCACCTTCCTGCCCATGACTCGAAGCACCCCGCGTCTCGGATCAATGGGAGCGTCGTTCCGCATTTTCCAATGTAGTGCAAGCCGGCCCCGGCGACTACCTCGGCCCCTCGAAATGAGGGGATGCACGTCCATCGCCGACGCGTAGAGCCGATCGAGATTTAATCCATTGATGAATGCGATGTCGTCCTGGTAAAATGTACCGTCTCCGTCGACCTTGCCGCGGCCCGATCGCTCGAAGACGAGAGAGGCCCGCAGTTCGCGGCTCCATCGAAGCCCATCACCGAGGGATTCCCGACTTGAGCGCCTTCACTCCCCTCCGCCGCCACCGTACGTCCCGCATCGCGCGACTTCGCCACACCCTGCGGCCGAGCCTCTTCGAGCTGGAGGGGCGGGTCAATCCGTCGAGCCTGGTCTCGATCGGGGATGCGAGCCTCGCCGAGGGGGACTCGGGCTCCTCAATGATGAACTTCACCGTGACCCGGAGCGGCGACCTCGACTCGCTGGTGGCGGTCGCGTACAGCACGGCGGACGGGACCGCCAAGGCGGGGGTCGACTACACGGCGACCTCCGGGATGCTCGTCATCCCGGCGGGGGCGACGACCGCGACGATCTCGGTGCCGGTGACGGGGAACCTCCTGCTGCAAGGGGATCGGTCCTTCACCGTCAAGGTGAGCTCGGTCGTGGACCTCACGCCGACGACCTTCACCGAGAAGACCGACTTCGACGTCAGCAACCTGCCGCTGGGCGTCGCGATCGGCGACTTCAACGGCGACGGCAAGCCGGACATCGCCGCGGCCATCACCACGTCCGACTCGGTCTCGATCCTCACGAACACGACGCCGGACGGGGCGACCACGCCGACGTTCGCCCCCAGCGTCGACTTCAACGCCGGGTCGGGCCGGAACGTCTTCGCCGTCTCCGTGGCCGACTTCAACGGCGACGGCAAGCCCGACCTCGCGATGGCGAACGACTGGGTGGGAACCGTCTCGATCCTGCTCAACACGACCGAGCCGGGCGCGACGACCCCCAGCTTCTCCCCCTACACCGAGTTCGCCACGGGGGCCTCGCCCTTCACCGTGACGGTCGGCGACATCAACCAGGACGGCAAGCCCGACCTCACCGTCGCCAACGTGAATTCCAACACCGTCTCGGTGCTGCTGAACACGACCGAGCCGGGCGCGACGACGCCCACGTTCGCTCCTAAGGTCGACCTCGCCATCGGGGGAGGCCCGAACTCGATCGCGATCGGCGACCTCAATGGCGACGGCAAGCCCGACCTCGCGGTCGGCGTGCCCGACTCCGACTACTACTCGATCTTCCTGAGCACGACGGAGCCGGGGGCGACGACGGCGACCTTCGGCCCCAGGATCGACTTCACCACGCCGAGCCAGACCGGGCCCGTCTCGGTGGCGATCGGTGACCTCAACGGCGACGGCAAGCCCGACCTCGCCGTGTCCAACGTCTTCGCCTCGACCCTCTGGGTCCTGCTCAACACGACGGAGCCGGGGGCGACCACGCCGACCTTCGCCGACAAGGTCGAGTACGCCACGGGGACCCATCCCACGTCGGTGCAGATCCGGGACCTCAACGGCGACGGCGTGCCCGACATCGGCTTCGTCAACGGCACGAACAGCTCCCTCTCGGTGCTCCCGAACACGACGGTCCCCGGGTCGATGACGGCGAGCTTCGCCGACCGGCTCGACTTCGCCACGAACTCGACCCCGCAGGTCCTGGCGATCGGCGACCTCAACGGCGACGGCAAGCCCGACCTCGCGGTGCAGAACTTCTATTCCAACAACGTCTCGGTCTTCCTGAATACGTCGCCGCCGCCGGTGACGATCACCGTCGCGACGGCCACCGGCACAATCCTCGACGACGACGCCCCGGCCTCGATCTCGATCGTGGCGGGGGACCAGCAGTCCGTCCAGCTCGGCGGGACCTTCGCCACCAACCTGAGCGTCCTCGTCCTGAACGCCGCGGGCAACCCGGTGCAGGGGGCCCCCGTCGCCTTCTCGTCCCCGGCCGTCGGCGCCACCGGCCTCTTTGAGGGGGGGACCGCCGCCGTCGAGGCGACGACCGGCGCCGATGGCATCGCCACCGCCCCGACGTTTACCGGCAACGACGTCGCCGGCGGCTACGGGGTCTCGGCCGCCGCCGCGGGGGGCGATCCGTCCGTCACCTTCATCCTCTACAACGAGAAGTTCGCCCCGAGCTTCAGCGGCCTCGAGTCGACATCCATTATCTATGGGGATGCCTCGATCACGCTGAGCGGGCACATCGACGCGGGCGATAATATCCCGGCCGGCGAGACCATCACCATCACGATCGGCGCTGTGGTCGCGCAGGCCACCATCGATGCGAACGGCGACTTCACCACCGTCTTCGACACGTCGACCATCCCCGCGTCGACCACGCCTTACGTCATCGACTACGAGCTCGCCGAGAGCGCGAACTTCGCCGCCGCGAGCGACACGAGCACGAGCTTGGTCGTCGGGCGTAAGGCTTTGACCATCTCCGGGGACACCGGGTACAAGACCTACGGCGACACGGTGACCTACGTCGGCGACGAATTCCTGGCGGTCGGCCTGATCAACCAGGACACCGTGACCGGGGTCTCGCTCGTCAGCCAGGGCGCCGCCGCCGACGCGGACGTGATGCCCACGCCCTACGCCGTCATCCCCTCGGATGCGACGGGGACCGGCCTGAGCAACTACGCGATCACTTACATCAACGGCATCCTCACCGTCCTGCCGAAGCACATCCAGGGGGCGTTCTCCGCGAGCGGCAAGACGTACGACGGCACCATGGCCACGTTCGTCACCTCCCGATCGACCGTGGGGGACCTCGGCGGCGTGAGCCTCGTCGGCGGCATCGCGATGTTCGACGACCCCAACGCCGCCCCCGGCAAGACCGTGAGGCTCGTCGGGGCGACGCTGGAAGGCCCGGGGGCCTTGAATTACGTCCTCGACTCCGTCATCCCCACGACGGCCAGCATCGATCCCGCGCCGACGGTGACGACCCTCGTCACCTCGTCAAACCCGAGCACCTTCGGGCAATCGGTGACCTTCACCGCCACGATCAGCCTCGGCCTGACGGGCTCCGTATCGTTCTATGATCGCGGCATCAAGCTTGGCGAGGTCCCGCTCACCGGGGAAACCGCCTCGTTCGTCACGGCCGCCCTGACGACCGCCGAGCACTCCATCAAGGCCGTCTACAGCGGGGATGACAACCACGCATCGAGCACGAGCCTCCCCCTGACGCAGCTCGTCAACCAGGCCGCGACGACCACCACGCTGACCTCCTCGCCGAACCCCGGGATCTACCAGCAGACGGTCAACCTGACGGCCGCCGTGACCCCGGGGGCGACGGGGATCGTGAATTTCTACGACAACGGCGTGATCTTCGGCAACGCGGCGATCGTCGACGGCAAGGCCTCGATCGCCACGACCCTGGCCGTCGGCGGCCACCCCATCACCGCGACCTACACCGGCGACGCCAATTACCTCGACAGCACCAGCGCCGTCCTCGCCCAGTTCGTCATCCGGGCCGATTCCGTCACGACGCTGACCGCCTCGCCGAGCCCGAGCACCTACGGCCAGGCCCTGACCTTCACCGCCAGCGTCAACGCCGGGGCGACGGGTTCCGTCCTCTTCTTCGACGGGGGTTCCTTGCTCGGCCTGGCCACGATCGCCGGCTCGACCGCCGTATTCACGACCTCGAGTGCCCTGGATGTCGGCTCCCACGACATCCGGGCGATCTACGTCGGCGACGGCAATTACTTCGCCAGCACGAGCCCCGCGTTCACCCAGGTCGTCGCCCCGGCCGACTCGGCGACGAGCCTGACCGCCTCGCTCTCCTCGATCGGCCGAGGCCGGGCCGTCCTGCTCACGGCCGACGTGACGCCCGGGGCCGAGGGCTCCGTGACGTTCTACGACGGCAACCGGGCCATCGGCACCGGCACGATCACCGGCTCGACCGCCACCCTGCTGACCCGGCGCCCCTTGCTCGCCGGCCGACACGCCCTGACCGCCATCTTCGACGGCGGCTCCAACTACGCCGGCAGCGTCAGCAACACCGTCCGCTTCACCTCCGGTTCGAGGATCCCCAACGCCCCCATCCCGACGACCCCGACGCCGGACCCGAGCCCCGTCCGCCCCGGGTTCGTCCCCCAACTGCAGCAACTCGCCGCCGAGGCGACTCCCCGGCCCTCCCGCTTCCGTTTCGGCCGTCGTTGAGCCATCGAGGCGGCGGCGAACCGCCTCCTGCCATGTTCATAACTTGACCCCGGGCCCGCGGCGTTATCATGCCCGCGGGCCTTTTTCTCATCCATCCAAGCCAGGCTCATCGGCGCCGTCGGACACGGGGCCTTCTCCGGCCGCGTCAGGGGTGGATGACACCTCGAGGACTGGACGACAGGGTACTTACCCCGGCGGGAAGTTGGAGCGGAAGGTGCAGACGTCGGCGATGGAGACGTTGCCGCCGCAGAGGAGGAGGACGACCTGATCGCCGGGGCGGAAGACGCCGCGGGCTCGGTCGCGGTCGGCCGCGACGAGGCAGCAGGAGGCGGCGGGCTCGGTCAGGTACTTGGTGCGCTCGAGGAGGAAGATCAGGGCCTCCACCGTGGCGGCGTCGTCGACGACCTCGACGTCCCGGACGAGCTCACGGACGTTCGAGAGGGTGAAGTCGGAGACGGCGGGAGCCCCCAGGGTCCTGGCGATCGACGTGATCGCGGGTAGCTCGACGGGGCGGCCGGCGGCGAGGGCCTGGGCCATGGCGTCGGCCCCGCGCGTCTCGACGCCGATGATGGCCGTGCTCGGCTTGAGGGCCTTCATCGCCGAGGCGATCCCGGCGATCAGGCCGCCTCCTCCAATGCTGATGTAAGTATGCGTGACCCCGGGCAGGTCTTCCAGGATTTCCAGGCCGATCGTCCCCTGGCCGGCGGCCAGGATCGGGTCGTCGAAAGGGTGGACGAGGACCCGGCCGTCGTCGCGGAGCCGGTGGGCCTCGTCGAACGCCGCGCGGATGTTCGGGGTCAGGACGACCTGGGCGCCGTAGCCCCGGGTCGCGTCCAGGTAGTTCCTGGGCGTGGTCGCCGGCATGACGATCACCGCGTTGACACCGAGCTCCCGGGCGGCATAAGCGACCGCCTGCGCGTGATTGCCGCCGCTGACGGCGACGACCCCGAGGGACCGCTCGGCCGGGGTCAGCGAGAGCATCTTGTTGAAGGCGCCCCGGGCCTTGAACGAGCCGGTCTTCTGGAGGTTCTCCAGCTTGAGCCAGACGGGGACGCCGAGCCGTTCGCCCAGCGCCGCCGACGAGACGAGCGGCGTGCGGTGGACGCGGCCCCGGAGCCGCTCCTGGGCCTGGCGGATGAGGTCGATTGGCAGCATCGGGACGGCCCCCTCGAGGCGCTGGTGACTTCCTGGGGTCGAGCCCGGCGAACCCCGCCGGCACGGCCGTCCTCGCGACGACGCGGCCGAGACTCGGAACCCTTTTCGACGGGCCAGTGTAGTGAGCCGGCCGATCGGCCGCCAGCCTCGGGCCTTCAACTCAACGGCCGGCGCGGACCCTCGCGGAGATGGCCTGCATCGCCTGGCGGGCGGCGACCTGCACGGAGAAGTCGGAGTCGGCCGGGAGCCGCTTCATCGCGTCGAGCGTCGCCTTGCCGCCGATCTCGCCGAGGACCTCCACCGCCGCCTTGCGACGCCTGGAGTCGCCATCGGTCAGCAGCTTGATGAGGGCCGGCTCGGCGGGCTCGCCGATGGCCTTCAGCGCCTTGGGGGCCTCGACCCAGTCCTCCTCGATCCTGGAGACGAGCGCGGGGATCGCCTTCGGCTCGCGGAGCAGACCGACCTGCACGATCGCCTCGTTGCCGACGACGTGGTTCGAGCCTTCCTTGATGGCCCCGATGATGGCCTTCACCGCCGCGGGGTCGCCCCAGGTGGCGAGGAGCCTGATGGCCTCGGCCCCGGTGAACGGGTTCGAGTCGGCGACGACGCCGGCGACCTCCTTGATAGCCTCCGCCCGCTTCGCGTCGTCCTTCGGCGCGGCGGATCCGGCGAGATCCTTGAGGGCCTTACTGCGGGCGTTGGAATCGGTCGACTTGAGTTCGTAGATGGCCCTGGTCGTGGCGTCGGCGTTGGCCGGGAGCGGCGGGCGCTCGGGGGCCTTCGGAGCGGGGGAGGGGGTCTTGTGCTGGGGCTTCTCGGCCTGGGCGAGCTCCTCGGGGTCGAGCTCGACGTTGGTGACGTGGATGCGGCGGCCCGAGACCTTCGCGTGGCCGAACTTGATCCGACCGGCGAATTCCTGCGGGTCAGCCACCGGCCAGAGCCGTCCGGAGAGTTTTCCCTTGCCTCCGAAGAACTGGGCGGCGGGGCCCTTGTCGACGATGCACTCGCGGAGCTTGTTGCCGACGACCGTGAAGGAGCCGGGCTCGGTGACGCCGTCGACGAAGACCTCGACATAGGGCGGGGGGGCGGCCGTCAGGTCGTCGCCGCGGTCGGCCTTCATCTGGGTGACGAGCTGCTGGGTGCGGGCGATCATCTGGACGAAGTTGATTCCGATGCTGGGGATGGCCACGAGCCGGCTGGCCTGGTCGTTGAGCCGCTTGGCCGCGAGCTCGGCCTGGTTCCCCAGCTTGTCCTTGAGGGCCTTGTCCTCCCTCCTGGTCGGGCGGAATAATCCCCGGGCTCGGACGCCGACGTCGATGATCCGCATGCCGGCTTCCTCGAGCCTGGGCTTGGCGGCGGCGGCCGATTGCGGGTCGTTGATCGTTCCCAGGATGTTCGCCATCTCGTTGAGGCCCGCCACCACGTCCCGCCCGACGGCCTCGTGCTGCGAGAGGTCCCGCATCGGGGCATTCGGGTTGTACGGCAGCAGGATCTCGGGCACGGGGGGAAGGGCGGGGTACTTCGCCACGTCCAGCGCGGCCGTCTCGGCGACCCTGGCTATGGGCTCCGACGCGGGGCCGCCTTCGGCTTCCTCCTCCGCCACGGGCCCGACCTGGGGCCCCTTGTTGCCCGGCAGGAGGAACACCAGCGAGACGACCAGCACCAGCAGCAGGCCGACCCCCGCGATGATCAGGATCGGCAGGTTCGACCCGCCCGAGGATGATGAGGATCGCGCCCGCGACGGGCCGGCCAGGGACGTCGGCGCGGGCGCCGAGCCCCCCTCGTCGTCCTCGTCATAGTCGTCGAGGAACGTCGGCTCGTTCGCCCGGGGAGCGGGCTTCGCGGGGATCAGCATGATGGTCCCGCAAGCCTTGCAACGCCCCTTCTTGCCGGCCAGCTTGTCGTCGACGTCGTACGACTTCCGGCAATTCGGGCACGCGAACGAGATGGCCATCGTCGAGTCCGTCCGTGGGATCTTGGGGGGTCTTGGGGCTCCATGATACATCCGGCATGGATCCATGCAACATCACCAGCACTTCCACACGCGAGTCCTTAAAACGTAATGGTACGTTGGTTACCCACGATTTGACCGCTGCTCTGTCGCATGTCGAGTGTCTTGTCGAGTAAAACACCTCTTATGGCTGCCAACCCGCCGCCCAACTATTCACGACGAAAGGCTTGGGCCCGGGCGGCGGTTGGCCTCATCGCGTCGTGGCGAGACCAGGGGAGGCTTCGGGGTAAGAACCAGCCGGTGCGGGGCGGCTCGCGTCAGCAGCGATCGCTGGGCTGGAAGCGCCAGTCATCCTCATATCCCGCCGGCTCGTGGATCGTGACCCGGCCTCCGAAGCGGGCCTTCAGGATGTCGACAGCCTCGGGCGAGATCTCCTCGTTGCCGAGGAGCCAGAGGGTCCAGAGTTGCGGGGCGAATGGGGCCTCGGCGAGGGATAAGGCACCGGCGTCTCCCAGGCCGCCCAGGCTCAGGACGAGCCGCCGCAGGCTCGTCTCTCCGCGGTAGGAGGCGAGGGCCTGCGCGCCGGCGTCGCCGATCTCGTACGAGGCGTGGAGGTCGAGGCTCTTGAGTCGCGGGAACCAGTGGGCGTCGAGGATCGCCCGGACGGAACGCTCCGTCAGGGCATGTCGATCGATGCCGAGCTCCTCGAGTCCGCCCCAGACCGGGGAGCGGCAGAAGCGCTCGATGCCGGCCTCCGTCACCCGCGTCTCGGAGAGGCTGAGCGCCTTCAAATTCGAGAGCGAGCGCGAGGCCCCGAGCATCCCGAGGTGCTCGTCGGTCAACCTGCTCAGGACGAACGTCAGGCTCTCCAGGCCCGCCAGGGCGGTCGAACGCATCAGGCGGCGGAACGCGATCGTGTCGATGCTGACATTCATGTGGAGCGACTTCATGCAGCCGAGAGAATCCGACGTCATGAGTGCGTCGACCATCTCGGCCCCGACATGCCCCTCCATGCAAATGGACTCGACGTGCGCGAGCACGGGAGAACGCAGCAGGCGGACATACCCATCCGTGTCGACGTCGTCATTCAAGTAACAGATGAACTCGGTGAGCCCCAGGCGGGCGAGCGTCGGGGAGTCGGCTAGGGCCCGGATTCCGGCCTCGCCGAGGCCGCACCTCGTGAGCTCCAGCCGCCTGAGGCTCTCGAGCCGGTCGCTGGAGGCGATGAGCCTGGCCCCCTCGTCGCCGACCGCCGTCCATTTCAGCCTGAGCATCTCGAGCCGGTCACACCAGGGCGAGTCGAGGATCCGCTCGACGCTCCGAGGGCCGAGTCCCTCATGGTGTTCCAGGTCGAGGCCTTGGAGCGAGCGGAGTCGGTCGCTCGCGGCCAGCTCCGCGACGTCGTCATCGTCCAGGGGCTCGAAGGCGGATAACGACTCCGCTCGCCGCCCGTAGCCAAAGGCCCCAGGCCCGTACAGCGTCAGTTCCTTGATGCGGTCGACCCAGGGGCTCGCCAGGAACTCGGCCACGCGCCCGTGAATCCCCCGGATCGCCAGCGACTGCACCGGGTATCGGCCGAAGATCTCGGCCCCATGCTCGAGGAAGGCGTCGAGGTCGAGCATCACCCAGTCGACGAGCCCGCGCTCGATACGCCTGCAGTCGACGACCCCCTTGAGGGGACCGAGCCACGAGCCCGCGTGGGCCTCCAGAAGGGCGTACCGACGATCCCAGGCCCCGAGGTTGTCGTCGCTCACCCAGGGCGTGTCGGACAGGCCGCAGTCGAGCCGGATGAACTCGCCGAGCGGGTCTTGCCGGGCCGACAGGGCATCCGCGTAGGCGAGGCGAGCCGCGAGGTCGCCGGGCCGTTCGAGCACCGACTTCAGGGCGGGTTCGGCGTCGCTCATGAACTCTCCGAAGGCCATGTGAGGGCTAGGTCTCGTCCCATCATGTGCTCCATTCAAGGAAACGTGAAGGCCATCCGGGGCGAAGGGACTCGGCCCTTTTGTCGATACGACCCGATCTCGCCCGGCGCAACAGGATCTCGCGATCGGATCGGGAGAGGCCGAACGACCCAATCAAGCGGCCCGCCCGCCCCCGGAATCCTTCGTGGATGAGCGATCCCTGAAAATCCCAAGTGTTATAGTCGTGCAAACTGCGATTCGATGACGACTCGCCAGGTGACGGTAGGGATCCCGTTCCACGGGCACTCGAATCTCCCCCCCTAAATAGGTTCCAATATGTCGACCTCTCGCCGACGAATCGGCCTCTCAGCGCGGATTCGCCCGCAATCGTCCCGCAGGGAAGTCCCGACGACCGAGCCGCTCGAGACCCGACAACTCCTCGCGATCAACTTCCTCGCGGGGGGCGAGAACCAGACCGTCCTGCCGGATGCCGGGCAGGCCGGTCCGGGGCAAGTCCGCATCTTCGACGGCCGTTCCCTGCTGACGACGGCCGTCGACGGCTCGCCGATCGACTTCAACAAGGACGGTCGGACGGATCAGGTCGCCCTCGGCGTGGAGTACCTCGGCACCAGCACCGCCGGGAAGGCTAGCTCCACGCCCGGCCAGGCGATGGCGACGCCGCTCGTGACCCTCTCCGACGGCAAGCTCCAGCCGGTCGCGCTCACCGGCAGCCCGGGCACTTTCGGCAGGGCCGCCACGGGCGCGGTGGTCGCGGACCTCGACGGGGACGGGACGCAGGACTTGCTCCTCTCCCGAGACGGCGGGGGCATGACGGCCTACCACGGCGTCGGCGACGGCTCGTTCACCCTCCTGTTCGACTCCTCGACGGCTCCCGAATTCAAGAGCCTCGGATTCGCCGGCGGGTTCGCGGCGGGCGACTTCAACGGCGACGGCCTGCTCGACGTCGTGGGGCGTTCGGCGGTCGGTGGGCAGGGGCTCGACGTGTATCGGGGCGTCGTCGGCGGCGTCCTCGGCGGCTTCCAGGCCACGCCTTACGCGAGCCTCGACACCGGGTTCTCCGGCCTCACGGACTCGTCGCTTGTCGTCGCGGACCTGAACCGGGACGGGCACCCCGACGTCGTGGCGACGACCGCAACGGGCATCGGCTTCTTCCTCAACGACGGCCACGGCGGATTCCCGACGACCCCGACCGCGACGCTGGCCTCGGCCGACGGGAATCCCGGCTACTCGATCCTCGCGGCCGACCTCAACAACGACGGCAAGGTCGACCTCGTCAGCACCGTGGGATCCTCGGGCCTGGCGGGGACCTCGTCGCTCGTCCGGGGTCCGGTCAACGTCTATCTCAACACGACGGCCACGGCCGGCGGTGCGCCGACGTTCAACGCGTCGAGCCTGGTTCCCGGCGGCTCGAGCTTCGTGCCGGGCTCCCTGGCGGTCGGCAACTTCGACCTCGACGGCCGGCTCGACCTGGCGATCGGCGACGCGGGCTCGCTCAAGCACTTCGCGGTCGCCCGGGGCTCCCGTCCGGGGTTTCGCGACGGCGACGGAGTTCGTCGGCGTCCGGGCTCCCGCGGGCTTCGCGAGCCCCATCGGCTCGGCGGGCCTGGCGGTGGGGGACTTCAACGGCGACAACATGCCCGACATCGCCCAGGGGGGCCGGCTGATCAACGCCCAGGGCGTGTTGGCCCCGGCCACGAGCTACGCGGTCGGCCTGAGCCTGAACACCACGTACCCGCCGCTCCAGGTGGAGACATCGACCTTCACGAAGCCCGTCGCGGGGGTCCCTTACCAGGCGTACCTGAGCGCCACCGGCGGCGCCGAGAGCGACATCCTCTCGGCGACCATCTCGCTCAGCCCGGACAGTCCCCCGCTGCCCGACGGCCTCAGAATCGACTACGGTCAGATCACCGGCACGGCGACGAAGCCCGGTACTTATCATTTCGTCCTGCGATATGAACAGGTTCTCGCGCCCAACTCCGTCCATCTGATCGGGGATACGCCCGTCACGCTCGAAGTCCTCCCGCCGCCCGACGAGACGTTCACGATCCTGCCGGCGACCCTCGAATCCGCCGAGCGATACACCCCATACCTCCAGTTGCTGACGCCGGTCGGCTCGACCGGGGACGTCTGGTACAGGCTCGCGAGCGGCGAACTTCCCGAAGGTATCACGGTCTCGATCAACGGGCAGATCGGCGGGGTGCCGCAGGTCACCGGGACGTATCACTTCGTGATCGCGGCCCAGGATAGCCTCGGGCGCACGGCCTCGATCGCCTACACGCTCGACATCCCGCAGGTGCAGGCCGGGGACCTGACGATCACTCCGGATACGATCCAGTCAGCGCAGCAAGGGAGTGCCTACAGTCAGCAGTTCACCGCGAGCGGCGGCACCGGGGACATCACTTACGCCCTGACCGACGGTGCGCTTCCGACGGGGCTCACGCTGAGCGTGGCCGGGAAGATCGGCGGGACCCCGACCGCCTCGGGCTCCTTCCCGTTCTCGGTGACGGCCACGGATGCCGCAGGCGCCTTGACGACGAAGGCGTTCACCCTGGCCGTGCTCCCGGCCGACCCGGTCGGCTCGCTCACGCTCTCGCCGGCCGAGATCAACGCCGCGAGGCAAGGGGAGGCCTACAGCCAGAAGATCAAGGCGACGGGGGGCACGGGTTCCGTCACCTTCGCCCTGACCACCGGGAAGCTGCCGGCGGGCCTGACGCTCTCCCAGAACGGCACGATCGCGGGCCTGCCGCTGGTCAGCGGGACGTTCCCGATCTCCCTGACCGCGAAGGACTCGACCGGAAAGACGGGGTCGATCGCGTACAGCCTCGTGGTCAAGACGGCCGAGCCGCTCTCGATCGCGCCGACGACCCTGGACGCCGGCCAGGTCGGCGAGGATTACTCGCAGATCTTGTCGGTGAAGTCCGGGGCAGGGGCCCCGACGTTCGCCATCATCGCGGGGGCCTTGCCGGCGGGCCTGATCCTGACGCAGGACGGCGTGATCGTGGGCACGCCGACGATCGCCGGATCATTCGACTTCACCGTCGGCGTGAGCCGGGCCAACGGCTCGAGCGGCTCCCAGTTCTACACGCTGGACGTGCAGCCCGCGGCGGTGCCGATCGTCGTCCCTCCGTCGGTCATCGACCTGGCTCGCTACGGGTCCAACGGGGGCAAGTCATACCTGGTGGTCACGTACGACCGGGAGATGGATTCGACGTCGGCCGGCTGGACGGGCAACTACACCCTCCGCAACCTCGGCCGCGACGGCATCGCCGGGACGCGCGACGACCGGATCATCCCCCTCGTCACGGCGACCTATGCCTCTGCCAACCACTCCGTCACCCTGGCGCCTCGAGGCCGCCTGCAGCTCGGCAACCATCGATATCAGCTCGTGATCAGCTCCTCGGTCATGAGCGCCACGGGCGTCCGGCTCGACGGCAACGGCAGCGGGGTTCCCGGAACGAGCTACACCCGGACCTTCGGCGCCGAGATCCTCCGCGGCAAGACCCCGCCGACGATCACCCCCCCGGGCCGCACGCCGACGCCTCGCCGGCACCTCGGCCGAGGCCGTTGATCGCGTCGGAGCTTCATCACGACTCACGCCGCGGCCCCAACATGCCGGGTCGGGGTCTTCGGCCTCTCTTTCGGCATGATCGGGGGCGAAGAGGCGCTGGAACGCCTCTTCGCCGAGCACGGCGATTGACGACGCGAGAGCCCGTCCGCGGCGGGCTGAACGGGGCAGGCTTCCCAGAGGCCGGTCAGGCCGCCCGCGCCGGCGGGGTCGGATCGGTCACTTCGACTCGCCGGAGAGCGGCTCGAAGGGCTCGCTCGGCCGGAACGAGGACGAGGCGTCGCCGCTGTACGTCTCGCCCTTGGAGAGGGCCAGTTTCTTCACCGGGGCGCCCTCGGAGAAGTCCAGGGAAGAGAGCGTCACCCAGCAGACGGTCGGGCTCATGGCCGAGTCGAAGTAGATGACCCGGTTCTTGGCGTCGATGACCGACCGCCAGATCGTGCTCGCGATGTTCGGCTTGCCCGGCGTGGTGATGCCCAGCGGGACCGAGACGCCGCGGATGATGCTGAAGAGCGTCGCGACCGCCCGGGTATTCCCCTTGATCTGGGGGATCGACTTGATGAAGTAGGAGGCCCTGACGAAGCGGTCCGCGGCGCGGTAGGTGCCGGGGAGCATGACATCGCCGCCGACCTCGTCCCAATACTCGTTGATGGCGAGCTGCTTGTCGAACGTCGGCGAGTTCGTCATCACCTGGTACTGCCGCCCGTGGTGGATCTTCAGCTTGCCGCCGACGTACTCGAAGACGGCGGTGTCGCCGGTCGGATCCGTGAGGGCCAGGTGCCCCTGCGCCGGGCTCCCGTTGGGCAGGGTGGGCGCGACGATCGCGAACGGCTCCTTGCGGAGTTCCTCCACGGCCTCGGCGACGGTCGCGAACCGGTCGAGGGCATACTGGCACCACTGGCTGATGCAGAGCAGGGGCCTGGAGCCGTCGGGCGTGCCGTAGTCGGACTCGGCCAGATAGAGGACGTTGGCGACGAGCCCCTTCTCATTCATGCCGTCGACGCTGGCGACGTCGTAGATCGTCCCGGCCACGCTGCCATACTTGCTGGTCCAGGCGATCGACTTCGACCCCGCCGCGCCGTCGCGCTTCATGCCGCGAGGGAAGGCGTAGAGGTTCGACCGCGTGTCCTCCATCCAGTCCATCGACCGGGCCACGATCACCTCGCCCTCCGGCCCGAGATACACGCATCGGGTGCAGGCGTCCGCCTCGCGCATCGCGAAGCCCAGCATCGAGGTCGCGGCCAAGAAGGCCGAGAGGATCGTCTTCCACATGGTTGAGCTATTCCCCGCAGGTTCCTGAGAAATTCGCGAAGGCCACCGAAGCGGAGTATAGGACAACAAAATCTCTCATGGGGCTCCGGCGAAAAGATTAGGGTAATCGCTTCAACGATTGTTCCTCACCTCGAAGACCGTCTCGGGCATCGGGAAATTCCTGTTATTCGTCACGTGAAATGGATTGACCTGATTCAAATGTACAGTATAATCACGATGAGATTTTGCAGAGCCCTTGTTGACCTCCATTTAAACTCGTGGTATAAATTGCTTGAACAATCCGATATCTCCCAAGCACATGTGACTTTGTCGCATGTTGCCCTTGCGGCTCGACGCCTAGGTGTCGCGAAACGCATGGGCCTGAACCGGTCCGGTCGGTAGAACGTGTTGCACGATGTTTGACACGCGAGCCGACTGGAACGCCTCCCCTTGGGACCTCGAGCCGCACTAGAACTGCGAGGAGAGGTTCGAAGGAACTTCTGCAACAGCAAAGCAGAGGTTAGGGAGTGGACGGGTCGACCCATGGCAGCGTGCCATGGTGACCTCGGCCGCTACCATTGGGGGATTCGAAATGAACCTTACTGACCAAGGTCGTGAGGATTTTTCTCGTGAGGAATTGTTCCCGAAGTCTCATCTGGAACGACAGCTTCAGTGGCTCATCGAGGCATGGAACCTGCTCGATCTTGAGGAAGATTTCGGTGCGGCCGATAGGGGAGTCATTACGTCTCTGCGGGAGCAAGTGACGGAGGCTCTGGCGGAATCGCCACCTAACATTGCTCTGGTGGAATCGATTACTGCACGGGTTTTCCTGCTCATCCAATCCAACTCTGACTATTGACTCCCCTTCTCCTTTACTGCCAGCATCAATGGATGGTGGTCATGATATATGTTGGCAAGACAGCCCGGCAAGTCCGCGAATCGCTTGGCTTGACCCAGCATGAGTTGGCAGAGCGCCTCGGAATCACGAACGTCCATCTCTCCCACATTGAAAACAATAAGGCGTATCCATCTCCGGCCTTGCTGGCTCGATTCCAGGAACTTTTTGAAATCGACCTTTATGTCGTGGCATGGTGTCTATACGGAGACACGGCCTCGCTCCCGAAGGCGGTGCGAGAGTCTGCTGACCGGCTTGCCCAAGCCTGGAAAGAGAAACTCGGCGAGGTTATTGCGCGTCACCGCAACGTCAGGGCGGTCTAATGTTGCGTCTGCGGTTTCGAACCGTTGATAGCCTTGCCTCCGCACTGGGCACACCACCAAAGAAACTTCAGGAAGTTGCCGGCTCAACGGAGAAATACGTCAAGAGAAAGACGATACTTGGGAAAAGGCCCGGCAAGCGTGATCGAGAGGTTATCTGCGTCGCTGGCCCACTTCGCCAGTTGCAGTTCAACCTTCACACCCGTATACTTCGCCCTCGTCACCGTCCCTCAGTGCATAGCCATGGTGGCATCAAGGGGCGTAATATCAAAACTAACGCTGAGCCACATCTTAGCTCCGTGTTCGTTTACTGTGCGGACATCGCAAACTTTTATCCAAGTATCCACTATAGTCGCGTCTACGACCTGTTTGCCAACCAATTTGAGTGTGCCCCCGATGTTGCCCGCATCCTGACCAGACTCTGCACCTTCGACCATCACCTAGCTATTGGTCTTATCACCAGTCCCATCCTCGCCGACTGCATGCTTGACAAAGTGGACCGAAGAGTCGAGGGCATGTGCCACAAGCACAATCTGGTCTACACCAGGTTTGTCGACGACCTCACAATCTCGGGCATTTACGACATCAAGTCGGGAGCCACACAGCGGATTGTTGGGGAGATCCTGCAATGCCACGGCTTTTCGCTAAGTGAATCTAAGAACGAGGTGAGGCGGTTCTCCGACGAAGGCACTGGAATGACAGGATTGCGCAATAAGGGAGGACGACTTGATGTCCAAAAGCAGTATGTCGAGAACCTACAGGGCTTGCTATCGGACTGTGAGCGGCTGGCGCAAGGTGAAATACCCGTTGGAGAATATGCTACGAAAGATCAAATCGGCGGCAAAATCAGCTTCGTGCGATGGATAAATCGTGGTCATTTGGCCGTGCTCTGGCGACGATTTCGAGCAATCGATTGGAGGGCTGTAGATCGAGAAGCCGAGCGACTTGGATTAGTCTCTAATCCTAGCATGGCGTAGCAGGCTCACACGATTCGTATGTTGATATAATAAAATTAGATCCAAATAACTGCCAATAAAAGTCGTCGAAAAGGCATGGGGCCGGAGAGTGGGTATGAGTGTTTTCGTTGATTGGTCATCAAACATCGTGATGGCATCAGCCCCAGCGATTGATCGACGCCTATCAGCCATTCACCAAGTTCAACCGCAATCGTTCTAGCTACCTTCGCGATGTAGTAAGGTTAAGGCTTCGCGTCGGGGGTGGGCGGCTCGAGGCTCGACAGGAGCCTCTTGCCCTCGGCGGCGAAGGCTGTCGCCTCGCTGGAGCGGCGGGCGGCCTGCCTGGTGCGAAGCTCGACCTCTTCCAACTCGGCCCGCTTCCTGTCCAGTTCCGCCGCGCGGACGTCGACGTCCTTCTGCGAGAGGCTGAGTTCGTTCGGACTGACCACCTTGTTCGCGACGTTCCTCGCGGTGGATTCGTGGAGTTGCGTGACCTTCGCGAGCTGGGCTCCCGCCGCCTTGACCTCGGCCTGCTTGATCCGGATCTGGATTCGGAGCAGGTCGAGCTCATCCCGGAGGTCATCCGCGAAGGCATCCAGCTCGGCCGCGAGACCGTCCACCTCGCCTCGTGCCATGGCGATCGGCTCGAAATCGATCAAGGCCGCGCCGTATTTCTTCGTGAGCGATTGCAGATTCGTCGCCGCAGTCTTCAGCCTGATCAACAAGACGCGCGACGTGCTCACGCCCGATCGGCCGTTCAACCTTGGCAGGTCGTCCCGACCGCGACCCGACGCGCCTGCCGGTGCGACGGCCGACACGCCAGGCTCGGACGTTTGCACCTTGGACTCCGGCGCAGCCACCGGCTTCGGCTCGTCCGTCTGCGCCTTCGTCGAGACGTACCCCACGCCGGCGGTGCCGACGAGCGCGGCGGCGATCAAGGAGGCGGCAATCATCGTCGTTTTCATCGCGGTCATCTCCCCGAGTGTCTTCCCGACCAGGGCGGCGACGGCGACCGGGACCGTCCCGGCCACTCCCGCCCGGATCGCCATGCCGACCGTCGCCGAGGCCAGGGCCGTCGGCACGGCGACCGTGGCTTCCGCGAGCCCCGAGGCCGCGAGGATCGCGACCGACGGGGCCACGCCTCGCCGCAAGAGACGAGGCCGGAGCCTGTCCCGGGCCCCCGCCAGGCGGCTCCGCACCGTGCCGACCGGCCAGCCGAGCTGGCTCGCGGCCTGGTCGTGCGTCAGGCCCTCGAAGTAGCAGAGGACCAGCGGCGCCCGATACTTCTCCGGCAGTCGACCGACCTCCTCATGGACGATCGGCGCCGCGTCGAGGCGATCGACCTCCGCCATCGATCCCCCCGACTCCCGAGCCTGCCCGTCGGCGACGTGCCCCCGATCCCGCAGCCTCGCCGCGCGTCTCCTGGCCGAGCGGGCGACCCGGAGCGCCACGCCATAGAGCCAGGGGCCCACCGACGCCTGCTTGCGGATCGCCCTTGCCCGACGCACGAGGATCAGGAATGTCGCCTGGAAGGCGTCGTCGGCGTCGTTCGACTCGCGGAGCACCTCGCGACAGACCCGCCAGACCATCGGCCCATGCCTCTCCACCAGCGCCGCGAAAGCCAACTCGGCGGCCGGATCCCCTTGCGCGAGGAATCGATCGAGCAATTCGCCATCCGAGAGCCCCGCGACGCTCCCGGCCTCGAACAGCGTCCGAAGCTCCGCCTCCACGACGATCTTGCTTCCTCTCGCCACGGGTTGTCGCTCCCCAGTCGAACCGCGAATTCTGCGAGTAGTGGCGCGAGGATGGCCGGCCAATCTGACTCATTCGAAAAAATTCTCGGGAAGCGCCGCCCGCCTCATCGCCCGCCTCATTCGCAACATTCAGGTGAAGCCCCGAGTCTATCCCTCCGGACGATCTCCAGGGTAGTTGCGAAGCTTAAACCTTGCACGATCTGTAAATTTTCAACCACAACCGAACATAAGCGCCATTACCAGACCTTGAGATGCCAAGAAACCCTGGCTCCTAAAGGTATTGTGTCTACTACAGAAGTTTGCCGTTATCAGACGTAGGTTCGCCTCCCCCGTTACGGCTCCCTGTCACCACAACCGCTCGAGCAGGTTCGGGCTCGGTCTTTACGACGATCGACGCTTCGTCGTCCTGCTCCTGACCGCCATCCTCACCCAGCCGCTGCGGACCGTAGGCGACCTCGCACCGGGGCATCGCATCGATTATCAGCGCGTCCTCTCGCGGGCACCGTGGTCGGGCCTGAGGCCCGGCTGCACCCTCGCCCGCCTGATCCTCGATCGCCTCCACCCGCGCGGGCCCGTATTCCTCGTCGGCGACGACACCGTCGACGGCCACCCAGGCCGGTGCCTCTACGGCAAGGCCCGACACCGCGACCCGGTCCGCTCCTCCCACGCCTATACCGCCCGGGAATACGGCCACCGCCGGGTCGTCCTGGCGGTCCTCGTCCGATTGCCCGGCACGAGCCGCCCCTGGGCGTTGCCGGTGATCGTGGACCTGTATCGCTCCGAGGAGGACGACCGCCGACGCGGCCGGCCGCACCGCACGCCGGCCCGGCTCATGTGCCGGCTGCTGCGGGCCCTGATGATGGAGTTCCCCGGCCGACGCTCCGTCTTCGTCGGCGACTCGGGCTACGGCTCGCACGAGGTCGCGCGCCTCTGCCATCGCCATAGGTCCCGGCTGTCGCCGGTGAGCGAGCTCCACCCCGAGGCCAACCTCTTCGAGCCCCCGCCTCCCTACGGCGGCTTGGGCCGGCCGCGGGCCAAGGGGGCCGCCGGCCCAAGCCCCGCGAGGGGGTGGAGGCCGCGCGGAGTCCATGGGGCCTCGTCGTTGAAGCAGAGCTGACGCGTGCCCTCGACCGCAAATCTGTCGCCGCGGGGCGTTGGTGGGACTCTCAGCAGTCCTCACCGTAACGGCCCAACTTGACGTGGCGGAGGTCGTCCACGAGGCGGAACATGCGGGTGTTTCGCGCCCGGATCGAATAAAGGGCTGCCTCGACTCGTCTTCGGATCAGGGAACGATTCGCCGGTAACGGGTCGGCGCCTGCGTGAGCGATGTCGGTCGCATCCGAGCGATCGCCGGCGGCCTGATGGTGGAAGACGGGATGAAGACGCTTCCGCCGGCCATTGACGACGAGATCGCCGCGCTGCGGGCCATCGTCGAGGGGACGGCGCGGAGCACGGGGGAGGACTTCTTCGGCTCCCTCGTCAAGCACCTCGCGTCCACGATCGGAGTCAGCTTCGCCTTCGTCGCCGAGTTCGCCGGGTCCGCGACGCGAGCCAGGACCCTCGCGTACTGGGGTCGGGGGGATATCCTCCCGAACATCGAATTCGGGCTCGCGGGGACGCCTTGCGAGGACGTGGTGCGCGGGGGGCTCTGCCACCATCCGCTCGGGGTCCGGGGGAAGTTCCCCGAGGATCGGGGGCTGACCGAGTTGGGGATCGAGAGCTACCTCGGCGTCCCGCTGCTCGACGGCGAGGGGAACGTCCTCGGGCACCTGGCCGTGTTCGACGAGCGGCCCATGCCGCCCGAGCCCCGGCGCCTCTTCATCTTCAGGATCTTCGCCGCCCGGGCCGCCGTCGAGCTGGAGCGGTTGCGCGTCGAGCGGCGGCTGGTCGAGAGCGAACGCCGCTACCGCGAGCTGTACGAAGAGGCGCCGAATGCTTATATGTCGCTCGGGACGGACCTCCGCACGATCAGCGTGAACCGCCCCGCGACGGAGCTGCTCGGCTATCCCGCCGAATCGCTGCTCGGCTCGGGCATCATGGAGCATTTCGCGGACACGCCCAGCGGCCGCATCAGGGCCGAGGAAGCCTTCCGGGACGGGCTCGCCGGCGAGGAGATCTCGGGGCTGGAGCTGGAGATGCGGAGGCGGGACGGGGCCCCGCTCTGGGTCAACCTCTGGATGCGGCCGATGCGGGGCGACGACGGGGCCATCCGCGCCGTGCACTCGACCTGGATCGACGTCACCGACCGGCTGCTGGCCGAGGCCGAGCGCGCCCGCCTGGCCGAGGAGAACCGGTACCTCCAGCAGGAGATCAAGGCGGCCCACAACTTCGACGAGATCGTCGGCCGGAGCCCCGCGCTGATCTCCGTGCTCGACAAGGTCCGCCGCGTCGCCCCCACGGATGCGACCGTCCTGATCTATGGCGAGACCGGCACCGGCAAGGAGCTGATCGCCCGCGCGGTCCATTCCGAAAGCCGGCGCGCGGACAAGCCCCTGATCAAGATCAACTGCGCGGCGCTTCCCGCCGGGCTGGTGGAGAGCGAGCTGTTCGGCCACGAGAAGGGGGCGTTCACCGGCGCGATCGCCCGGAGGGTCGGCCGGTTCGAGCTGGCGGACGGCGGCTCGATCTTCCTCGACGAGGTCGGCGAGCTGCCCCTGGAGACGCAGGCCAAGCTCCTGCGCGTCCTGCAGGAGCACGAGTTCGACACGGTCGGCGGGGCCGAGCCGAGGCGGGTGGACGTGCGGGTCATCGCCGCGACCAACCGCGACCTGCTGAAGGCGGTCCGCGAGCAGAAGTTCCGGGAGGACCTCTACTACCGCCTCGGCGTCTTCCCGATCCAGCTCCCGCCGCTCCGCGATCGTGCCTCGGACATCCCGCTCCTCGCCAGGTTCCTCCTCGAGAAATACGCCGGCCGGGTCGGCAAGCGATTCGAGGGGATCGAGCCGGCCACGCTCGCCAGGCTCGGGGCGTACCGTTGGCCGGGGAACATCCGGGAGCTGGAGAACGTCATCGAGCGGGGGGTGATCCTCGCGCAAGGCCCGACGCTCGACCTCGATCCCGAGGTCCTCGGCCTCCCCGATCCGGCACCCGTCGCGGAAACCTCGGGCTCCCTCAGTTCCCTCGAGGAGGTCGAGACCGGTCACATCCTCAAGGCGCTCCGCCAGGCCCGGTGGGTCATCGAAGGCCCTCGAGGAGCCGCCGCCGTCCTCGGGCTCCACCCCAACACCCTGCGGAGCCGGCTGAAGAAGCTCGGCCTCTCGCGGCCTCCCCACGAACCCTCGTAGCACCCACGAACCTTCGTGGGTCTGCCCCCCTTTCCCATCAAATCTCTGATGAGACGTTCGGCCGGCGAGGAAACTCCATTCCTCGTCCTGGTAAGGGTTTGCGTGCTTGAGTCAGCGTCTCTGCGGCGTGCGGTATGGGAATCGCCTTAAAAAATTCCCCGTACTCTGGATACAGGTCGCATCCTCGCACCCTGACTCACATTTCCACAGGAATGACCCGATGCTTTTCTCCTCTCGACTCAAGCCCCTGGCCGCCACGCTCCTGCTGGCTCTCGCCGTCATGCCCGGCTGCTCCACCGACGAACCGCAGGGAGGCAAGATGGACGGCGGCCCCATGGAGAAAGGCAAGATGGAAGGCGGCTCCATGGAGAAGGGCAAGATGGAAGGCGGCTCCATGGAGAAGGGCAAGATGGACGGCGGCATGGGCGACGGCAAGATGGAAGGCGGCTCCATGGAGAAAGGCAAGATGGACGGGGCGAAGTAACGGATGCGGGTCGCCCCGCGGCAACGCCAGAGGTTTCTCCCCCACTCTCGATGCACATCAATGACGGAAGGAAAGCCGAATGAAGCGCCTCCTCGGCGGAGTGATCGCCCTGACTCTCGCCCTCTCGTTCAAGTCCGCAAACGCGGCCGATGGGCCGCTCGTCAAGCCTTTCGAGGCACAGGGGGTGGTCGCCGACGTCTTCGATCTCTTCCCTCGGGCCCTCAAGGATAAGAAACTCGCCGATCAGGCGCGTGCCAGGGCGACCGTCAAGGAGGTCGCCGCCCGCGCGCTCGTCACCAGGGACGGGGTCTATGCGTTCCTGGAGACGCCCGAGAACCAGCGGTTCCTGAAGGACGTGAAGCCGGGGACCCCGGTGTCCATCAAGGGACGCTTGCTCGTGTCGGGTTCGCTCCTGCACATCGACTCGCTCTCCGGGGCGAAGGGTGACGTCGGGGTCGACCTGCTGCGATACCGGGACGAGGACGGGAAGCCAGCCACGCTTGTCGGCGTGAACAAGTGCCAGTGCGGCCTGAACGTCGCCGAACTCCCCCATTCCTGCACCCTCGGCCACCTCCATCACCTGGAGGCGAACGACGGCAAGCTCTACCACTACGTCCAGACGGGCGACGGCAAGAAGGCCTTCCTCGGCGATGGGACGCACTTCAAGAACGTCGAGGTGAAGGCGCGGGTGTTCCCGGGCCATTTCCTGCTGGTCGAGCGCGGGAAACTCCTCCCCTGATGCTGTGGCCGGCAGGATGCGGCCTCCCGCCTCGAATCTAGACCGTTGGCGCGAGAGCCCATGACCTCGCGCCAGAATCGATATAGGAAAATATCCAGGAATAACCTACATGAGCCGTCGCACCCCGACGATCTTGATGACCCTCTTCGCGTCGGTCGCCGCGTTCGCGACCGCCGCAACCCTCGCCGCCCAGGAGCCGGGCGCGGCTCCTGGCGGTGCCCCGGTGCGGAAGGAACTCGATGAGTTTCGAGAGAAGTCGGCCAAGAACGCCCCGCCGGAACGGATCCGGGTTTACGAGCAGGGGATCGAAGAGCTGCGCAAGGCGGGTATCGTCGAGAAGGCGTTGAAGGTCGGGGACCGGGCCCCGGAGTTCGAGCTTCCCGACGCGACGGGCAAGGAGGTCAAGCTCTCGGAGCTGCTCGCCCGAGGCCCGGTGATCATCACCTGGTACCGGGGGGGCTGGTGCCCCTACTGCAACATCGCCCTGCGAGGTTTCCACAAGCGATTGCCCGAGATCCGCGCGGCGGGCGCGAACCTGGTCGCCATCTCGCCGGAGACCCCCGATAACAGCCTGAGCACGGCCGAGAAGAACCACCTCGACTTCGACGTGCTGAGCGACCGGGGGAACAAGGTCGCCCGCGCCTTCGGGATCGCCTACAAGCTCCCCAAGGTCGTCGCCGATCAGTTCAAAGGCCGGCTCGACCTGGCGAAGCACAACGGCGACGATTCGGGCGAGCTTCCCCTCGGCGTGACATACATCGTCGACGGCTCGGGTATCATCCGCTACGCGTTCGTGGACGCCGACTACCGGAAGAGGGCCGAGCCCGCCGAAGTGCTGGCCGCCCTGCGAAGACTCGAGAAGAAGCCCTGACCCGGCTCGAGGGTCGAAGTCTCGATGCAGCCCGGGGCGTGCGCCCCGGGCTGCCGCCCCCCCTGGTCCGACATCGCCAACACGGGAGTACGCCAAAGTGAGGGTCGCCAACCCCCTGCTCTACTCGATGCTATCGCTGGTCGTCTTCGGGACGGGCGTCTCCGGCCAGGAGTCGGGCCGGGCCGAACCGAGGCGCATGGTCCTGGTCGAGCTGTACACGTCGCAAGGGTGCGACATGTGCCCCGCGGCCGAGAAAATCCTCGGGGCCCTGGCCGAGAAGGATCGTCGCGTCGTGCCGATCGCGTTCCACGTCGACTACTTCAACGACCCCTGGGTCGACGTCTTCTCGGATCCGCTCTACAGCCAGCGGCAGATGACCTATAACGACATCTACAAAGGGCCCAAGAATCCCGAGTACGGGCTTTATTACACGCCCATGCTCATGATCGACGGCGTCGAGACCATAAACGGTCGAGACCCGGCCGCGGCCCAGGCGGCGATCCGACGGGCCCAGTCGAAGAAGCCCGCCGTCGGGCTCGACGTCACGCTCGACGTCAAGGGGGACGGGCGATCGGGGACGGCCTCGATCAAGGTGACGAGCAAGTCGCCCAGGGTCGAGAACGCGCCGCTCCTCGTCTGCGCGGTGCTCCGCGAGGACGGGGTGGTCACCGATATCCCCTCGGGCGAGAACAAGGGCAAGTCGCTCGTCGCCCGATTCCCGGCGCGTCGGACGAAGTACGCGTTCATCGAGCTGGACGGGAACGCGGCCTCGATCCAGAAGTTCGCGTTCGAGATCGAGCCCGCGTGGAAGCCCTCGAACCTCCGCCTGGCCGCGTTCGTCCAGGACAAGCGAACCGGCGTAGTCTATCAGGCGGCCGACCTCCCCTGGGCGCCGAACGCGACCGCCGCGAAGACGACGGGTTCGAGTGCCGATCGTGCGGCCCCGGCGCGTTGAGATCCCGGTCACCGACGCCTCACGCAAGGCCCATCGCCATTTCCGGACCGATGGATGCCAACAACGAGCCGCACGGCAAGGCCCGGCGGGGGCGCGATGCGGGCGTGGCCCCTCGAACGCCCCTGATATCGTCGATCGGTCCGTCGGTCGCCGCCCATCCCCGAATCGAGGTTCCATCCATGCCGGGACCTGACCGGATCCCTTCCAGCGAGATCACCCCGCCCGAGGCCTACTTCAACCGCCGCGCCTTCATGCGGGCGGGAGCCGCCGCGGCCAGCCTGGCGACGACGGCCGCGGTCTACCGGAGGCTGAACCGCCCGGGTTCGGAGTCCATCGAGACGGCCCCCCTCCGCGACCTGGCGGCCGGCACCGGGAAGCCCGACGATCTCGCCAGCGGCTTCCGCACGGAGGAGGCGAAGACGCCGCTGGAGCGCGTCGGTAATTACAACAACTTCTACGAGTTCACGACCGACAAGGAGGGGGTCGCGGCGGCGGCCGTCGGGTTCGTCTCGCGCCCCTGGACGGTCGAGGTCGGCGGCCTCGTCCGCAAGCCGAAGGTCTTCGACCTCGACGAGATCCTCAAGCTCGGGGCGCTGGAGGAGCGGGTCTACCGGATGCGCTGCGTCGAGGGCTGGTCGATGGTGATCCCCTGGGACGGGTTCTCGCTCTCCCGGCTCCTCGACCGCGTGGAGCCGATGGGCAACGCCAGGTACGTCGCGTTCGAGACCCTGGTCGACGCCGACCGCTTCCCCGGGCAGAAGAGCTCGGTGCTGAGCTGGCCGTACGTGGAGGGCCTGCGGCTGGACGAGGCGATGCACCCGCTCACCATCCTCGCGGCCGGCCTCTACGGCCGGGAGCTTCCGGCGCAGAACGGCGCCCCCTTGCGCCTGGTGGTCCCCTGGAAATATGGCTTCAAGGGGATCAAGTCGATCGTCAAGATCACGCTCTCCGAGGACCAGCCCCCCTCGACCTGGAACGCCCTCGCCCCGTCCGAATACGGGTTCTACTCCAACGTCAATCCGGCCGTCCCCCACCCGAGGTGGAGCCAGGCGACCGAGCAGCGGATCGGGGAGTGGGGCCGGCGCAAGACACTCCTCTTCAACGGCTATGCCAAACAGGTCGCCCACCTCTACGCCGGGATGGACCTTCGGGCTGACTTCTAGCATCAAAATACCCGGATGCGTCCGGGCCGGGAGGGGACGCCGCCCTTGAAAGTCGATCGATTCACCAGGACCGTCGTCCTGCTCAACGGCTCCGTGCCGGTCATCCTCCTCGGCTGGGACGCCTGGAACAAACACCTTGGCGCCAATCCGGTCAACTTCGCGATCCGGACGACCGGGATCCTCTCGCTCATCTTCCTCCTGCTGTCGCTGGCCGTCACTCCGGTGAGCCGGCTCACCGGCCAAGGGTGGCTCGGCCAGTTCCGGAGGATGCTCGGCCTCTACGCCTTCTTCCACGCCGCGCTTCACTTCCTCCTCTTCTTCGCGCTCGACCGCGACGGGAGCCTCGCCGACACGGCCTCGGAGGTCGTCAAACGGCCGTACCTCCTCGTGGGGATGGTCGGCCTCGTCCTGATGATCCCGCTGGCGGCGACCTCGACCGACGCGATGATCAGGCGCCTCGGGCCCTCGCGGTGGAAGGCCCTCCACCGGCTGGCCTACCTCGCGGCGACGGCCGGTGTCCTGCACTTCGCCATGCTCGTCAAGGCCGACCTCAGCCGGCCCGCCGCGTTCGGGGTCGTACTGGGGTTGCTCTTCCTCTATCGCCTGGTCGCCCATTACCGGCAACTGCGCTCGGACGCTCGCAAATATCGGGACGCATCCCCGCCCGTCGCTCCCCTCGCGCGGTCGAAACCCTGGGAGGGATCGTTGCGCGTCGCCGGGGTGTTCGACGAGACCCCCGGTGTCCGCACGCTGCGGCTCACCTCCCCCGACGGGCCCCGGCTGCCGTTCGACTTCCTGCCGGGTCAGTACCTGAACCTCGCGCTGACGATCGACGGCCGCAAGGTGCGCCGGTCGTACACGATCGCCTCGCCGCCGACCCGGGTCGGCTACTGCGAGCTTACGGTCAAGCGGGAGGACCTTGGGCTGTCGTCGCGCCACCTGCACGACGCCGTCCGCGTGGGCGACCTGCTGGACGTGATCGCCCCGGCCGGCCGGTTCACGTTCACGGGGGCCGAGTCCGCCGGCCTCGTGCTGATCGCCGGGGGCGTCGGCATCACCCCTTTGATGTCCAAGATTCGCTACCTGACCGACCTCTGCTGGCCGGGCGAGATCCACCTGGTCTTCTCCGCCAGGACGGAGCGGGACATCATCTTCCGCGAGGAGCTTGACGCCCTCCGGCGCCGCCACCCGAACCTGCATGTCGCCGTCACCCTGACCCGCGAGGAGGGCCCGGCCTGGGCCGGCGAGCGAGGGCGGATCAATCCCGACATGCTGGCCCGGCTCGTGCCGGAGATCGCCTCGCGAAGGGTCCACCTCTGCGGCCCCGCCGAGATGACCGACCCGGCCCGTCGGATGCTCCTCGAGCTGGGCGTGCCCGACGATTCGATCCGGACGGAGTCGTTCGCGTCCCCCGGCCGCGTTGTCGCCGACGACCAGCCGGAGAGCCAGGCCCGCGAGGTCTTCGATGTTGATTCCTCCGGCGCCACGATCACGTTCAGCCGCTCGCGGAAATCGGCCCCGGTGCCCGGCGCTCGGACGGTGCTCGAGGCCGCGGAGGCCCTCGGGGTCGCCATCAACTACGACTGCCGGGCCGGCATCTGCGGCCAGTGCAAGATCCGGCTCCTCTCCGGCCGAGTCGTCATGGACGCCGAGGACGCCCTCGACCCTTCCGACCGGGCGAACGGCCTGATCCTGAGCTGCCAGGCCCATCGCGTCGACGACGTCGTGGTCGATGCGTGACCGCCGGGGATCGCCCCGATCTCGGACGAGCGCGGCTCGGTTCATGAGTTGTGGCGGGATCTTCCCTGGACGACTGCAAGGCTCAAAGAAGGCCTCCGTGAACGGATCATGAATGATGACTTTCACCATGATCCGTCCCCGGAGGCCCACCTCGCCGACCCCGTCCGAATCCTCGTGATCCTCGAAGCCGCGAGGCGCACCCGTAGGACTCTCAGAGGCCGCTGAGGTTCGCGGCCGAGACGTGGACGCCCTGCCTGAGCCCGAGGCGTCGCACCACCTCGGCACTCACGGAGACGCTCATCCCTTTCCTGGGGGGCAGGCTGATCCCGATCAGGGTCGAGGGTCGGGCCCCGGGCGGGGCCTTCCGCCCGTCTAGCGTCAGCCCCTTGAGCACCATCGGGCTCCGGTTTTCGATCCGGATCACATCATGATCCTTGCCACTCGCCCCGCGCACGAACTGGGCCCGGACCATCCGCGAGAGCAGAAGCTCGGCCCAGGCATCGGCCAGTTCCGCGGCCCCTCGCGCGGTCCCGTCCTCCGCGAGGAGGGGCATGGAGAATTCGCCCATCTCGACCCAGGCGTTCCCCGCCTCATCGGCCGCGAGGATCCGCACCGACGCCGCGCACCCATCGACCTCGACGCGGCTGGCCAGGGCCGGCCCTTCGGGCCTGTCGGGAATCCCTTCGCGGGACGCGAGCCCGAGGATGGTCTTGCCCTGGAGGACCTTCCGGAGCCCCAGGACCGACGGTCGATCCCCCGGCAACTTCGAGGCGATCTCGAAGTAGGACACGGCCGTTTCCAGGTCCGGGCGCGGGCCTCCCCGAGACTTCAGGCGATCCACGATCTGTCGCGCAAGTGTGAGTTCATTCCGGTTGGCCCAGCCCTCGGCGAGTTCCTCCAACCTGGACCAGTCGAGCCCCTGGCCGAGATGCCAGAGGACGAGTTGAGCGACCGTCTCGGGCGTCTTCTCCTCGGCCAGGCGCTTGATGACCTCGCGAAGGCTGGGGTTGATCCCTTCCACCGCGTCGACATCGAGGATCCGGAGGGGCTCCCCCCGCCTGGGCGAGACGAGGCCAGCGTCGGCACCGGGGCCGGTGAGGCTCACAAGCCGCGTCGGCAACCTGCGGGATTGCCCCGGTCGAATCACCGCGGAGGCCGGGCCGGCGGGGGGCAACGAGCGGAACCCTCCGCCGAATCCGCCGCCTGCGCCTCCCCCTCCTACCCCACCGCCCCCGAGGCCGCCGCCGCCGAGACCACCCCCGAGCGCCCCCGATGAGTTCAACGATTGCATATCCCAGCTATCGCGATCGCCGACGAGATTCATGATCAGGCGGCCGAGCATCAGCATGCCGGTCGACGCGGGAAGCGTACTCGCTCCGCCGCCAGACCCGCCGCCACCGCCTCCAACTCCACCACCGCCACCTCCCAGGCCGCCACCGCCACCTCCCAGGCCGCCGCCTCCACCCCCGAACCCGCCGCCGCCACCTCCACCGCCCACGCCGCCGCCGCCGGCCCCTCCGAATCCGCCGCCGCCGAACTGCCCGCTCGCCCCCGAGGCGATGAGGCCCGGAGGCAGGACGACGCGGAGCGATCGCGACGAGCGGTTCGTGACGGAGAGGGTCATCTGGCCATCACCCGAGCCCTCCGCGCTGACGGTGATCGCCCCGCGACGGACCCCGTCGAAGAGGTCCACCGCCGCCGGAGGATTCGCGACGGCTTCCCTCGCGGGCTCGACGCCCTTCGCGGGACTCGGCGGCATGACACCCGACAGGGCGAAACCCAGGCCGGTCACTCCGAGCAATCTCGCGAGCATCGGACGCATAACATCCCCCTTTCGTTTGCCGTGAATCAGAGGCACGGCATACCTTCACCCGAAACGAAGTCGTTTTCGAACACGTTCGCACGTAGGTATTGATCAATTGACCTTGAGGTCCGATCTCGTGATGGCCGATCCTGGGCCCCCACCCTCTGAAGCAGCCGGCGCCGGGGATCGACGCGAGATTCGTCCGCCGGGCGGCACCGACTGGAATCCGCCGAAGTTGCCTCCTCCTCCTCCGAGCCCGCCGCCGCCACCGCCGCCGAGGCCGCCGCCGCCCCCGAGGCCGCCGCCACCGCCGAGGCCGCCGCCACCGCCGAACCCGCCCACGCCGCCGCCGCCTCCACGGATGAGGGAGATCGGGATGATGGCGAGGTCGGCGACCGGATAGACCCGGATCTCCGTCGGGGTGTCCTCGGCGCGCTCGGAGGTGATGGTCAGGAGGCCATCCTTGACCGTGTACGTGAGGCTGAGCTGCTTGAGGATCAGGCGAAGCGTCGTCCTCAGCGGCACGCCCTCGAGGTCGAGGGTGACCGGCGAGGACATCGTCCTCTCAGCCTCCTGCAGGCCGACGGGGTCGACATAGACCGGGATTCCCGCGTCATTGGCCCCTGTCGTGGCCGTCTTGATGTACTTCAGGACTTCCTCGAACGGCGTCTCGTTCGGGAAGGACATCGTGATCGGCTCGTTGAGCTTCTCGATGATGTTCTTCGTCTTCGGGTCGCGGTCGAGCAAGTCGACGGCCTTGCCGTAGCGCCTGATCCGCTTCTCCGAGAGGGTCCGCCAGATGTCAGCGTCGGAGTACTCGATCGTGATCGTGTCCGGGAACGGGACGGCGGCTCGCTCCGCGTCCTGCATCGAGAGCATGAAGCGGAACTCCTTGAGCTGTTCATACGCCAATTCCTGGGCGAGGAACCCGGTCGTCGAGGCGACGAAGACGCCGGCCCGGGGGGTCGGGTCGTCCGGCACGAGGGCGCGGGCCTTCTGGGCGAGCAGGCGGGCCTCGTAAAACGGCGCCGTGGTGGCGACGATGTCGCCGGTGCCGCCGTTGAACAGGACGTTGTACTGGCCCTGGGCCATCAGGCTGTCGAACTGGATCATGATGGTGCTGACCGTGTCGTGGTTGCGGGTCAGCAGGTCCTGGGCTCGGACCTGCTGCTCGGCCGCCGCTTCGACTCGAAGCCTCTCGGCGCGATCCTGGACGATCCGCTCCTCAGCCCGTACCGTCGCGATGAGCTGGGCCTGGATCTCGCGGTCGAGGGCGAGGCGATCCGGCTCGCCGACGGCGGTCGAGGACCGGACCACCGTCTGGGCGAGCCGGAGGGCGTTGAGGGCGGCCTCGGGCTGGCCGGCCGCGACGAGGTCGCGGGCCGCCTGCTCGCGCTGGCGGATGTCGGCCGCCAGTTGCTGCCGCATCACCTCGGCGGTGCGCTCAGCTTCCTCGATGGTGGCCGAGCCCTGGGCAGGTTCGGTCCCCTGCCCTGTTTTGGACGAGGCGAGCCGCGTCCCAACCAGGGCTTGAAGCTGCCGACTGGCCTCTCCGTTCCCCGGGTCGATTTCCAGGGCCTTGCGGAAGAACCGCTCGGCGTCCTCGTCGCTGCGGGCGAGCAGGGCCTGACGCCCCAGCCCGGTCAACTGGGCCGAAAGAGGTCGCGAGGGTGTTTCGGCCCCCGCGACCGGGGCGGCGAGGCCCAGGCCGCAGAGGAGCCCGAGGCCCCTCTTCACGTAAAATTTCACTGATTTCTTCACGATATGATCCTCTTGCTCATATAATGATCCCGATCTCTGGCTGCAACCCCGGGGCGCAGCGTCTCCCCGGGCCGTCTTACGGCGGCCTTGATCCCCGGGCGGACGCCCCCCTCGCCGGCCTCGCGCCCATGGCGAGCGGCTTGCGAAATGCGCGCGGTGGTCGGGGACGAAGCCTCGGGGGCGAGGCTTCGTCGCGTCTAGCGGACTTTTATGATAGAGATATGATAAATTCCCGTTCGACGAATCTCGGCGTCGTCAACGCGGTGCGATTCCCGAGGCCCTCAGTAGGGGGGCGTCGCGGGGGGTCCCGAGGCGTCGGGGCCGTGGCAGGAATCGTCCGCGTCCTTGAGTGCCACCTCGAGGCGGTGGCGGATATCCGCCGGCAGCGAGAACGCCGCGAGCTTCTCGCCCCCCTCCCCCCTCGAGCGGAGTAGGCGGAGAGCCCTCGTCAACGACCGGGACTGCTTCCGGAATCGCCGACATCCCGGGCAATAGAGTTGATGGGCATTCACCGACCAGGTCTCCCAGAGGGGTCGTGGCCCGTCCAGCGACCCGGCCTCGGATTTCGCCACGCGTTCGCAGGAGGCCCACATCCAGGAGAGGGCCTCGAGGGCCCCGGATTTGCGATCTCGATCGTCGCGATTCTCCACGTCTTCAGATCCTTTCGGGCGCGTGTTGCGGGGGGGCGGACCAGGCGAGGGGCGCGGGGCTCCCGCGACCCTCCGTCCGTCCCTGGAACCAGCGGATTTCCAGGCAGCGCCTGAGGAGGAGGCGGGCCCGGTAGAGCCGCACGGACAGGTTTTCCATGGAAATGTTCATGTCATCGCAGATCGATTCCCGGCTCGCCCCCTCGACCTCGAGGTCGAGGAAGACGTCGGCCAGGTGGGGGGGCATCTCCGCGATGCATCCCCCCAGGACCTCCCAGAATTCCAGCCGCTCGTATTCCCGGAGCGGGTCGCTCTTCCAGGCCGACGGCGCCGGCCGCCACGAGCCGCGGCGGTCGAAGGGCCCGGATGCCGTCGCTCCCCCCTCGGGCGGCTCGCGAGACTCCCGGCGACGCTCTCGGCCCGACCTCCGATGGTGATCCAGAATCTTATGCTTGAGTATGGCGATGAGCCACGTTCGGACCGACGATCGGCCGCCGAAGGCGTCCCGGGTCCGGAGCGCCTCGAGGAAGGCCTCCTGCACCAGGTCGGCCGCGACCTCCGGGTCCCCGACTCGCAGGATCGCGAACCGGTAGAGGCTGTCGCCGTGCCGCTCCACCCAGGTCTCGGGCTCGAGTTCCGATCGATTCCCCATCGCTTGTGGCCCACCCCAGATAACGCAAGGCATTGATTGTTTGAAGATCCGTTCACGTCTCAACGCCTATTCGCCTCCCGACGAACTCTAGACGTCCGACCTCGCCGTTTCATTCGAGGACATCTCGAGCGATTCCTCGGTTAGTCGCGGAGCCCGGCGCGGGATAACAGGAAAACCGCCGCCCCGGGCCGGGAGCCACCCCCCTGCTCCCCGGCCATCTCCCACGCCCCTTCGTGGCGGCCACGAACAGCCGTGGGATGTTCGTGGGCACCTCACGCCTTCGGGAGGGCCTGGACGATACCCATGTCCACTCGATTCAGCTCTGGGTTCCGATTTTCACGATTCCGGGGATTATTCGGACAGATTGGCGAGGTCCCGACGACTAATCGCCCGTCGTCGGCCGAGGAGCGGCCGGCACCTGCGATTTCCCCTCGAAAATGGGATCTCCCGCCACCGCCTTTTCGAAAGGAGTACGCCATGATCAACAGCGTCCGCACCAGGCGAGCCCGATGGGCCGCCCTCTCGGCCTCTTTCGTCGTCACCCTGGCCGCATCCCGCACGGGGTCCGCCGCCCCGCTCCAGATCACGGTGACGAACGACCAGGCCCCGGGCGGGTTCGCCCTGTCGCCGCTCTGGCTCGCCGCCCAGGATGGGAGCGTTGCGACGTTCAGCCCCGGGTCGACGGCCTCGTCTTCCCTGCAAGCCCTCGCCGAGTTGGGGGACTCCTCAAAGTTGTCGGCCGCATTCGCCGGCCAGGGTTCGCAGGCCCTCGCGGGCACGACGCAGTTGACGCCCGGGTCGTCGGCTTCGACGGTCCTCGACGTCGCCAACCCGGCGACCGACCGCTACCTGAATTTCGGCGCGATGGTGGTCCCGTCGAACGACTTCTTCCTAGGCAACTCCGACGCGAAGGGTTTCCAGCTCTTCGACGCGGGCGGCCATTTCGTCGGACCCACGACGATCCAGATCTTCGGCCACAACGTCTGGGACGCGGGGACCGAGGTCAACAACATCCAGTTCGGCGCCGCGTTCGTCGTGGGCGACAACGCCGCGGATCACGTGGATCAGAACGGTGTCATCTCGCCCGTCTTCGGCGGGGCGACCGACCCGAGCGCCTACCTGAATAGCATCCTCGGTAAGGCCACACCGAAGGGTTACGACATCTCCCACCTGATCTCGTCGGACGACCTGATCGCCACGATCCAGATCTCCGCCGTCCCCGAGCCCTCGACCTTCGCCGTGCTCGGCCTGGGGATCATGGCCATGCTGCGCAAGGCCCTCCCCGGGAGGCGGTCGATCCCCTGATCGATCCCCCCTCATCTCGAAAGGAGCCCTCGTGCCTTCGCGGCACAAGCGAAGGCCCGAGGGCATCTCCGCGCCCTCGTGCGGGCCCGAGTGCGAACCCGCACGCCCCCTGCTCGCCCGGCCCGAGGGAAGCGGGCCGAAGTGACTGCTCTCTGGACGCCCGGCATCCCTGGTTGAGACCGGTGGACTCGACCAGTGATCACCCCGGAGGTTCGCCATGCGGGTCGCATCCCCCCACTCTGCGTTCGCATCGCCGTCCTGGCCGGGGCCTCCGGGCCGATGGCCATCGCCAGGTGGGCCGAGATCAAGGAGGGACTCCTCGTCTCCGTCCTGCCGCTGCCCAACGGCATGCCGGTGGGCGCGGACGCGAAGGCGTTCTCGCATGAGGTCCGATCGCATTGGGGCGTGGAGAACGGCTGCTACTGGACCCTGGACGTGACGTACCGCGAGGATGAGTCACGAGTGCGGGAGAGGCACCTTCGCGAGAACCTGGCGTGGCTGAACCGATTCAGCTTGTTGCTGCTGAACCGGCACCCCGGGCGCGAGAGCGTGGCGATGAAGCGTCGTGGATGCGGCTGGAGCGATGACTATCTAATGGGAGAAATCATTGTATTACAATCCAACCCTCGTCGAGGGATGGATCAACCCCCGCGCGGTCAGTGATGTGAGATGACGCCCTACGAGAAAGGGTGTGGCCTGGAACCGGATGGACAATGAGGCAGCGTCCCAGTCCCTGGCCAGGTCTTCTCCCAGGAGTCGCAGGATCTCGAGCTGCTCGACCGACTCGATATTCAAAGTCATGAATGCGAGGAGATCTTCGGGGAAAGGCTCCATGATCTCTTCCTATTCTTGCACGCTCCTGTGCGAGCTCGGACAGGGTGGGTTGCATGGGTCGCCGCGGAGGAACGCCTTCTTGCACGACCGATTCCGCGATCGTCTTGAGCGGGACCGCAAATTCACCGCGTCGCGACATCGCCAAACCGAACGCACTTCGACTATCCGAATGCCTCGGGATCTGCAGAGGGGCCGGATCGTCGTAGTCCACGACCGTCCTCCCTCCGCGAGACGATCGAGAGCCAGAGAAGGAAGCTAGCCACACGCTTTGTGTCTCGGATGCAATAAGCGGCCTCGGTTGAACGGTCCTCGCCGACGCGGATGCTGAATCGAGGCCCTACTTCCTTGAACGCATCCTCGTCCGTGACGTCATCGCCGATGTAAATCGTGATGCTTTTTTCCGCCCAGAGCTGCTCGAGGAGCCATCGCACGGCGCGACCCTTGTGCCATCCGACCCGGGGGCGGACCTCCCAGACCATCTTCCCCGGCGAGACCGCGAAATCCGGGTGGCCTTCGGAGACCAAGGCCCGGATCGAATCCTCGATCTCCCGGAAGTGCATCGCGAAGGCCTGGCGATAATGGACCGATGCCGATAGCCCCTTGGACTCGACCAGGATGCCCGGGATCGAGCTGAGGCGCCCCTTGAGTTTTTGATGGATGAGCGCCAGCCGGCTACGCAACTCCGACGCCGACGGCTCGTTGAAGCTCATCCCGCCCCCGCGGATCTCGAGCCCGTGATTCCCGGCATAGAAGAGCCCCTCGATCCCGACGCGGTCTCGGACGTCGTCGAGGCCGCGACCGCTCACGATGGCGATGACATAGTCGGGTCGCCTGGATAATTCCTCCAGGATTGTGCGAGTCCCCTCCGGGAGGCGCGCGGCATCCGGCGTCGGCGCGATGGGCGAGAGGGTCCCATCGAAGTCCAGGAAGAGGAAGATGCGATCCGAGGCGCGCACCGTCTCGCGGATCTCATCCAAGGCTTCGGACAGAGGAGATGGTCCTGACATCGGGCTCCCCGTTGAGAGATGAGTAGTCGACCTCCCGACGAGCGGCGGGGGGCCTGGCCTCGTCCGCGTCGAGGCGCAGGAGCGTCGAGACGATCTTCCCGGCCCAGCGGTAGGCGTTATTCTCCGCGACGATCTCGCGCATGCGCCGGATGCGGCGGACCCGCTCCGCCCGGGGCATGTCCAGGGCATCTCGGATCGCGCCGGTAATCTCCTCGATCGCGAATGGGTTGACCTGTATGGCGTCGGTCAGCTCGCGGGCCGCCCCGGTGAACCGGCTGAGGATCAGGGCCCCATCCTCATCGACGCGGCTGGAGACGAACTCCTTCGCCACGAGATTCATCCCGTCGTGCAGGGAGCTCACGATGCAGAAATGCGCCAGGCGATGGAGCGCGATCATCTCGGTTTGATTGAAGTGGCGCTTCTCGTAGACGATCGGCCGCCAGGCGCCCGCCCCCCACTTCCAATTGATCTGCTCGACGAGGCTATCGATCTCGTCGTCGAGGTCTTGGTAGGCGCGGATGTGGCCGCGGCTGGGCACCCCGGCCTGGAAGTAGACGAGCCGCCCGCGATACTCCGGCGCGGTCTCGAGGAACCTGTCGATGGCCCTGAGCCGCTCGGGGATCCCCTTGGTGTAGTCGATGCGTTCGATCCCGAGTCCCAGGACCTTCCTCTCGAGCTTCAGGCGATGACGCCAGCGGATGGCCTCGTGTTCGACCTCGGCGCTCGACGCCAGGGCCTCCTGCCTCTCGAAGTCGATGCTGATCGGGAACGGCCGGACCCTGGTCGAGTGCCCCGATCGCAGCACTTCCATCACCTCGCGGTCCGTCCTGGCCTCGAGGTTCCTGTCGACGGTCTCGAGGAAGTTCTGGCAGTGATAGCCGAGGTGGAATCCCAGGAGATCATTGCCGAGCATCCCGTCGAGCAGTTCCTCCTTCCATGGGAACGCCCGGAATGTCTCGGGGTTGGGCCAGGGGATGTGCCAGAACTGGGCCACGGTCAGTTGCGGATTGCGCCGCTTGAGGATCCGGGGCAGCAGGCCGAAGTGGTAATCCTGGATGAAGACGATGGCCGGGCCGCCGTCCGCCTCGCGCAGGATGGCCTCCGCGAAGACCTCATTGACCTCCCGATAGGCCCGCCAGTGCGCGGGATCGAAGCTCGGCCGCGTGAAGACGACGTGGCACAAGGGCCACAGGCCGCTATTGGCCAGGCCGTGATAATAGCCTTCCTCCTGCTCCTTGGTCAGCCAGACCCGCCGCAGCGTGTACCGAGGGCTCTCCGGGGGCACCCTCACGCGGTCGTCGGCGTCCACCGTCAGCCGATCGGCGTCCCCCGAGCCGTGGGCCACCCAGGTCCCGCCGCAGGCCTGCATCATCGGGTCGAGCGCGGTCGCCATCCCGCTGGCCGGGCGCATGCATTCGACGACATCCCCGACATATCGGTGGATGTAAGGTTCGCGATTGGCAACGACGATGAGCCGCTGGCCCTTCAGGCCGCCGGCGATCAACTCGTGCAGGAGGCTCCGATTCCACATGAATTTCGACTCCGGAGATTTGGGCCGGCATTTGTTCGGAGCGGCCGCCATGGGGCGGCCGCGTCGAGGCGGGGCTGCTCGGCCGCACGGGCCGTTCTGCTACAGGCCGGTATTCGGGCGGGAGGCGTTTTATCCTCGGCGAACGGACATTTCCTTGAGCAGGTCGAAGGCGGCGGAGTCGGCCTCGGCGGCGGCCCGGCGATCTCCGCGCGCGGATTGGGGCCGGCTCCCTTCAGCCCCGGGTTCGAGGCCCGGGTCTTCTTCGGCCCCTTCTGATTCGTCGGATAGCCATGCCGCGATCTGATCCTCGGAGAGTCCCCTCTTGCGCCAGGGCCGACCCTGCTCCTCCAGCATCGCGGTCACCGACAAGGGGCCGATCTCGATGCGATCGCCGCTCCGGAGCGAGACCGGGCCGGTGAGCCGTCGCCCGTTGACCCGCGTGCCGTTCGCGCTGCCGAGGTCTGCGATCATTGCGAGGCCGGGCCGTATCCGGAGTTCGGCATGACGCGGGCTGACTTCCTCGCTCAGGGGGCGGAGCTGGCATGCCGAGTCGCGGCCGATGAGGAAGCTCCTCGAGGTGATCGTGATCGCCTTTCCGCTCGCCTTTCCGCGATTGATGATGAGTTTCATGGTACTGGCTCGACTCCTGGAGGAGACCGGGGCCATCGCCGAGGAACGATCCGAAGTGAGATGGCCGATGCCAGTCCTCCTCGGTTGGCGCCCGTTAGAAATGGATGTGGGCGGTCGGCTCGTCCCGATCGCGATGACCGGGCGATGGCCGCCGTGTCCCCTCCGCCGGCGCGTTCAAGGTGCGGGCCGGATAGCCGACGAGAGGGGAACACGGGGCCGGCCGACGGGCGGCATCGCCCGCCGGGTTAAGATTCAAAGATCATGGAGTTTGTGATCAAGCAAGTCATTCACTCCGCAAGGTGATCGGAATGGCACGCGGCCGGGGCCTGCATTCATCAAGAAGTGGACGCGCGTCGAAGGGCACTGGCCCGAGCGGGAAGGCCGGGCGGCGAAAAGTACGCCTTGAGCCGGCCCACCCTCGGTGCCCTCGGGCTCTCCAATTAAGTATCCGGGAGGGGCGAGGTTGGGGCGATCGGCAGGATGCGAGAAATGCCTGAGTATTCCGCGAGGCGAAGAGTAGGCCGATGGCTTACACGACTCAGGGAATTCCCTGATGTCCCGCGGAGGAACCGGGGCTCGCGATTGCGGCAATCATGCGCCCGAGGGATCAGCTGCTACCCAACCAACCCTGGCGGAGGGCGTGCTGGACGACTTCCGCGCGACTCCTCAGCCCCAGCTTCTCCATGGAGCGGAGCTTGTGGGTCTCCACGGTCTTGACGCTGATCTCGAGTTGTGCCCCGATTTCCTTGTTGCTGAAGCCCTGGGCCACCCGGAGGATGACCTGCGATTCTCGCTCGGTCAGCCGGGTTGCGTCGCCCTTCCTCGGCTCGTGCCCATCCTGGACGATGTCGTCGACGACCTTACCGGCCAGGACAGGGTCGAGGTAGACGGAGCCCGAGGCGACGACGCGGATCGCGCGGATCAGCTCCTCGCTCGTGGCGAGCTTGAGTATATAGCCCGAGGCCCCCGCCCTGAGCAACTTCCTGAGGTGGCCCTTATCCTCGAACACGGTCAGGGCGAGGATCCGGACCTCCGGCCTCTCCCGCTTCAATCGTTCCGTCGCCTCGTCGCCCGACAACCCGGGCATGGAGACGTCCATGACGATGACATCCGGCAACAGCTCCATCGCCTTCGCGCAGGCGGCATGGCCGTCGGCGGCCTCTCCCACGACCTCGAGATCGGCCTGCCCGTTGATGAGGGACCTCAAGCCTTCTCTCACGACGGTATGATCGTCGACGAGCAGGATTCGCAGCTTATTCACCGAGCCTTCTCCCGGTCGCGTCGAGGAGGGGAATTCGGGCGAACACCGTTGTGCCGCCGCCCGGCACGGATTCGAGTTGGAAGACGCCGGCCAATGCGTCCACACGCTGCTTCATCCCGATCAGGCCCAGTCGCTTCTCCGATGCCGAGGGTTCGTTCAAGGCCTCGGCGTCGAAACCAAGCCCGTCGTCCTCGACGACGACCAGGACCTCATTGTCGCGTCGGTCCAGGATGAGGCTGAGCCGGCCGGCGTGAGCATGCTTGGCGACGTTGGTCAGGGCCTCCTGGACGACCCGATATAGCGTCGATTCGGCCTGGGTGGAGAGGCGGCCCTCCCATTCGCCGAGGCATTGGAACTGGACCGCGACCCGAGAGAGCCCCGACCATTCATCCGCGTAGATCGAGAGGGCCGTCGGGAGGTCGAGCTCTTCCAGGGCCGCCGGCCCCAACTCCCAGGCGATCCTGTGCATATCATGCCCGAGCTGGCGAGTGAGCTCGAGCAGATTACGCAGGCGATCCGGCGCATCAACTGGCGGATCATCGAGCGGGCCGAGGGCTTCCAGCCCGAGCTTGAGGGCCGTCAGTTGCTGGCCCATCTGGTCGTGGAGTTCGCGCGCGATCCGGCCGCGTTCCTCCTCCTGCACGGTGACGAGGCGGCGGAGCAGGTCATTCCGCGTCTGCTCGGCCAGCCGCCTCTCGATGACCTCGGCCCTGAGCGATTCGTTCGCCTTGGCCAAGTCGGCGGTCCGTTCGGCCACGCGGGTCTCCAGTTCCTCATGGGCGATTCTCAGGGCATCCTCGGAGCGTTTCCGGGCCGTGATGTCGTAGAGGACCGCCACGACGGCCACGATGGAGCCGTCAGGATGACGGATCGGGGAGGAACTGACGAGCACGGTTCCCCACCCGCGGTCGCCTTGCGGGAACCGCACTTCCTCGTTGCTGACGACCTCGCCGGTGGCTAACGTCCGGGAGAGCGGCCATTCGTGCCGCAAATAGGGATGGCCGTCCTTGGCGCGAAGCTCGTCGATCAGGTGACCTCCCCCGCCCTCGGTCATGGCGAGGGGCCCCCGCCAGATCTGCCCCGCCTGCTCGTTGGTGAGCATGATGTCGCCGGAAGGAGCCTCCGCGATGATCACGCCGGCCGGCATCTGACGCAGCACCGCCTCGAGTCGTTCTTGAGCGTTCCTCAGCTCATCGAAGAGGCGTTCCCTCTCCAGTTCGACCCTGCGCCGCTCGACGATCTCCTGTTCGAGCTCGCTCTGCCTCTCGTTGGCCCTGGCCGCGTTCACCTCGGCCCGATCCTGGGCGAGGTGCATCATCTGAGTGAAGAAGGCGATGGATAGGCCCACGAAGAAGTAGATGCCTGTGTTGGCGAGATTCAATGCCGAGAATGCGTTGTGAGGCGAGATGAAGAACCAGTCGGCCGCGAGGTAGCCCAAAACGATGGCGAAGAGCGTGGGACGCAGGCCCCCCCACCAGGCGGCCGCGGTCACGGAGACGTAGAATGTGGGGAATGGTTGCCGGTCGCTCAGGATCGGCGCCAGGGCCCATCGGGCGAGCACTGCCAGCCCGACGAAGACGGCCGACGCCGCATATCGCACCACGATAGGCCTCTGACGCAGCCGGATCTCGCTCAACCCTATCATTGGCGGCTCATGAGGGATTCAAAGCTGATGCAGTCGGTTTGCCCATCAAGCGACTGACCGGTGCTTGCCTCCGGCCCGGGCGCCCTGGACGACCCTAAAGGGACCCAGCCACCTCGAAAAGCTTGAGGCTCAAGATGGATTCCAGGGTGGTGCCAGCAATTGGGCGATGAGGGCACCGAGGAGTGCCCTCCCGCGGGCACGGGCGTTGTGCACGAACTGGAAGAATGCCAGGTACAACGGCAGCGATTCCTGCGGGATCCCGCGGTGCGGGCGGAGCCAACTCCGCAGGAGCGACCAGAACCCTTCCATCGTGTTCACGTGGACCTCATGGAAGCCGTCGCCGTCCTCATCCCGGGCGTATCTGCCCCTCCCGTGACACACCGTCTTATGCCGATATCCCCACCCCTCCAGCCGGCTGTCGATGTCGTCCTCGTCGGTGTGGACCAGCGTCCCCGGCGCGATCGTCGCATCGATCAGCATCCGGATCGTCGCCTGCTTCACGTCCTCCGGCATCCGGATCACGACCCGCCCGCCGCGCTGCAGCATGCCGAAGATCGGCGGCTTCACCTCCTCGAGCGTCCCCCGCCCCGGGGCCCCTCTCAGGCGTCGCCGTCGGCCAAGCCGCCCTTTTTTTCTGACCGCCTCGGGATGGCCCTTGTGCCCGGCCACGACGTAGACCTCGTCGCATTCGACCTCGCCGGAGAGCGTCTCCGGTGGAGTGCCTGCGACGATCCCCCGGCGGAGGGTCGTGATCATGTCGCGGGCGTCGGACTTGTCGACGCCGAGCTCGCGGGCGACCTGCAAACCAGAGAGGTTCAGGCCCATGAGATATAAGCAGGCGACCCAGGTCCGCAGCGGCTGATGGTGGCCGGCGAAGTTCGTGCCGGTGAGGTCATCGAACCGCTTGCGAAAGCCATGGCACTCGTACCGCCGGCGGTCGGGCTGGGTGTCGTCGCGGCCATTCCTGACGGCCGAGGCCGAACCGCACGAGGGGCAGGCGACGCCATCGGGCCACCGCAAATCGCGGACGGTCGGGAAGCACTTGGCGTCGTCGAAGAGGTCCCGGATGTTCACCATGATGGGGGCTCGCGGTACCGATCGCGATGTCGGTCAGAGAGGTCCAAGGCCCTCGATCCTAGCAGAGCCGAACGACGAATTCCTCATCACCCCGGAATCCCTCTTGAGCCATCGAAGAATGATGAAATCATCACGTCGTTGCACGAGAGTCTACTCAAATACCCGTCAAATCTGGAATCGACCGCGGTTTTCCTCGCGGCCGGCGCGGAAACTGGTCTTGTTCGCATATCTATTGATGCCATCGCGAGCCCGGACAAGGGCGCCATCCTCGGGCTCCTGGCGAAGTATGGCCCTCGATCGGCCCGACGGGGCCGGGCGGAATCGATGGCGGCCGACGACCCGGCGCGGCGGGCCTTGAGGCCCCTCGCTCCTCGAGGGGAGCGAGGGGGATGTCGGGGGATCGTCCGCGAGGGGGCCGCGACGGTCATTAGCCCAGGAGCCGGTGCACGTCCCTCAGCTTCGCGGCGATATCGATCCCCTGCGAGCAGGCCGGCAGGCAATCGCCGCAGCCGACGCAGGACGTGCCGTTCTTCGTCAGGCCGGCATACTCCCTCCGCGCCCGCTCGACGTCCTGATAGTCGCGGGCATAACGCTCGTACCGGAAGATATCCGCGATCGCGATGTGATCGGGACAGTCGGTGACGCACTGCGCGCAGAGCAGGCAGGTCAGGCCCTTGTTGTAGCCGGACAGCAGGGCGAGCGCGGCGTTGTCCTGCGGGGTCATGGCCAGGCCGGCGGCCGCCCCCGCGTTCTCGCGGAACTGGTCGAAATTCCTGGTCGCGATCACCGCGGCGGTCAGGTTGTCATTCGACCTCAGCCACTTCACCATCGCCGCGCCGGGGGTGCTCCCCCGATACTTCGGGTCGGCTAGGAGCTTCATGAACTTCTCGTCGTGCGAGGCCCGCCCGACGCCCCCCATCGTCTTCATGGCGATGGTCCCGATGTCCTTCTTCTTCGCCACGTCGATCCACTCCTGCACCTCCTTGCGATCGTCATAGGTGTAGAAGAACTGGGTCGCGTCATACGGGCGATTGTCGGCCAGGTAATCCAGGATCTCCCAGGCCATGTCCCCGCCGATCGCGTTGTAGTGGTGCTGCGAGATGGCCAGGTGCTTGACCAGCCCCTCCTTCTTGAGCCGCTCGAAGGCCCGGACCATCCCCGTGTTCTGCTTCGCCTCCTCCACGGAGTGATAGCCGAAGTGGAACTTGAAGACGTCGTAATACCCGACGCCTGCCTCCTTCAGCCGGGTCTTGACGAACTGGTAGTGCTGCTCCTCGTCGATGCTGCCGCGATTGTGGTCCCCGTTCACGCGGTCCACGACGCACTCGAGGTAGTACGACTCCCTCGGCTGGGCCTTGATGGCCGGCGGGAGCGTCTCGGCGCGCCAGACGTGGGCCTTGTGCCAGTAGTTGACCCCGGCGTTCACCGCCCTGGGGATGAGCTCCTTGGTCCAGTCGGACGCCCCCACGAGCCAGCCGATCTCGAGACCGGTGCGGCCGTATCGCCGCCTCGGCAGCTTGTCGGGCGCCCCCTTCTCGTCCGCCAGAACCGGCAGGCCGGTCATGCCAGCCGCCGCGACCCCCGTCGCCCCGAGCCGCATCATGTCACGCCGAGAAAGATTCTGCGAGCCGTCAGACATAGCCGTGCTCCTCTCCTTCTGGTGATCGAACGTGGGAAACGACCCGGTCCCCTCAAAGGGCCAGTCTACTCCTCGGGCGTCGGTGGTCAATCGCCGACAACGGGCGCGGGACCCCGATCCCGGCCCTGCTAGCGATGGCCGGGGCCCGCCCGGCCAGTCACCTTGCAATCGCCCGAAGACATCGTTGAAATTTCCTGACTCTACCGGATTGCAGGTTTCGGGGCTCTGAAGCCCATCCGTGAGGTCGAAACCATCAGGTTGTGCGGCCAGTGTTCATGATAACGCTTGCCGTTGAGCCGATTGGCCGGGCTGTCGAAAGGACGAGGCACCTTCCCCTCGGGGCGTAGGGCCGGAAGTTCTGTAACAGCGCCCAGCCCCTCAGCCGCCGCTCGGACGAACCCTGATGGCCGTGCAGGCCCCGGCCGGCATAGATCAGCCGGCAGAGCCGGTTCATCGGCCGGTCTACCGCGTCGCTCGTGCGGTGGCAGCCCGGGTGGTCATAGGCCGCCGCATAGGCCGCCGTCTTGCCCTCCAGCTTCTCCAGCGCCTCGCGCACCGGCGCGGTCCAGGTCCGCTCGGCGCACCTACTCCGGAGCGTGTCCCATCCGGATTCGGAACTCTCCAGCGTCGGCGGCCCGGTACACCTCCCAGATCCGGCGGTGCAGGTCGTGGGCCTTGCGGCAGCGGTCGCGGACCTTGAGGAACCCGTGCAGGAAACAGAGGATCACCGCGACGGTCGGGAACAGCCGGAGGAAGGCGTTGCGCGTCGCCGCCCGACCATCGGCGTTGACCGTCTCGGGGGCGTATCCCGGCTCGACGTCACGGGCCTCGGCGGCGAAGATGCCGTAGGCCCGGCGGAGGTGGTCGTCATCGGCCGAGGACGTCAGGGCCACGCCCAGCAGGCAGCCCCCGCCGACGGTCGTGGCGACATGGCCCTTCTCGCCGGCCCAATCGGCGTGGTGCTCGTCGGCGGCGAGGTGCGCCGGCAGCCGGGACGGGTCGCGGAAGGTCGTGCCCACCAGGCTGCTCCGCCCCAGTCGCTCGGCCAGTCGATGCCAGTCCATCTCGCCGTGCCCGAAGCCGACCGCCAGCAGCCGGGCGGGGACGCCGTGGACCGCCAGGAGCAGCGGGTAGGCCAACTCGTCGGTGGTGCCGGCCATGTAGCCGGCGATGGAGCTGGGGCGGAGCCAGTAGGAACGGCCGTCGGCCATGATGAGCTTGCGGAGCTTCACAGGCCGTCGAGCTTGCGGGACGGGCGGCCGAATCCGCGGAGGCGATAGTCACGGCCGAAGCCGGTGGGGAACAGTTCCAGGGCCGTGCCCGCCTATGCGGGTTTTGGTCCACGATCGACTCGCCGGGTATCCGGCCGCGCGTCCATCTCGGCATCCTCTTGTGTGGTAACAAAAAGGATGACGAGAGAGTCGCCGGCCGGATACCCGGCACCTCAAAACCTGCAATCCGGTAAAGTCAGGAAATTTGCAGGGGTCCGGGGTGCATAGCATGGGTGACGGGCGACGCGGGGAGTCAGGACAGGCAGAGGACGGCAGGATGAGCGATCGGAGAGATCTGGATGCACTCTTCTCGGTGGGGACGTCCGCGGGGATGTCGGACGACGAGCTCGTCAGGCAGTTCCTGGAGCGGCGGCAGGAGTCGGAGAGGGCCTCACACGCGGCCGAGGTCGCATTCGAGGCGATCGTCAGGCGGCATGGGCCGATGGTGCTGGGGGTCTGCCGCCGGTATCTCGACGACCCCAACGACGTCGAGGATGCGTTCCAGGCCACGTTCATCGTGTTCTTCCGGAGGGTCGGGGCGTTCCGCTTCGGCGAGTCGCTCGGCCCCTGGCTGCACGGGGTGAGCCGGAGGGTCGCCGCGAGGGCCAGGGCGGTCGCGCTCCGGGAGAGGGCCCGGCGGCTGGATCGCGAGGTCGAGCCGGCCACCGACCCGGAGGCCGAGGGTCGTCGCCGGGACGCGATGGAGTGGCTCGACGAGGAACTGGACAGGCTGCCGGCGCGGTATCGGGTCCCGATCATCCTCTACCACCTCGAAGGGCTCACGTATCAGGAGGCCGCCACCCGACTCGACTGCCCGGTCGGGACGATCGGCGTCCGGCTCGCGCGCGGCCGGAAATTGCTCAAGGCCAGGCTCGCCCGGCACGGGTCGGTGCTGTCGGGGGCCGGATTCCTGGGGGCCGTGCCGGATCCGTCGATCGTGGCACCTCCCCTGCCCGCCCCGCTCGTGGACGCCACCCTCCGGGCGGTGTCGCACGGCGGCTTGAATGTCGGGACCGTCTCGGCGTCCATCGCAACGCTCTCGGAAGGATTCTTGAGGAGCCTATTCATGACTCGATTGAAGGCGTCGGCCCTGGTGTTCGTCTCCCTCGGCCTGCTCGCGGCCGGCGGCCACTTGCTGAGGCAGGCGGCGGCGAGGCAGGATGTCGAACCGGCGAAAGCCTCGCAGGGAGTGATACCCAACGCCGAGGCTCGTGCGCAGCGGGCCCGGGAGCTGATCTACTTCTTCCGCACCTATCAGGTCTTCAGCCGCGACGAGGAGTGGGCCCGGACGATCCGTGAGCTCGCCGCGATCGGCAAGGACGCCGTGCCCGAGCTCATCGCCGAGCTCGACCGCACGGACCGGGATGCCACGCTCCGGTCTTTGGGCTTCGCACTCCGCGCGATCGGCGACCCTCGCGCCGTCCCGGCCCTGATCCGGGCGATCCCCAAGACGCTCCGCCCCCCCGGCTCCAACTGCGCCTTCTTCATCCTCGACCGCGACCTGCAGGAGTTCATGCTGGACCATCAAACTTATCAAGAGATGCGCAAGCTGCATCAGTCGGAGCCGGTCAACAGCGGCAGGCCCGTCGACGAAATCCTCACGGCGCTCGAGTCGATCACCAGGCACGCAGACTACCGCGATAAGGCCGGCAATGATGTCCGCTTCATCCAGTTGGAGGGTTCCCCCGAGCAGCAAACCCGGGCCAAAGTCTCGTTCGAGCAATGTCAGGAACGATGGAGGACCTGGTGGGCCGGGCATTTCCGGGAATTCACCACGCAAGAGGAGTTGCAGGCTGTCGAGCCTCCGAAGCGAGAAGAAGACCTCGTCGAGAAGGCGGGCATCGCCCGATACGGGCCGCTCTTCCCCACGGGGCCGGGGGTCCGCCTCGGACCGGTACGCACGCTACGACTGAGCCCGATGCCTTATGCCAACCGAGATTCATCCGTAGATTTCGACGCCGGCCGGGCCTTCTCCTTATTCGAGGGGATGAAGGCGTCGGAACATGCCCCGAACGACGAGCGGCCCTATGCGGAGTGGACCCGTCGAAATGGAATCGACCTTCGACAACATCAGACGCCCTCCGCCATCGATCTCCAGCTCTGGCGAGTCGACAACGGTCGATGGGAGACCATCGAGGACGAGGTCCGCGAGGGCAAGCCGCTGCAGATCGGCGAGGAGGCGAAGGATTTGACCTCACCCTCCGAAAAGGTCCCGGCTGGTGGCGAATTGGCGACTTATCTTTTCACGACCCGCGTAGGGGGACGCGGCATCATTCAGATGCTCCCCAAGGAGCTGCAAGGCGATCGATGCCGCCTCCGCTATCGCATGTGGGAGTCTGCAACTTCTGATTCGAAATCCGGGTCGGCCGCGTTGCCGGGCCGCACGGATCGGGGAGGCACGCCCTTCGGCGAGGTCGTCACCACGAGCCTTGAGGCTTCAAAATCCGGGCGAGAATGCCTGCTCGACCTCGAGACCGGCCGAAGATCGAGCCCGCCCGACTTCCTGAAGCCCGAGGAACTGGCGAACGAGCATGGCATGCTCAGTAACGAGGGATTCAACCGCTGGTCCCGCGAGCAAGGCCTGGACCTGCTCGCGTGCAGGCCTGAGGTCGAGGGCGAAGTGACGTCGGAAAGCGTTGCGGCCCAGCCCCCGAAGCCGGGAGCGAAGATCCACCACCAACTCGACGGACTCGGGATGACCTCCGCACGCATCAGCCCCGACGCGTTCGACGACCTGACCCTCGAAAAGGCCGGGGAGATCCTGGATCGCACACCGCTCCGCGAGCCTCGCATCGCCCAGATGTCGACTACCGGCGATCTTTACTCGGAACATCCCGACACGTTCGTCTTCCTGACCCGCGAAGGCACCGTGGGCCTGCTCCAGATGGAGGGGGATCCGAAGGTACCGAGCCGCATGACGATCCGCTATCGGCTCGAGCGTCGGGACCGCCCCGCGGGGCGCTGAGGGTCCCTTGACCGGGGGGGCTCTCGACCCCTCCGACCGGCCGGATTAAAGTGACGGGACGTCACTTGATGCCCCGCGCCCCATGAATGGGCGGATCGAACGCCCGAGGGTGGCAGCCATGCGGACGAGATCCGGCCGTGCGTTCACGCTGATCGAGCTGCTGGTCGTGGTCCTGATCGTCGCGATCCTCCTCGCCCTGCTCCTTCCGGCCGTGCAGTCGGCACGCGAGGCCGCCAGGCGGGCGCGTTGCAGCAACAACCTCAAGCAGGTCGGCCTGGCCATCCACGGCTATCAGGCGGCCTTCGACGTCATCGTCCCGGGGCGGATCGTCGTGATCCGCAACGCCCCCGGGACGCCCCTGGTCGCGGACACGGGGAAGCCAGAAGATCAGGCGACGCCCTGGAACGTGCTCCTGCTCCCCTTCCTGGAGCAAAGGCCCCTCGCCGACGCCTACAACTACGACCTGGGCTCGATCGGCCTCGACGGGCGTGGCCTCGCGTTCAACTCGACCGTGACGTCGACCTCGATGGGCGTCTACCAATGCCCGAGCGACGACGCGAGGGCGTTCGCGGTGCCGGACGTGCTGCCGGGTTCGCGAACCTCGCCGCTCGAGCAGGCCCGTGGGAATTACGGCGTCAACTGGGGCAACAACGTCTACGGCCAGCTCGTCGGGTTCCGCATGGACGGGCTCTACAACTGGCGGCCCTCCCCCTTCGGCCAGGCCGGCAACGTCCGGTTCGCGGCGGTCAGCGACGGCCTGGATAACACGGTGTTCGCCTCCGAGCTGCTCCAGGGGCGGGCCTCCGACATGCGAGGGGCGATCTGGCTGAGTTATCCGGGGTCGAACTCTTACATGAGCAGCTTCCCGCCCAACGGCCTTAAGAACCGCGTGATGAGCTACGAGCGCGACGTGCTCCATCACCCTTCCGTCTGCCTCGACGAGCCGGTGCGCAGGCTCCCCTGCGAGGGGGATCCGGAAGGCATCCTCTTCCGCTCGGTCAACGCCGCCAGGAGCCGCCACGCCGGGGGCGTCCACGCCCTGCTCGGCGGCGGGGGCGTCCGGTTCGTCAAGGATTCGATCAACCCCGACGTGTGGGATGCCCTGCACTCGATCGCAGGCGGCGAGGCCATCCCCGCCGACGCCTTCTGACGGCGAGGCCCCTCGGCGCTGGAGGAAGCTCGACGAAGGCGAGACGGTCTCAACGATGCTCGACCGTCAATCCCGGCTGGCTGGCCTCGAACTTGGCGACCTCCTCGTCGAGGAACCCGCAGCCGGTGATGTCCAGATGCACGAGGCCTGGCATCGACTTCAAGACCTCCAGGCCGTCGGCCGTGAGGGGGAGCCCATTGAGGCGGAGCCACTGGACTTTGGTAGCCCCCGCGAGGTGGGCCAGGCCCTCGTCGTTCACCCGGCTCCCTTCGAGGCTGAGGCCGACCAGCCTTGACAACGACTTGAACCGGGCCAGTCCAGGGCCCTTAACCTGGGTCCGGACCAGGTTAAACCCGCTAAGGCCCGGCAAGTCGTCCATCGCCGCGAGCCCGGCGTCGGTGATGGGAAGGCCTTCGAGGGTGAGGTTCTGGAGCTTCTTCAAATCGCGCAGATGGGCGAGTCCGGCGTCGGTGATCGGGCTGGTCGGCATCCGGTCCTGGCGGCGAGGGACGCGACTCATGTCGGCGTTCCCGAGTACGAGATCCTCTAAGAGGGGCATCCCTTGCAGGTGTCGAAGCCCGGCGTCGGTGACCTTCGTCTGGCGAAGGTCGAGCCCCGTGATGCGATCGCCGTGCTTCTCGATGAGGCGGGCGAGATCCCCGTCGCCGAACTCCTCGCCGTAAACATCGACATAGAAATGTTCGGTGCCGAAGAGGCCGAGGAATCCAGGGGTGCGACCGGTTCGAGTGGCTTGCCCTCCGAGCTTCCTCACGTCGGCCATGAGGCGGCGCCCCGCCGGGCCGAACTTCCAGGCCTTCTCGGACGGATTGAGCGCCGCGTGTAGCGACTCGGCCAAAGGCCCCAGTCGTTCCACCTGCGAGGGGCTAAGGCGGGAGAAGATGAAGACGCCCAGGGCCAGGAAGTTCAGCCCGAGCAGGATCTTCAGTCGCCAGCCGTACGATTTCCTAGGTGCCTCGACCTGGCTCGCCGACTCGATGGTGGACATGGCCTGGCCTCCACGAAATTCGGACCTTCGACCGGAGCGGACCGACGTCATTTTTAATAATATCGGACAAAGGTGCGGGGATTCAAGACGTGCCTTATCCGCACATCAAACGCCACCCGGGGGCGATAACCGACGCCCGGCCCGAGCACGGCGGGCACCCTCTCGCCGCAGCCCCGGATATGCTCGGGGGAGACATCTGGAAATTGACAACATACATGGTGTCATGCTAAACCCTCATCTTAAGTCGTGTTTGGGATTGCGTTCGAGTTGATGAAAGTTCCTGCGCATTTCATGCGAGAACGACTCGTGGATGCGAGTCGAGTCTCGGGCATCCGGGGATGACGGAGGGGGATCGGGGATGTGGCGATGATCGCGTTCACATGCCAGGGCTGCGGCAAGTCGTTTCAGGTCGATGGGGAACTGGCCGGCCGGCGTTACCGCTGCAAGCAATGCGGGGTCGTGGCGAGAATCCCGGCCGCGGAGGAACCGCTCCCGCTCCTCCCCCGGCCCGCCGCCCGTCCGACCGCGGCGCCGACGGAAGTTGCCCCGAAACGGGCGAAGGCCCGACGTAAGGCGGCGAAGGCGATCGACAGGGACGCGGTGAAATCGCTGGCGATCGGCGCGGGGCTCGCGGTGGCCGCCCTGGTCTTCCCGCTCCTCGGCTTCGTGCCCGCGGTGCTGATGACGGTCATCCACGAGCTCGGCCACGTCGCGACCTCCTGGTTCTTCGGGTGCCCCGCCCTGCCGTCGTTCGACCTGACCTACGGCGGCGGCGTCTCGCACCGGACCGGGCAGGTGCCGCTCGTGCTCATCCTGATCTACGGGGTCATCACCTCCGCGATCCTCCGCGCGAGGGGGGATCGGCGGGAGCTCCTCGCGACCCTGATCTGCGCGATCGTCTATACCTTCGCGGCCTTCTCGCCGCTCCGCGAGTTCCTGATCGTGGCGATGGGGCACGGCATGGAACTGACCATCGCCGGGATCTTCCTGTACCGGGCCCTGAGCGGCAGCCAGATCCTCCGCGGGAGCGAGCGCCCGCTCTACGCCTTCGTCGGGCTCTTCATCGTCCTGGCCGACGCCCGCTTCGCCTACCAGTTGATGTCCAGCCGGCAACACCGGGACGAATACGGCGATGCGAAGGGGGGCGGCCACTGGATGGACTTCAGCCGGCTCGCCGACGAGCACCTCCACATGAGCCTCCAGAGCGTCGCCGGCCTCTTCCTGCTCGCCTGCCTCCTGACCCCGCCGGCCGCCTTCCTCGTCCATCGCGCCCGGGGGGGACGATAGGCCAGGGCTTGCCGAATTCCTCATGGCCGGTCGATCACTCCTCCCGACGCCCCGTGCCGCCCCGCGATCGCCCCCTCAATTCGACGAGGCGATGCGAGAGAGCTTGGCCCTGATGTCGATCCCGGAGACGCCGGCGACCCGGCTGCAGATCGCGAACGACTCGGGCCCCGCCCGGTAGAATAAGGCCCGGGGATCATCGAGGTCTCCGATCCCGAAATTGAACGGCATCAGTCGTTCGCACTCCGCGTCGGTGATCCGATAATTCCGCCGGAGGAGCTTGATGCCGGCCCACAGGACGATCCGGCACAGCGTGAACGTGCAGGCCAGGGCGCGGATTGACGAGGCGGGATCGTCCAAGGATATCAGCCGATTCTCGTTTCTTATCGTCCTCGAGTTTATCAACATAATGAAGAGATCGACGACTCGCCTCGAGGCGATTTCCGACTCCTCCGCGTAGTCCGGCACCGATTCCGGCGGTGCGAAGCACCATCGCTGGCCGTCGGCCAGGACCAGCCACTCTCCTTCGACCCAATCCACCCGGCGACGATCGCCCTCGTCGGCGAATCGTCCAGGAGCCGGATCGATGCTTCGGTGATTCTTCAAGGCTCAGCCCTCCCTTCGGCCCCGCCCGGCGACCGAAGGATACCCGGGGGGGGGGAACCGCACCCGCCCCGCTGGCCCCTCGATCGACCGGGCATGACATCAGCCCTTGAAATGATCCATGACCGTTCTCGGGTGTCCCCCGATCTCGTCGACCTGGCGGTCGTCCTGTTCCCGAAGCCTGCGGGGCGTGTCGACCCACGTCCCGCCAAAGGGCCTCGGCCTTGCAAATGGACTCGTCGCGGGCGTCGAGCACCTCGACCTCCGCCCGGAGCGCGGTGGGCCGGTCGCACTAGAGGTCCGGGATCGGGTAGGTCCGGCCTGCCGTCGTCATCATTCAAACCCCTTCAAGTCGAACCATCTTGATGTACGAATTCGCTTCCGTCAGGACGTGGCAATTCGGATGCCACGCGTGCCCGCGGCGGCCCTTTTCGGCCCCGATTTCGGGAGATCCGGCCGCGGCGCCCGCCGCTTGTGGGGAGAAACGGAAATCGCCCCATCGGGGGTTACCCGACGAATGCCGGGTGGTTTCCCCGACGCCACGTCAGGAATCACCTGATTTGTTGATTTATTTCATATCAAGAATAATATTGACATCGGCGGCGCCGGGCTGTCAAGATCGACGACCCGGCGACACATCTCATCGCGGTCCCCCCGCGGCCCGATCATCCGCTTCCGAAGGAGGACGATCCCATGCCGACCCAACATCAGATCAACCTGGACCTCAACCAGGCCCTGGACATCGTGGACCGGTTCCACGCCGGCGAGCGGACCGGCCCGAGGCAGGAGACGATGAGAGCCGAGCTCTTGGCCTTCTTCGCCCAGATCGAGGAATGGACCTGGGACCCGGAGGCCCTGGAGCGGGAGCTCATCCGCCCGCTCGACTCGATGATCTACTCCCGCTACGGCTACGAGGTCGGCCCGAGGCTCCTCCGCGAGTTCCTCCTGGCCTCCGACCTCGTCCGCGAGCGCCGGATGAGGATCGCCGTTTGATATCACCTCGGGCTGCGGCCGGGCTCGACCTCCGAATTATCTCGTCGGCGCGTGTTCGACGATGGGCCACCGACTCTCCGCGAGCAATCAACTGCATATTTCGAAAAAGTGTTTGTATAACCTAATTTCAGGACCTTGAATCCTGTCCAGGGGGCATCACTGCGCCCTTGACGCCCGCGAGGTCCGGGGGGCTATCCACGTCGTTCTGGCGACGTCCCGGGGCGTCAGGACGGCAGTAAGATGAGCCTGTCGAGCGCCCAGCAGCCTCGGATGTGCGGCCCCGGGCCGCGCAGATGGTCGAGTATGGCCGGCTCCGTGCAACCGGCCTCGACCAGGAGGTCTGCCAGCTCCGGCAGGCGGTCGAACCTCTCCTGCTCGTAGATCGCCCGCGCGAGCCCGGGGATGGAGCCGTCCCGCCAGGACATCCATCCGGCCCCGAGGTCGATGCGAAGGGGCGCAGGGAGGATACACCAGGCCTCCGACTTCTCCCCGCTCCGCTTCCAGCCGACCGGCAGCCAGACCGGCTCCTCGCCCGTGTGCCCGAGCACGTCGCCTAAGAGGTCACGCAGGACCTCGCAGCGGGCCCGGCCCTCGGTCCTTTCCACCCGGGCGACGGCCTCCACGATGGACCTCGAATGCCATTTCTGACCGTCGCTCATGCCAGCATAAATTTGATACCTGAGCGTGGACAATGTCCATTCATGGGCCTGCATGTAGGACTCGGGCCTATCGATATCAATCTCCCCCGCAGGCCTCCGAGGATCTTGAGCCACCGCGCAGACGACGGCATTGGCGATGAACAAGTCCCTGCCGAATGTGGCTTGGCGGGGAGTCAGGCAGAAGTTCTCTTCGGCCTCAGCCACCCAATGGTTGTACTTGGCGTCGCTCCAGGCTTGCTCCGCGATGGCCCTGGCCTGCTCCATCTCATCCTCGTCGGCCACACCAGCCGCGTAACGGGAGGCCATCGCGATCGCCCTGCGACATCGCTCATCGTGGATCAAATGGTCGATCCGACGACAGCAGGTCAGTGCGAACAGCCGCCGGCGTCGCATGCTCCCCTCTTTATCGAGGACGTGCAGCATGAGTTCCAGGTCCTCGCACTCTCGCCTGGCCAAGGCCGTCGTCAGCCCTTCCCGAACAGCGGGCTCCCGGCCGAGCAGCGCGTCGATGACCCAGCAGCCGCGAACGTGGACCCCCGGCCCCCAAAGATGGTCGATGGCCGCGCGATCCGGACACCCGCAACGCTCGAGTGCATCGGCCAGCATCGAAAGGTCTTCATATCGCCCGCTGTGGTCAACGTCCCTCGCCAACTCCCTCGCCGGTCGCCCCTCCCCCGCCAGCCAGATCGGGTCGAACCGGAAGGGGCGGGACGGCGACCCGAAGATCTCGCGGACGAGTTCGCATTGGGCTGCTTCCTCGGCATGCAAGGCGGCGAGCCAATCCGGGCCCTCTTCCTGGCCCGTCAGGCTAGCCACGCCCCTCGCGGCGCATCGAGCGCCGACCCAGGCCGACCCGCTCCCCAGCGCGACCCGAGCCACCCCCGCGAACGACCTCGACGGCGGCCATCGGTCCACGTCGACATCTTCGTCGATCAAGGCCTCCGTGGCATCGAGAAGGACCTCGGCCTCATCGCGGCTCATCAAGCCATCGGCCAGCCTCTCGGCCGCTTCCACGAGTCCTCTCAGGCGAGGGTCGGTGAGATGAGACCAGACTCGCCGAGCACAGGCCGCCGCGACCAGTCGGAGCTTCCTGGGACTCGCCCTCGGCTCGAGCCACGTGAGCATCGGCTTGGTCTCGGCGCATGCCGCCCATTCGGCTTCATTCATGCTGACACGCCTCGAACCGGAGGGCCATCGATGAACTCGGAGGCGCCCATTCGTACACGGAGAGATTCGCCGACATGCCGTGATCTCTACCGATTTTCGCCTTGGATCGGGCCTGACCTCCGGTTGTCGATCACGGGGGAGCCTTTAGCATCGCCCCTCTCCCGCCCTCATCAGGCGAGTCCGGGCCGGGCGACCTCGAATCCGAGGTCGCCCGACGCCCGCTCAGTCCGCCAGCGGCCGAGGACGGGCCAGGCCGAGGTCGGCGGCGACCTTGTGCCAGTCGGTCTTCCGGATCCAGGCCTGGGTCCAGAGGATATAGGCGTTATAGACGCTCGGGTCGAGCCGGGTGACCTCCTTGCAGTCGTCGATGGCCCGGTCCCACTCGGCTTTCGCGAACCAGAGGATCGCGCGGTTGAGGTGGGACATCATGTGATTGGGATCGAGCCGGATCGCCTCGGCGTACTGGGCGAGCGCCTTGTCCGCTTCCGGCTTCCTCTGCCATGCGAGGCCGCGGCCGAAGTAAGCCAGCGCGATGCCGGGATCGCGTCGGATGGCCCTGTCGCAGTCGGCGAGCGCGTGATCCAACTCCCCCTTCTCGATCCAGACGAGGCCTCGCCTGCAATAGACCCCGCCATCGTCGGGGTTGAGCCGGATCGCCTCGCTATAGTCGGTGATCGCCTCGTCCCACTTCTTCTGCCTGGCCCGGGTGCGTCCCCGGTAGACGAATGCCGCGGCGTCCCTCGGGGCGAGGCCGATCACCTTATCGTAGTCGGAGATCGCCTTCTCCCATTCGCCCCTGTCTTCCCGGGCATTGCCCCGGCTGAGATAAATCTGGATCGACCCGGGTTCGAGGCGGAGCGCCTTATCGTAGTCGGCGAGCGCCTTGTTGACCTCGCCTTTGCCCATCAGGGCCCGGCCCCGGATCACGAGGGCCGTGGTATTCTCGGGGTCGAGCCGGAGTGCTCCGTCCAGATCGGCGATCGAACCATCCAGGTCCCCCTTCTTGAACCGGATGTGGCCCCGGGTCGAGTAGGCCATGGACGACTTCGGATCGAGGCGGATCGCCTCGCCGAGGTCGGCGAGCGCCCCATCCCCGTCCCCCTTCTTGTAGCGGGCGTAGCCCCGGTTGACGTACGCCTGGGCCTCATTCGGTTTGATCCGCACTACCTCGCCATAGTCGGCGATCTCGCGATCCCAATCGCGCCTCTTATTCCAGACTTTGGCCCGGATCAGGTAAGCCCGCTCGTTGTCCGAGCCGAGCTTGATCGCCTCATTGCTGTCCGCGAGCGCCTTGGCGTCCTCACCCTTCCCGAACCAGGCGACGGCCCGATTGACGTGGGCCATGGCGACCTTGTGATCGAGGCGCAAGGCCTCGTCGCAGTCGGCGATGGCCCTGTCCCACTCCCCTCTCCCGATCCTGGCGGCGCCACGGTTGACGTAGGGTATGGGTCTCTTGGGGTCGAGGCGGATCGACTCGTCGCTGTCGGCGATCGCTTTGTCCCACTCACTCTTCTCGAGCCAGGCCGAGCCGCGGTTGGTCAGGGCCAAGGCGTGCGCGGGGTCGAGCCGGATCGCCTCCGTAAGGTCGGCGATCGCCTTATCCCGTTCTCCCTTCTCGTGCCATAGGTTACCCCGGAAGCAATGGGCGTCGGCATTCTCAGGATTGAGACGGAGCGACTCGTTGAGGTCGGCGAGCGCCTTGTCCCATTCCTTCTTCGCGTACCAAGCATCCCCACGCGATGCATAAGCATGGGAATTCTCGGGTTCGAGCCGGATCGCTTCGCTGTAGTCGGCGATCGCCTTATCAAACTCGGCCTTTTCGCCCCGGATGGCTCCGCGTGCGAGGTAGGCCAGGGCAAAGTCGGGCTTGAGCCTTATGATCTCGCTGTAATCGGCGATCGCCTTATCCCATTCCCTCCTCTCGTTCAGGGCTCGCCCGCGTTGGGCGTAGGTGTCGAGGTCGTCGGGGTCGCGGCGGATGACCTCGTTGAAGTCGGCGATCGCCTTGTCCCATTCCCGCTTGCGGCTCAGGGCCATACCTCGGTTGTAATAGCCCGAAGCATCTTCGGGGTTGAGGCGGATCGACACATTGAAATCGGCGATCGCCTTATCCCAGTCGTGGCTCTCGAGCCGGGAAAGCCCGCGCTGGAAGTAGGCCAGGGCGTACTCGGGATCGAGGCGAATCGCCTCATCGAAGTCGGCGATCGCCTTGTCCCAGTCCCGTTTCTCGTTCCAGACGCCTCCGCGCTGGACGTACGCCATGGGATTTTCGGGGAGGAGCTTGATCACCTTGCCGAAGTCGTCGATGGCCTTATCTCTCTCCCCCTTCGCGGCCTGGGCACGACCTCGATTGTAGTAGGCATTGATGAAGTCGGGCTCGAGGCGAATCGCCTCGGTGCAATCTGCGATGGCCTTGTCCCACTCCTCCTTCTGGAGCCGGGCGCTCCCGCGGGAGAAATAGGCCTCGGAATCATCCGGTTCGAGGCGGATCGCCTCGTCGAGGTCGGCGATCGCCTTATCCAGCTCCCCCTTCTCGATCCAGGCCTGGGCTCGTTTGTAGTGGGAGAAGGCGTCCTTGGCATCGATGCGTATCAATTCGTTGTAGTCGGCGATGGCCTTGTCCCACCCCTCCTTCTCGGCCCACTCCCCCGCCCTGGCGACGTACGCCTGGCGATCGTCCGGGACGAGTTTGATGACCTCGCCGAAGGCCTCGATGGCCTTGTCCGACTCATCCTTGTTCGACCAGGCCAGCCCCTTGTTGTAGCGGGGCTCGGGCAGCTTGGGGTCGATCCGGATCATCTCGTCGCAGTCCGCGAGGACCTTATCCCACTCCTCCTTATCGATCCAGAGTTCGCAGCGCCCGGAGTAGGCCTCGATGGCGTCGGGGTCGAGGCGGATCGCCTGCTCATAATCCCGGATCGCCTTCTCTTCCTCGTCGGTCATCCTCCAGGCCTCGCCGCGTTCGACGTAGGCGTCGACGAGCTTGGGGTCGAGCCGGATCGCTTCGGTGAATTCCGCGATCGCCTTATCCCACTCCCCCTGCTCCGCCAGCTCGACCCCGCGCTCCACGCACTCTTCCGCCGGCGATTGAGCCCAAGTACAAGCTAATGCGATGATGACCGCCAAATTCGCCAGCATGACGCGTTTCCCTCCAGTTGTCGGCTCGGATGCAAGGCCTCGGCGTCGAGGTCCGTTGATCCTGTGAGGAATCCCGACATGGGATGAGTTCGAAGCCGGTGCGGAGTCGCCGCCGGGGTACCTCTCCCATGGGCCGATTCGGTGGATCAAGCTTCAACGTCGCGTGCCTGCTCTCCTCAAATTGCGTTTCAAGCCATTGCGAGGCAAGGCGACCGTCAAGCCCTGGTGGACTCCGCCGCAAAGTGTCACGGCGATGGGCCGCCGATCATTCGTGTCGTCGTCATCCGTCCTGGTATCGATCGTCACGACCCCCGTCGTTCCCGCGGCGACTTCCAAACTACCCTTGTTTTCATAGTCATAATCGTACTTTTAATACACGTGTCTATTTTCATAAAATGAGTCATGTACGACTTCATTCGCCGGGGAGGCCCGGAACGCTCGGAGAGAGATGACTTCCTCGCCAACGGACAGGGTGCTCCAGGGCTTATCGTGATCGGAGCTCGAAAGCATCATCTCGAAGGCAATGAACAGGCTAAACGCCAGGAGTACTCCTATCGCGAGTGGCTCATGTCGTTTAACTGGTGGAGCCCTTAACACCGAGTAGAGCCCGGATGAACTCCCCGGACACCCGCTTGATGTTGTAACTCCACTGGTAGATCGCCACGTACTGTCGAAGATACTCCTTGTTGACCCCGCGGAACGGCCGCAGGAAGTTCCTCAGCCCCGTCCAGTTCCCCTCCAGCGTGTTGCAGTGCACCTCGCGCACCCCGTCACCGTCGTCGTCGCGCGCCCACTCCCCGCGGCCGTGGCAGACCGACGAGCGGGAGCGGCCCATCTCCGGCAGACGATCGTAGCCCTTCCACTCGTCCGTGTAGAATCGCGTCATCGGCCAGCTCGCACGCAACGCCACGCGCCGCAAGGTCTCCCCGTCGGAATGCCGGGCCACCGTCAGGCGGATCTCACCGCTTCGGCGCCCCACCACCCCGCAGATCGGCAGCCGGTCCGTGTCCCAGCTCCCGTGCCCCGGCCGCTTGTTGCCGCGACGCCGCGGCGGGTCATCGGGGTCGCGGTGCGGTCGCCCTTTTTTCCCGCGTTCTGGTACATCTCGTCGGCCTCGAGCTCGGAGTCTTCCAGGGGATCCCGGTGCCGCCCCGAGTGGGCGGCGCCCTGGAGGCGGTGCCTGAGCTCGAGCAGCTGGGAGCGATCGCAGTCCAGCTCGCGTGCCAGCCTGGCAGTAGGCGTGCCCTGGGCGATGCCGCGGACGATCAGGAGCAGCTCGGCGGCCCGGCGGCGGTTGCCGTGGAGCGCGGTGCCGGTGAAGGCGTTGAAGACCCTCCTGCAGCGGCCGCAGCGGTAGTCGAGGATCGGTGCGCGATGGCGCCTGTGGACGTGGAGGTCGTCGCCGTCCCCGCATCGCGGGCATGCGAGGCCCGCTGGGTGGAGCCAGGCGAGGAGCTCGGCATAGCTGGCCTCGTCATCCATCAGGTCGAGGATGGGGAAATCCATGGCAACCTCCGCGCGGCCGAGGTAAGAGTCCCCTCCATTTCAACCATACCCCGCGTCACTACGATAGGCCCCACCAGTTACCCGGCATGAGCCTCGCGAGTAAGCCCCGGAGAATACTCCCTGTGTGGGCGCTTCCAGCGATCTTCGTGGTCCTCCATGCCGCCTCCTGAGTCTCAATGAAGGCGAGGCCGAAGGGTCGGTCACGAGTCCGATTCCTCGCGGTCGCCGGGGCTCGGTCCTCGCCTCACCGCGGGGCGGGTTCGGCGAGGTCTATGGCCTTCTGGCGGAGAGCTTGCAGGGCGTCGGCGAAGGCCATGGGCCAATCGGACTGGAGGATCCAGGCATTCGCCCAGACGTGGTAAGTCAGCGCGATGCCGGGATCGATGCTCGCCGCCCGATGGCATTCGCCAATGGCCTTCTCCCACTCGGCTTTCGCGATCCAGAGGACCCCGCGGTTGATGTAGGCGGCGACATAGTTCGGGTCCAGCCGGATCGCCTCATCGTAGTCGGACATCGCCCGATCCCAGTCCTGCTTCTTATGCCAGGCGAAGCCTCGGACGTAATAGGCCGAGGACATGCCGGGCTTGAGTCGGAGTGCCTCGTCCGAGTCGGCGATCGCCTTATCCCAATCGCCAAGCTCGTTCCAGTTGGAGCCCCGGCGGAGATAGGCCGAGGAGTTCTCGGGATCGAGGCGGATGGACTCTTCGAGGTCGGCGAGAGCCTTGTCCCACTCTCCATTCTGAAGCAAGTAGTTGCCCCGGACCTCATAGGCGAAAGCGAAGCCTGGGTCGAGGCGGATCGCCTCGTCGAGGTCGACGAGGGCCTTCTCCGGCTCCTGCTTGTTGACCCGGCAGACTCCTCGATTGACGTGGGCCTTGACGTGCTTGGGGTCGAGGCGGATCGTCTCGCTGAAGTCGACGATGGCCTGATCCCACTCGAACTTATCCGACGACGCGATCCCGCGATCGTAATATTCCTTCGCGGTGGTCTGGAAGCAGGCGCATCCGACAGCGATCATGACCGTGAGATTCGTCAGCATCTCGCATTCCCTCCGTCAGATGCCCTGGCTCGTAGCGAGGCCGCCGAAACTCCGTCCGCGCCTGAGCGAATCATATCATCCCTCCACCTTCGCGACGAAGAGGGAATCGGGCCGAATGATCCGTGGCGAGGAGTCATCGCGATGGGGCAAAGCCTGGCGATGATGCCGCCGCGACCGTGGCAGACGCCTTGGCCCGCGTGAAACATGGAAGAATGATGACGATTCAACCGACGACGCGGCCTCGAAGGTCGAGCCCCAGGGGGACCGCTACACCGAGCATCTCGATCGCATGACCGGACGCTGCGGCTTCCGACTCACGCGGCTCGATTCCTCAACTCGAGGCGACGACACCATGCCCCGGACGCGCCGCGGCTATATGATGAAGGCCGGCACCCTGACCCTGCTCGCCGGCCCGTGTCGACTCATCGGCCGGTCCGCGGCGAGCCACTCAGAAGCATATGAGGTTGTCATGGACATTCACCGAGTCGGCTCGAGGCCCTCGGGCAAGGGCCCCGCGGATTGGTTCACCGGCGCCGTGCGGATCGACCCGCTCTTCCAGCCGCAGGCCCCCGCGAGGGCCGCCGCGGCGAGCGTCACCTTCGAGCCCGGCGCCCGCACGGCCTGGCACACCCACCCGCTCGGCCAGACCCTGATCATCACGGCCGGCATCGGCTGGGTCCAGCGCGAGGGGGGCGAGGTCGAGGAGGTCCACCCCGGCGACGTCGTCTGGTTCCCCCCCGGCGAGAAGCACTGGCACGGCGCCACCCCCACCAACGCCCTGACCCACATCGCCATCCAGGAACAGCTCGACGGCAAGGCCGTCGACTGGCTCGAGCACGTCAGCGACGAGCAGTACCGCAGGTGATGTGTGCAGGACGAACAGCATCGGCCCACCAGGATCGCCCCGTCGGCGACGACCCGCAGGGGCTTGTGCAGCAGGCCGAGCCAGGGCTCGGCCCAGGTCAGCAACTCGACGGCCCGTTGCAGCTTGGTGCGGAACTAGGTCCGGCGATCGAGGACGCCGGCCAGGCGTGCGAGCCACTGGCGGGGGAACTGCGTCGGATGCGAGGATGTCATGGGGGGCCGGGCCCGTCTACTCGCCATTTCTCAAACGCTCGCAAACTTCAAGTCGCGGAGAGTACAGCACATTCAGGACTCGGCGGAGAAAAATGTAAGCGGGCGCCCGGTCGTCGGCAGTATAAGGTGAGGACAACCGACCGACGGAGGGCGAAGCCATGACGATTTTCAGCGGCCGAGCGATGCGACGCGCCTTCCCCCCTGGATGGAGCGCGGGGATGTTGGGCGTCGAGCGGACGGATCGCCAGCTCCTGGAGTGCGTGAGCCGGCAGCGAGGCGAGGCCGCCGAGATGGCCTTCGCGACACTCGTGCAGAGGCACGGGCCGATGGTCTTCGGGATCTGCCGGAGCTTGTTGGCGGACCCCAACGACGCGGAGGACGCGTTTCAGGCGACCTTCCTCGTCCTCGCACGCAAGGCCGACACCCTCCGGCAGCCGGAGTCGCTGGCCCACTGGCTGCACGGCGTCGCCCTGAGGACGGCCCGCAAGACCAAGGCGTTGGGGGATCTGCAACGACGGCGCGAACAGCAGGAGTTTGCGATGGGCTCCCACGAACCCGTCGGTGATTGGGGCCGCGTCGAGCTCCAGCTCGTCAGGCGAGAGCAGGCCGAGGCCGTCCACGAGGAGGTCGCCCGCCTGCCCGAGGCCTATCGGGCCCCCGTCGTCCTCTGCTACCTCGAAGGCCTCACCCACGTCGAGGCCGCCGAGCGCCTCCGATGGCCCGTCGGCACCCTGAGCGTCCGGCTGATGCGGGCCCGCAAGCTCCTCCATGGCCGCCTCTCGCGACGAGGCCTGGCGCCGGGCCTCCTGACCCTGCTCACGCTCCCCGACGGCGCCAAGGCCGTCCCGCCCGAGGCCCTCGTCGAGGCGACCGCCCACGCCGCCGCCAGGCTCACATCTCAGAAGGCCCTGATGACGGAGGTCGCCTCGAGGAAGGTCGCGCACCTCGTCGAGGAGGTCCTCGAAGGGCTCTGCGTCGAATTCGTCGCGCCGATGGTCGTCGCGCTGGCCGTCGCCGTGGCGCTCGTCGCCACCTGCGCGTCGGTCCTCGCGGGGACGGACGCGAAGGTGGCCGAGGCGTCGAAACCGGTCCCCGGCCTCGTCGCGGCGAGCGGAATTGCCCCCTCCGAGAAAATCCCGGGCGACCGTCACGAGACGAAGACCGATGCGTATGATAATGAGCACGTCAACAAGAAAAACATAGCTGGTCCTTTCGAAGAAGCGGCTCCTGGGCAAGCGGCGTCGACCCAGAGGGTGGAATACCTCCGGCGTGCGTCGAAGGCGGGGGGCTCGCCCGAGGACCAGGTCCGGCTCTCGCTCTGGTGCGAGTCGCAGGGGCTTTCGGCCGAGCGGTTCAAGCACCTAGCCCTGGCGATCCTGCATGACCCGACGCACGGCGTCGCCCGGGGTCTGCTCGGGCAGGTGGCGAGGGACGGGCGCTGGATCCGGGCCGAGGACGTCGGGCGCCTGCTCAGGCCGAATTCGCAGACGGCCTCGAACCTGGCCGAATACAACGCGCGTCGGGAGCGCATGGAGAACAACGCCGAGGCCCACTGGAACCTCGCGCTCTGGTGCGATCGGCACGGCCTCAAGGCCGAATCCGTCGCCCACCTGACGGCCGTGACCCGGCTCGCCCCGGGCAAGGAGATGGCCTGGAAGCGGCTCGGGTTCCAGCGCTGGCGGGGGCGTTGGCGGACGCCCGAGTCGATCGCCGCCGAGAAGGCCGAGACCGACGCCCAGCGCAAGGCCGATCGCCGCTGGCTCCCCCTGCTCCAGAAATATCGAGATGCGTTAGCGGAAGGGAAGGTTCGCGACGAGGCCGTGCAGGCGCTCGCCGGCGTGAGCGACCCGAGGGCGACGAACGCGGTGCTCGCCGTCTTCGCCAACGGCGACGCCCGCGACCAGGCCCTCGCCGTGCAGGTGCTCGGCCAGATCGAGTCCCCCGCCTCGACGAAGGCCCTTGCGTTGCTGGCGATGGCGGGCTCCGGCGCGACGGTCCAGCGGGCCGCCTGCGAGACGCTCGCCAGGCGCGACCACCACGAGGCCCTCGGCCTGCTCGTCTCGCTGCTCCGCGACCCCGAACCGAACCGCAAGAGCGTCGTCTACCGATTCCAGATGCTCCCCATCGGGGCCTTGGGGCCGGCCTCGCCGGGCGTCACGTTCATCGAAGGACGCAAGGGGAACCTGCTCCAGTTCTACACCGTGGACGAGTCGATGTCGTACGTCTCCCTGATGAATGAAACGAATGGCGATATCGGCATGGCCTTGATTAATGATGCGTATAATGCGTGGTTCCTGAATAATGGCAGCTACCAGCGCCGCGTCGGATATCAGACGATCCGGCAGGTGGCCAACCTCAATGCGACGATCAAAGATTTGATCATCGAGGCGAATACCGAGATGGCCATCGTCCAGGGGGCCGTGCGGAGGACGAACGATCGCCTGATCCAGACGCTCAAGAACATCTCGGGGGTCGACCGCGACGGCGACTGGCAATCCTGGATCCGCTGGTGGGTCGAGGATCGAGGCTATGCCTACGAGCCCGAGAATTACCGGACCCCCCAGGATACGTCGATCGAGCAGGCGAGGCCCACGGTCGTCCAGCGCCTGCATCTCTCCTGCTTCGCGGCGGGGACACCCGTGCGGACGATCGCCGGCCTCCGCCCGATCGAGACGATCCGCGTGGGGGATCAGGTCCTCGCCCAGGATCCGAAGACGGGAGAACTCGGCTATGAGACGGTGGTCGCCTCGGTGACCAACCCGCCCGACGCCACCTTCCGCGTCCGGATCGAGGATGACGAGTTACTGGCGACGGGCATCCACCGCTTCTGGGTCGCCGGCCGGGGCTGGGTCATGGCGCGTGACCTGAAGCCGGGGGATCGCGTGCGAGTCATCGGCGGGGTCGCCCGCGTGACGAAGGTGAACCCGGTCCCCTCGCGGCTCGTGTACAACCTGGAGGTCGCCAACAAGTCGAGCTTCTTCGTCGGCCGTCTCGGCTCGCTCGTCCACGACAACAGCCCGGTCGAGCGCATCACCAGGCCGTTCGACCTCGCCCCGGAGTCGACGGAAGTCGCCGACGCCCATTGATCGCCTTCCAAAGACGGGGACAATCCAGGGCGCCCTCACCGCCGCCAAGGATGACGGGATGAGGGCGCCCCTGGGATTCTCATGCGATCGCCTGATTCCATGAAGGGATCGAACCGTCAGAGAATCTGGCAGGCCTCGTCGAATTCGAGCCGAGGCGCCCTGGGATAGAGCTTCTCGGGGTCGCCATATCCGAGGTTGCAGAGCAGGTTGACCTTCCACTTGCCGTCGGGGAAGAACTCGGCGTTGAGCTTGTCGGCGTCGAAGCCGGACATGGGGCCGCAGTCGAGGCCCAGCGACCGCGCCGCGAGGATGAAGTATGCCGCCTGGAGCGAGCTATTCCGCATCCCGGTCTCGTCGATGAGCGGCTGGTTCCCGACGAAGTAGGAGCGGAAGTCGCCGAACGGCATGAGGTGCGGCAGCCGCTCGTAGAACTCGACATCCCAGGCGATGATCGCCGTCACGGGCGCCGAGCGCGTCTTGTCGAGGTTCCCCGGCATCAGGGCCGGCAGCAGCCTCTCCTTGCCCCGGGTGCTCGTGATGAACACGAATCTTGCCGGGCTCGCATTCGCACTCGTCGGGCCCATCCTCGCCAGGCGATAGAGCTCCTTGAGCGTCTCGTGCGAGACCGGCTCGGGCTTCCAGGCGATGTACGTCCTCGCCTCGAGGAACAGTTGGTCGAGCGCCTCGGGCGCGAGCCTCTTGCCGTTTCCGACCGAAGGATCCGAATCCAGAACGCTCATCCGTCGGGCCTCCTTAATGCGAGTGCCTTCTTGTCCGGGGCGTGAAACCGCCCTCCGCCGTCATTGGCGGTATCATGCCCCGGAGGGCCCGGCGTCGGCCATGGTCATTCCGCCAATCTCCCCGTCCGATCGTCCGGATTTGCCTCGAGGGAGATTGGCATCGGTATGGCTCAGGGGGCCGGCGATTCGGCGGGTTGGTCCCTGGCCGGCGCGATCGTGAACGAGCCACGCAGTTCGAGCGGCTTGGGGCCGTTGCCGAGCGTGAACCGGAACGTCATGGTCTTGCCGTCGTGGTCGACGACCTTGGCCTCGGTTTTGACTTCGGCCTTGGCCTTGGCCCCGGCTTGCTCCGCACCCTGATTGGCCGGGCGGCCGGCGAACGCGGCGGGGACGATCGGCTTGACGGGCTCGGGGGCGTTCCTCAGGCGAAGCTGCGATAGGAAGTCGCCCGTCGAGGTGGGATTGACCTTCTTTTCGTCGACAAGGGTGATTCCTTGATGGTCCAGCAGCGTACCTTGCATCTCTTCGAGCGAGACGATCGAGACGTTATAGGCCGTCAAGGCATTCGATTCGGTCGCGACGGAATCGACATAACGGCTGATCTCCGAGAGGTAGACGTCGAAGTTGAAGCCGTCTCGACGGTTCTCTTCGACTCCAACGCGCTGGGCCTCGAGTTGAGCCTCTCGCTCGCACCTCATGGCGTATTTCGATCTGTAGAGGTGGTAACTTGCAGCAAGTTCGCGATAAAACCGCGCCAGCGATCGCTTCGTCTGCTGGCGGACGCTGGCGGCGTAGGTTTCTTCCTTCTGGCGGACATGCGCGTTGGCGTCATCACCTGCTCTAGCTAGATCCTGCAATCGTAACTTCTGAAGCAGAATATCTGGCTGATTCTCTTGCATGGCAAGCAAGCACCGCTCCCAGGTGGTTTTGACTGGCTCGACGCTCGCTCGAGTCGCGGGGATGATACTTCGCTTGTCCTCGAGAGATAATCCGATCATATTTCGAAGTCTGCTTTCGATCCCCTTCAAATCGGATGACCTGCTCGATCCGATGTCGCGAAGCTGTGCGAGCAGGACCTCTGCTTTGCCGGAGTTGGTGTTGTCGACCCGGCCGGCGTTGAATTCAGCATTCGCCCACGCCAGGGCGGACTCCGTCAGCTTGATCGCCCTCCTGATCGCAGCGAGTTCGGACCTTTGTTGCATGAGCGACCAGTAGTTTTGTTCGACTGACCGCAAGTAAGCCATGAGCTCGCCGCGGAACTTCTGGAAATGAGCTCGGTCTTCGATGCGAATGATCGCGTAACCGGGCCTGCTCGGTTTATTTGGATCGGGCCTGATTTCCAGGATGTTCTCCGTGTTTCGCAGGGCGAGGAGGAGGGCCTCGCGGAGCGTGAGTTCCCAGGCTCCGTTCGCCGTTTCGGCGAGGTCTTTGTCTTGCCGAGGCAAAGCGATCCCGAACGGGTCGGCCTCGTCGAAGGGGCCGTCCTCGCGTCTAGCCGTTGCCACTCCGTGCGGGTCGGCCTTCTCTGAGGGGACCTTGCCTTCTTCCAGATGAGGCCCCGACATTCCGGGCGGATCGGTCTTTTCATCGGGGCCAACAGCGGCGACACCGAGGCCCCCGGTGACGACGCCAAGCGTCAACACCAACGCCGCCACAACTCGAATCTTGCCGAAGATCATGGTCATCAGGACTCCTTTCACCAGAGTGCGAGCCGTCGCCGAGGCCGTCCCGGCCGCCATTCCGGCCGCCAGGGATTCCGAGACTGCGCCACGCGCGGCGTCGTCCGAGAGCAACATCCCGAGGGCCATCGAGGGGGCGAGGCCTCGCCGGATCAGAGAATCGCGGAGCCGCTCGCGGCCCCGGGAACGCCAGGACTTGACCGTGCCGACGGGCCTCCCCATCAGCCTCGCCGCCTGCTCGCACGAGTGCCCCTCCAGGTCGCAGAGCACAATCGGGATCCGATACCGCTCCGGGAGCCGGTCGATCTCCTCGTGAAGCAGCGGGGCGACGTCGTGCGCGAGGGCATCGCCAGGCGGCCTCGACTCGGATTGAGCCATCCTACGTTCGCGCCTCCGACGCCTCGCGGCCGACTTGCGGGCGCACCGGGCCGTCCTCACGGCGACCTGATGCAGCCAGGGGCCGAGCGAGTCCTGGACCCAGAGCCGATCGGCCTTCTCGACGAGGATCAGGAAGGTGGCCTGGAAGGCGTCGTGCGCGTCGTGGAGGTCGCCCAGCCTGGCGCGGCAGGCCCGCATCACCATCGCCCCGTGCCGCTCCACGAGGGCCGCGAACGCGAGCTCCGCGGCCTCGCCGTGCCCGGTCGAGAATCGCTCGATCAATTGCCCGTCCGTCAGCTCCCGGATCGTCCCGAGGTTGAAGAGCGAGTGGAGCTGGCGTCGGACGGCTTCATCCTTGCGGTTCCTCAATTCAAGGCACTCCTCCTCGGCCCGGTTCAACGTCTCATCGCAACCGGCTGATAATGGCCATGACCCCGGCCCGGGTTGCAACTTTCCGGAAAAAAGCGTGAGCCGGGTGGACAGGCAGTTTAGCGAGTCCCCCTGCCCTCCCGCCATTTCCTCGGCCCTTCCCCGATTCTCCTTCGCCAAACCGCCAGGCCTGATGGAGCCGAAAGGTCATCAGTAAACCCTCGCTACCCCACGTCTTGGGTAGCCGCGATTGGGACAATCGGGGTCGCGGAGCGACGAGAGGCCCACGGCGATAAGCCCGGACGAATCCAGGGCCCCTCTGCGTCTTCTGACCCGGAAGAGGCGAGCGATGGGAGAAACCCATCGCCCCTACCGCTCGACCGAGAAGCGTCGTAGTCTGGTTCAGATACGACCCATGGATCCGAGACAGGTACCCAACGATCTCAGGAGGCCCCGCGATGTCGCAAGCCCGAGGGCGGTTGACCGTGCGTAGACTGATGATCCTCGTCCTGCTCGTCGCGGCGCTGATCGGCTCCTTCGAGGCCGGCCGACGCTGGGAGCGTCCCTCGTCAGCCTCGATCGACCCATTCGATGCCATGGAGATGCTTTCGCCCTCGGATCAAGGCCGTCATCGAGACGAAACCCGTCGGCGATCGTCGCGGCCAAAGCCGTCGCGAACGCAGGCGTCCGCAGCAACAACACACCCGCTTCGGCGCGTGAGCATGCTCGAGGCCGTCGATCCGCTCCCGATCACCCACGGGTTCCTGGCGACCGGCGAGAAGACCTTTATCCGCGACTCCAAGGGTCGGGTAACGTGGTCGTATCGGTTGCCGACCCGCGACGGCTGGGTCCTGCGCGATGGCCGCGTGCTACTGGCCATGGCGAAGTCGAAGCCCTTCCCGAAAGGGGGCGTGGCCGAGGTCGACCGCGAGGGCAATGTCATCTTCGAGTTCCGCGGGAGCCAGTCCGAGGTCAACACCGTGCAGGAGGTCGGCGAGGGCCGCATCCTGCTCTCCGAGGCGGGCGACCACCCCCGACTGCTGGAGATCGACCGCGAGGGCAAGGTCCACGTCGAGGTCCCGCTCAAGGCCCAGACGAAGGACCACCACCTGCAAACGAGGATGGCCCGCAAGCTCGAGAACGGCAATTACCTCGTGCCGCAGCTATTGGACAGGGTCGTCCGCGAGTACACGCCCAAGGGCGAGGTCGTCTGGGAAGTGGCGACCCCCCACATGCCCTTCACCGCGATCCGACTGCCGGATGGCCACACGGTGATCGGCTGCACGCTCGGCAACCTCGTCATCGAGGTCGATAAGGCCGGCAAGACCGTCTGGCAGGTGACCAACGACGACCTCCCCGGCCGTCCCATCAACGACGCCTGCGGCGTCCAGCGCCTCCCCAACGGCAACACCGTCATCGCCAGCCACCACGCCGGCCCCGAGGACGTCAAGCTGACCGAGATCACCCCGGACAAGAAGATCGTCTGGACCTACCGCAACCCCGACGCCACCGGCATCCACCACTTCCAGATCCTCGACACCGACGGCGTCCCGCTCGATGGCCGGCCTTTCAAATGATCGCGGCCTGACGTGATGACATGATTCTCTGATTGTGCAGGACTCGGTTCATGATTCCGGCGGACCTGCGGCTCACGATCGTCGTGCTGATCGAGCGTTGGCTCGCCAAGGCCGAGGATCCGGAACAAATCGCGGCGGTTCTCGCCTGCGAGGGCTTGCCAGTCTTCATGAATTGGGGAAGCACGGACATCATGTTCCTCCGCCCCGATGGCGAGATCCTTTCCATCGACTTGGAAGCGAACGAGCGAGTTCCGCATGTCGAAAACGACCCCACGCGGAGGAAGATCGCGATCATCTGCGGAGTCAAGGAATACCCGGAACTCCATCCCCTCCTGCCGGCCCGGCCTGCATCGGCTCGGGATTGCTCGTTCTGCGGCGGTACCGGCTGGGTTTTAGTCGACAGGTACCCGCCGACGGGTCTTGGATGTGGGGAATGCTACAGCCTCGGCTGGCTCGAGTCACCGGGCTGAGGCCCTCCCCGTAACAAGAGAAACGATCCGGCGCGGCCGTCGCCAGCCACTCTTCGCGAAGGTCATTCTTTATGGTTTCAGGAGACCTCCGGCTCACGATCGTCGTGCTGATCGAGCAATACCTCGCCACATCCAGGGATCGGATCGAATGCGAGCAAGCTCGCGCCTACGAGGCCTTGCCGATCTTCCGCGGCTGGGATGGAACGACCCTCTTCCTCCGCCATGATGGCGAGATCCTCGCGATCCATTTCGAACTGGGCCACCAGGAGGTGCGGATCGAGGCTGGCCCCCATCTGGCGGATGACCACGATCGTCTCCGCCGTCGAATGCCACCCGGAGCTACAACCCCTCCTGCCGAAGTGGACGGCAACGAGTCGTGATTGCCATATTTGCCGAGGGACCGGCAGATTCTTCATGCAGGGTTGGTTTCCAAGGGGCATGAGATGCAGCAAATGCTGCGGCCTCGGCTGGCTCGATTCACCTAATTAAGGCACTCCCCGTAAGGAGAGTTGGGATCGAGCGCAACTGCAGCCACCCTGCGTGTAGTTGTCGTCCGGCTTGCGCGACGCGAAACACCGACGAACCCTGATGAAATCATCCTCGTCGATGCAGGGGAGTCCGCACCGTCATGATCTCTCAGCTCGATCACGGAATTGGAGTGGTGCTGTTGGGCGTCGCGTTGAGAGTGACGCGCATTTCGCCCGAACCGGGATCATCCGAGTCCGGCAACTCATGATGATGCCTCCGACTGACACCCGCCCCCGGTCCATCAGCAGGCTCGGCCGAGTCGTTTCAAGGAATCCAAGATTACTTCGGCGTTCCCTGCGATTCGAGCCAGTGCTGGCGGATGATCTCCAGCTTGTAGCTCCGCAGCGAGGGATGGGGGATCGTGCGGTCGTCGAGGAGGACCTTGCCCTCGGGAGAGATCAGGACGTAATCCGGGTAGCCGTCGGGGAGGCCGTGATCCTCGAAGCGGGCGACGATGCGGCCGTCGGGGTGGTCGACGGCCACCGGGAACGGCAGGCCGATCTCGGCGACGTGCTTGCGGACGGCCTCGGGCGGGCTCGAATTGTTGTGGATCCCGATGACCGCGACCCCCCTGTCCTTATACAACTCATGCACGAGTTTCACCGAAGGGAAGTCGCCGTGGCAGGGGCCGCAGCCGATGAACCAGAAGTCGAGCAGGATATATTTGCCCTTCAACCCCGCGAGGCCGAAGTCCTGCCCCGGCGTGTTGATCCATGACGATGCGTCGATCTCGGGCGGAGTCTTGCCTTTGAGCGAGACGGCCGCACCCTTCGAGGCCCGATCGGGCTCGACGTCCCCGCGCTCCCAATCGGTCATGTCCTTCCGGAAGGCGGAGATCGGCCAGTCGGGCGTGTGCGGCTCGAGCGTCAACACCGCCTCCCCGGGCTGATCGAGCCGGATCTCGGCGCGGGCGGCGAGGGGGCGATAGGGGTCGAACGCGACGAGTGTTTGATTGACGAGGCGTTTGCCCGTCTCAGGGTCGCTCGGCAAGTAAACCGACTGGATCTCGAACCGCCCGGAGGCGTCGGTCAGGACGGGCTGGAGCCCGTTCATGTAACGGCCGCGGAGCCTGACGATCGCCTTCGCGGCGGGGCTGCCGTCGGGGTTGCGGACGACGCCGACGACCTTCGGCAGGCGGCGGACCTTGATGTCGGGGATCATGGCCTGGCCGTCGTCGGTGATCTTGAACTCATAATGATCCTTCTCCGCAAGGTACTCGTTCCCCTGGAACGAGACCCGCGCGGGGCCGGCGGCGAGGTCGATGGCGAAGCGGCCCTCGGCGTCGCTCTCGCCCCAGCCGGCGAAGCTCCAGTCGCCGGGGGGCCTGTCCGCCCAGCCCTCCGTCGTGGCGTTGGCCAGCTCGCCATAGATCGACATCTCGCGGAGCGGCTTCCCGGTGTCGGCGTCGACCACCCGGCCCTTCGCCGAGGCCTTGCGCCTGGCGTCGAAATGCAGGTCCTGGTTCCGCCCCGGCGCGATCCGGAGCCACTGCTTCTTGAGGTGACTCGCCGAGTATACGGGGGTCAGGAAGTGCCCTTCCTCCTGGAGCAGGAGCCACGAATAATCGCCGGGTGCCACGGTCATGCGGGCCTTGCCCTCGCGGTCGAAATCGAGCTCGTAATAAATGAAGGTGGAAGGGTCGTCGAAGGGCTCGTGTCGCAGGTCGATGACGGCCTTCGAGACGCTCCCGGGGGGCGTGTGGAGCGTGACGACGACCCCGGGGGGCATCGTCACCGAGGCGTCCGCCCGCGATCCGGCCCTGAGCGTCAGCCCCTCGACCCGCACCGGCGCGAGGCTCGAATGCTCGATACCGAGCTTGACGACGTCGCCCGACGGCAGCGCCGGCAGTTGCAGCCGCCCCTCTTCATCGCTGGGCGGGATCTCGATACCCAGCGACCGCATCCAAAGTTGAAAGATTCGGCACTCCCCATTCACACCTCGAATCGTCAACTCGCGGACCCTCGCCCCGACGACCGGCTTCCCCTCCCGATCCTTGAGGTGAATCGAGGCCGACGCCGGCGCCCGCATCACGACCTCGGCCGGCGCCTCGGCTCCTTTCGCCTCGACGTTCACGAGCTTCAGCCCACGCGCAAGGCCCTCGCGCTCGACCGAGACCATGTAGTATCCGGGCTCGACCCCCTCGAACTTGTAAGCCCCGTCATCCCCCGTCGAGACCACGTCGCGCGCGACCTGGAACCGCCCCCAGCGAGGGTTCGTCGAGTCCAGCCGATAGGGCGTGACCTTCGCCCCGGCCAGCGGAGCCGACTTCGCATCCAGGATCTTCCCGGAGAGCGTCGCCTTGCCTGCCTCCTCGCCGATCGCCGCCCGGGATCCCTCTTCCGACGCGAGGCCGAGCCCCGCCAAAACCAGCAGCAACGAGAGCGCCTGACGCATCGGGAACCTCCGGGGCGAAACGTCTCAAGGATCCTGGAGAATCGAGCGCGTGGGGGAGCCGCCAGCTTCTCCGACGCCTGTCGTTTTACGGATGTCAGATATTAGCCTGGGACGCCTCGAAAAGTCAATCAGCCGCAACGATCGACGAGCCTTTGATCTTATGTTCAGTGCTCGTCACGCCGACGAAGCCGCCGACCGGAGCCGGATTTTCCAAGGTCGATGAACCGGCCCGGGCTCTCGCCCGACTATCAAATTGCCCGGGAAAACGAGTCATCTCCGTGGAGGTCGTCATTGGATCAGGATCGTCGGAACATCGAGCTTGAGATCCTCGTGCTGCGTTGCCAGCGCGGGGAGCGGGAGGCTTTCGAGGAGTTGGTGCTCGCCTGGGAACGGCGGCTCTTCTTCTACATACGCCGGCTCGTGGCGGACGAAGCGGAAGCCTGGCAGGTGCTACAGGAGGTCTGGCTCCAGGTGCTCCGCGGCATCCGCACCTTGCGAGACCCGGGCCGGCTGCCGGTCTGGCTCTACGCCGTGACCCGCAACATCGCCATGAGCCACCACCGGGCCGACTACTCCCGCGAGCGGAGCCTGGACGTCCTCGAAGTCATCGAACCATGCGAGGACGACGATCAGGCCGCGATCGAGGACGCCGAGGCGATCCACCACGGCCTCGCGAAGATCCCGACCGCCGATCGCGAGGTCCTGACGCTGTTCTTCCTCCGCGACCTGAGCATCGCCGAGGTCGCCGAGGTGCTCGGCATCCCGCCGGGCACGGTCAAATCGCGCCTCTTCAAGGCGAAGAAATCCCTACGCCAGGCCCTAGACCATGAAGGATTGAACGATGCTTGAACCCAAAGATGCAAATAGCGGACGGCTCCTCGACCTCGACGCACACGACCCCGCGCTCCGGGGCGCCTATGAATCGCGGCTCCGCGGCCATCTCGAGGCCAAGCTCTCCGCCAGGCCCCGCCTTCGCTACGTGTTCGTCGGTCTCGCCGGGCTCGCGGCCGCGGTCGTCTGCGGCTCCCTCGCGATCACGGAGCCGGCCACGATGCCCGCGGCGGTTCGTGGGCTCATGACCCTCTTCGTGTTCATGGGCCTCGGCTGGACGCTGCTCGCGACCGCGGTCCTCGCCCGGGGGCCGGAGGGCTTCGTCGCCAGGCGTAGCGTCTCGGCGATGATGGCGTTCGGGTTCACGCTGGTCACGCTGATCGCGCTCTCCGTCGTGTCGTCGCTCACCGGAAAGTCGGCCGCCGCCTTGCCCATGCTGATGACGGGCCTCGCCATGCTGATATGTGCGGCGGTCGTCGTCATCGACGCGAGGATCGAGCGGGCCGAGTCCCTGATCCGAGAGCAGGTCCTCCGCGTCGAGGCCCGCCTTGCGGCACTCGGGCCGTCGCAAGCCACCCCCCGGGATCAGGCCTGAGGTTCGGGTCTCTGGGGTCGGCGTTGAAACGAAAAAGGCCGCGGCCCCGGGATCATCCCGGGGCCGCGGCCGTTGGAGGTCACGATTGTCGTCTCGAGGCTCAGCCGAAGAAGCGGCCGAAGCGGCGGCGGAGGGAGGTCAGGCCGGCGTTCGGGGCGGAGTGCTTCTGCTCGGCGTTGCTCAGGAGCGAGGCCAGGGCGTTCGCACGCGTCTGGAGCCGGACCTGGTTGGGGCGGAGGCCCCTGCCGAGCGGGGCCGGCGGGGTCGTCGAGGCCGGGGAGGTCGTCGTGGCGGCCGAGACCGTCACGGACGAGGCCACGATCGAGTTCGTCGTCGGGGCGGGCGGGACGACCGCGTCGGCGTTGGCCGTCTGGACGCTCGCGGCGACGATCGTGTTGCCCGGCACGCGGTAGGCGTACGGGGCTTCCACGGGGACGTCACCGGGGCCGCCGAACTGGATCGGCGTGGCATGGCCGGCGATGAAGAGCTGGTTGGTGCTCGGCCGGTAGACGGCGATTTGCAGGTGGCCGACGCCGTCGTAGTCGCCCGGGACCGGGATGTCGCCGGGGCCGCCGAACTGGATCGCCTGGGCGTGGCCGGCGATGAACCACTGCTGGGTGCTCGGGCGATAGACGGCGAGCTGGGTCTTGCCCACCCCGTCGAAGTCGCCCGGGACCGGGATGTCGTTCGCGCCGCCGTAGGCCACCGTGTAGAGGCCGTTCGGTCCCATGATCTGCCACTGCGTCGGGTGGGACGAGGTGGCGGGCATGAAGACGGCGAACTCGGCCTTGCCCGTCCCGTCGTAGTTGCCCGGGACCGGGGTGTTGTTGGCCCCCGCCCCGAACGTGGCGAGCGGGTCGCCGTGGCCGGCCACGAACCACTGGCCGGTGGTCGGCCGCCAGACCGCGATGGTCGTCGTGCCCACGCCGTTGTAGTCGGCGGGGACGGCGATGTCGAGGTTGGCCGCACCGTACTGGACGCCGTTGGGGTAGAGCCCCTGGACGTACCAGGTCGCCGTGCTCGAGTTGAACGTGGCGAGGTCGGTCAGGCCGTTGCCGTCGAAGTCGCCCTGGAGCGGGATGGAGTTCGCCGGCCCGAACTTCGTCCCGTTCGGCCCGCTGACCCCGCCGATGTACCAGGTCCCCGTCGGCGAAGTCCGGCGGAAGATGGTGAACTGGGCGAAGCCGTTGCCGACGTAATCCCCCTGCACCGGCAGCTTGCGATAGTTGAAGGGCCCGGCGACCGGGATGTCCCCGGGGTCCCCGTACTTCGTGGTCGTGCTGCTGGTGCCGGCCGGGTTGTAGATCGTCCAGGTCCCGGTGGCGGGGAGGAACGCCGCCGGCTGGTCGATGCCGTCGCCGTCGTAGTCGCCCGGCGCGGGGATCGAGCCCTGGGTGAACTGCACCGTGCGGGTGACGTTGTTGGGGCCGAGGATCGTCATCAGGCCCGTGGTCGGGTTGTAGACGGCCGGCTCGGTCCGGTGCGAGCTGACGGTGTTGTCGTACTGGCCGGGGACAGGGATCTGGCCCGGGGAGCCCACCTGGATGCTACGGGTGGTGCCGGTCAGCGGGTTATAGATCGAGAACGTGCCCGTGGTCGGGTTGTAGACCGCGGGTTCCGTCCTCCCGATGTTGTCGTAGTCGCCCGGGACGGGGATGTCGCCCTGGCTGCCCAGCTTGATCGGGGCGTTGGGGGAGCCGCCGATGAACCACTCGCCGGTCGTCGGCCGCCACGTGGCGATGGTGTCGACGTGCGTGCCGAAGTAGTCGCCCGGCACCGGGATGTCGACGAGGGCCATGCCGAACTGGATCCCGTTGGGATACAGGCCATCGATGAACCAGGTCGCGGTCCCCGGGTTGTAGTAGGCGAGCTGGTCCTTGCCGTTCCCGATGAAGTCGCCTTCGACGGGGATCGACTTGGTGCCCGAGCCGTACAGTGTCCCGCCCGTCGGGGTCACGCCCTGGATCGACCAGGTCGCGAGCGGGTTGGTCCGCTCGAAGAGGGCGAGGTCCGACTTGCCGTCGTTGTTGTAGTCGGTGGCGACGGTGACGACCTGGATCGTCAGCGTGCTGCTATCCGGCCCGACGTTGCCCGCGACGTCCCTGGCCTGGGCGATCAGCGAGATGGCCCCGTTGGTCAGGTTGAACGGGAGCTGGAACTTGTAGTTGCCCGAGGCGTCCGCGGTCGTCGTGGCGAGGACCTTGTTGCCGCCCGGGTTGCTCGGGTTGAACGTGGAGGCGTCGTAGAGGTCGACGATCGCGTTGGGCTCAGTCACGCCGATGAAGAAGGGCGTGCGGGCCGACGTGATGTTGTCCCCCTTGATGCCGGTGTCGTACGTCGGCGAGAGCAGCAGGGTCGGCGCGGTGGTCGGCCCGTGGGTGTCGATGGTGAACGTCAAGGGCTGGCTGTTGGACGAGCCGAAGACGTTCGTGGCGACGGCCTGGACCGTGTACACGCCGTCGGCCAGCGGGCTGGCGAACTTCAGGATGAAGTTGCCGCTGGAGTCGGTCGTGCCCGAGATCAGGGCGGGCCCGGTCGGGCTCCCGTTCACCGACTTGTAGATCTTCACCGAGGTCGACGGGTCGGTCGCCCCGAGGAGCGTCGGCTCGGTGACATTGGTGATCTTCTGGCCGCCGGAGGAGTCGTCGGCCGGGGAGAGGGCGAGGGTCGGCGTCGCCGGCGGGTTGGGCAGAGGCAGGTTCGCGTTCAGGGTGAACACGAAGGTCGCCATGTTGCCCTTGGTGCCGGAGGCGTCGGTGGCCTGGATGCCGATGGTCTTCTTACCGTTGAAGGTGAAGGCACCGGCGTTGACCTGGATCGAGAAGCTGCCGGACGAGGTCGTCCAGTTGGCCGCGACGTCGGTCGACGAGTTGCTCGGGTCGTAGCCGCCGATGATCCTCGGGCTCGACGGGTTCGTCAGGTCGTAGAAAGTGATCCTGGCCTTGTTGCCGAACGCCGTCTGCTGGCTGAACCCGTCGATCACCGGCCGGGCCACCGTGACCAACGGCGTGCCGTCGCTGGCGGTGCCGGCCTGGCTGCCGGCGGGGGGCGGCGAGGTGGTGTCGAGGTGGATGTTGTTCGGCGAGCTCGCCGTATTGGGGAAGACGATCGGGGCCAGCCGGATCGTGAACGTGCCGCGCCCGAGGGTCGAGGCCACGAGGTTGTTGGGGTCGCCGGCCGTCGCGATCGGCCGACCGGTGGTCGGGTCGATGTTGCCGAGGGCGAGGCTCAGGTCGGTGATGTGCACGTTCGGCAGGTTGCCGCCGACGGGGGCCACCGCGCCATTGGTCGGCAGCGGGGTCGTGCCGTTGGTGGTGGAGTTGTCGGGGAAGATCTGCCAGGTCGTGCCGTTGTCGAGCGAGCGATAGACGCCCGGCTCGGCCGAGACGTAGAGGACGGGGTGGGACCCGCCGCCCGACGTGTTCGGGATGACATACCGCCAGTCGGCGACCATCGAGGTCAGGTAGGCGATCCTCGCCGAGGTGAGGTCGCTGTTCCCGAAGGCCGAGGTCGTCAGGTTGAAGAGGTTGCCGGTGATGTTGGTCCAGACGGTCGACGCCCCGGAGAGGGAGTTGGCCGTCCAGTAGACCCCCGCCTGAGTGACCGCGTAGGCCGCGTGGCTGCCGCGGGTCGGGTCGGCCACGATCTTCATCACGGGCGAGCCGTCGAGGCCCGTCGAGATGTCGGTCCAGGCGTTGCCGACGCCCGGCGTGCCGCCGCCGGTCTGGCTGACGAAGATGTGCCCGCCGACCGTGCCGGCATAGAGGAAGTTGTTGAGGTTGCCCACGCCCGCCGGGGCGTTGGGGTCGGGCGCCCCGTAGGTCAGGGCCGGGGCGTAGGTGCCGTCGAGCGCGTTCGGGTCGCCGATCACGAGCCACGAGCGGCCCTGGTTGGTCGTCGAGAAGATCCGGCCCGCGTTCGAGCTGATGATGACCTGGTTGCCGTCGAGCGGGTTGACCGCGAAGTTACCCTGGACGACGCCGTTGGTGTAGCTCGCCGACGCGAGCGGCCACTGCGGGTCGTTCGCCACCTGCACCAGGCCGGTCGTGCGGCCGACGAACGCATTGCCGTTGACGCTGACCTGGAAGAAGTCGGAGAACAAGCCGCCGAGGCCCGGCATCACGTACTGATACGTGACCGAATCGAGCTTCTGGCCGGGGTTATTGGGGTCGGCCATCCCGCCTTGCTGGCTCACCTGGACGCCGACGCCGTCGAGCTCGCCGTTGAGCGAGTTCGGGGAGCCGAGGGTCCCCTGGGTCGGGGCCGTCCAGTTGGTGTTGCCATCCGTGGTGCTGCCGTTGTTCACCACGTTGGGGTCGGACTGGCCGATGCCGGTGTGCAGGCCGTTGCCGTAGATCAGGGCCTGGGCGGCCTGGGCGGCGACGTTGCTCGGCTGGGCGGCACCGTAATAGAACTGGGCGATCTGGAGGTTGCCGTTGCGCGAGTAGGTCGGCGACGCCTGGTTGCCGATGCCCGGGCTCAGGTTCCCGTTGCCCAGGTCGACCCCGGTGAAGACGCCCTGGTCGTCGGCCACGATCAGCCGGGCGTTGCCGGTGAGCGGGTCGACGATCGAGATCATCTGGTGCACGCCGGTCGACGATTCGAGGTCGTTGCTGCTCGACTTGATCATCTCGTCGAACGGGATCCAGGTGACCCCCGAGCCGTCGTTTGTGAACGAGGCGACGTTCGACAGGTAGATCGTCGAGTTCGCCAGGTACGGCTGCGTCGGATCCTGCAGCAGGTTGAGATACTGGTCCGAGGAGAACGTGGTGAGCCGGTTGCCACGGAAGACCGTGATCGTCGGCGTCCCCCGGTTCACGTCCTTCAGGACGACGCGGCCGTTGGAGCTGAACTCGGTCCCACCGGCGGGGCGGCTGTTGTCGTAGGCGACCGCGGCGTGCGAGTCGTACAGCGTCGTGGCGTCGATCCGGATCAGGCCCGACGTCTGCCCGATGTTCGTGCCACCGAGGTAGACGATGTTGGGGTTATTCGGATCGACGGTCACCGAGATGTTGTAGTTCGCATTCGGGGCCGTGTTGCTGCCGAGCGTGTCGTAGTAGGACTGGCTCGGGTTGTTCGACGGCTGGGCGACGACGGTGCCGGGGCTGGGGACCGTGCCAGTGTAGATCCTGGTCCAGGTGGTGCCGTTGTCCTTGGTGAGGTAGAGCCCGAGGCTCTTGCCGTTGGTGTTGGCGACGGCCGCGTAGATCCAGCCCTCGTAGAGCAGGTTCTGGACGTCGGCCCTGGCGACGTTCGACGCGATCAGGGCGGGCTTGGCCAGGGTGATCCGGCCGATACCGCTGGTCGGGAAGGTGCCGTTGTTGACCGTGATCGCCTGCGGCTGGCCGCCGCCGGTGGTGTCCGGGTCGCGGATGAGCGGGTCGACGTTGCCGCCGTTCATCCGGTCGAACGACTGGCCGCGGTTCGGGCTGATGTAGACGCCATCCCCCGCGAAGGCCGCGTAGAGGACGTTCACGTTGCCGGTCGGGTTGCTGTTGACGTCGACCGTGGCGCTGTTGAGGTCGAAGGTGACGTCGGTCGCCTGGCCCGACTTCATCAGGGTCCAGTGCTGGCCGGTGTCGATCGACCGCCAGAGGCCGCCGTTCGTGCCGCCCATGGCCGCGTACATGATGACCTGGCCGGTCGGCGTCGGCCTCGGGTCGACGATGACCTTGTAGGTGCTCGTCCCGCCGTTGGCGGCGAAGAGGTGGTCGCGGCTGGCGAAGGCGAGCGAGTTGTCGGTGCTGTCGAGCAGCGTCCAGGTGGCCCCGCCGTCGGTCGAGAGCAGGAAGCCGACCCCCTGGCTCGTGTTGCCGCCGAGGCCGCCGTTGCCGGCGATCGCGTTCGCGTTGCCGGTCCCCGCGATGATGATCGACTGCGTCGGGTCGTTGTTGCGGGCGAAGACCGCGATGCTGCCGATGTTCAGGCCGAAGGTCGGGCCGAAGTCGGTCAGCGGGATGTAGGTCGGGCCCGCGGGGTTGGTCGTCAGGAAGTTCGTGGTCTTCCAGACGCCGCCGCTGGCACCGCCCACGTACACCGTGTTGCCCGACGGATCGGACGGGTCGACGGCGATGGCGGTCACCGAGCCCGAGTAGCCGTTGCCGGGGGCGTTGTTGGTGATCGTGGCCGGGCCGACCGAGGTCCAGGTGTCGTTGGTCAGCGGGTTCGTGGCGTTATCCGCGAAGATGCGGAACCCGACCGTCGACTGGTCGGCCACCGGCTCGCCCAGGCCGCTGATGGGGACGGCCTTCTGGAAGGTCAGCGACCAGCTCGTCAGGCTGCCGATGCGTCCGGTGCTCGTCGCCGCGTCGTTCTTGATGACCAGCTTCCACTGGCCTCCGGCGGCCTTGCCGTTGAAGGCGCTGAGGGGCTGCTGCGGGAGGAACCGGCCGACGAAGGGGGGCCCGCCGTTCTGGATCGGCGTGGTCGCCTTGTCGTCGAAGATCGTGTTGCTGAAGCCGGGGTTGCCGCTCGTCGACCCGACGTTCGTGAAGAGTTGGACCTGCGTGCCGTCGGGGCCGATCAGCGTGGCCTCGAGGTCCGGGTCGTTCGGATAGGCGATGTTCAGGGTGAGGGTCAGGTCCTGGGCGAGGAACCCGGCCGGGACGTTGAGGATCGAGGTCGTCGTCGTCCCCGAGGAGATCGCCGCCGGCACGTTCGTCGAGTTGTAGGTGACGGCGACCGAGGTGCCCGAGGGGGTCTGCTTCAGCAGGTCGACGCCCGCGTTCTGGTTCGCGTCCATCGCGTCGCCGGCCGCCGACTTGATCGACGAGTCGAGCTGGACCGTGTACGTGCCCGAGAGGTACTGGGTCGGGAACGTGATCCGGAACGTCTTCGGGTGCGCCGGATCCGAGTCGTTGCCGAGCGGGTTCGGCGTGATCGTGATCGTCGAGACGCCGTTCGACGTCAACGGGATGGCGCCCGAGGGGCCCATGATCCGCAGGACGTCGGCCGCCGTGAACGAGGTCGGGTCCATCGGCCGATCGAACGTGATGTCGATCGAGCTGACGCTGCCGTTCGTCACGAGGTTATCGGACGAGGGGGTCGCGTTCGGGATCGACGAGCTGACGACCTTCGGCCCGCCGAGGACGAGCGGCAGGGTGTTGGAGTCGTACGGGGCGGGGAAGAACTGGCCCGAGGGGGGCAGGATGAACCCGGCCGTCGCGGTCGAGTACGGGGCGGCGTAGACGTCGCCGAGGCCGCTGCCCGTGGCCGCCGCCTCGCCGGTGACGCCGTTGCCGTTCTGGTCCATCAGGTTGCCCTGGGACGTGCCGGTCGACGAGACGGTCCGGATCCGGTCGCGGATGTTCGGGCCGACCTCGTAGCTGTACGTCCCGACCGCCGTCCGCGGGGCGAACCGGATGAGGAACTGGGTCACGCCGAAGGCGCTGCTGCCGGCCTTGAGCGGCACGACCGAGGTCACGGGGATCGCGGCGCCCGAGGAGTTGGCCACCGTCGTGTCGCGGTAGAAGACGGCGACGTCGGCCGCAGTGAACGTGCTCGGGTCGACCGGGCGGTCGAACGTCACGGTGAACCCGCTGACGGTCGGCGTGCCGGTCGAGTCCGGGGCGTTGATCGTCACCGACGTGTTGCTGGTGGAGACGTAGGTCGTCTGCTGGACCGCCCCCTGCGTGCTGGCGATGATCCTCGGCCCGGCGACGTAGGTCGCCTTGACCGTGCGGATGTCGAGGAGCTGCTTGCCGTCGCCGCCGCCGTTGAGGTTGCTCGACCAGGCGGGGAAGGCCTTGCCGTCGTAGACCGCCAGGCCCTGGCGGGTGCCGAAGCCGTAGGTCGTGTCGGTGCCGACCAGCTGGCTGTCGGGGATCGGGCCGAGGACGACGTTCGGGTTGTCGGTGATCGCGTCGTGGGCCGTCTGGGCGGTGTTGGCGAAGACCTGCGGGGCGAACGAGTTTCCGCCGTCGCTGCTCGCCGCGAGGTAGGTGACGACCCGGGAGTTCGCCGCGTCATTACGCGAGTCGAGCCACGACAGGAAGACGGTGCCGGTGGCGGCGTCGACCTGGATCTCGGGCTCGAACTGGGTGCGGCCGGTCGTCACGGCGCCGGTGGCCGGATAGAAGCCCGAGTTGCTCTCGCTGAAGCCGTCGTTGACGGCCTGGTCGTCGTTGATGAGCTGCGGCAGCGACCACGTGATGCCGCCGTCGTCCGACGTCCGCATGAAGATGTCGGTATTCGCCGCCTGGTTCAGGCCGGCGTTGTAGATGTGGTTGACGTAGGTCAGGTAGAGCCGGCCCTGGAACTGGCTGTAGGCGCCCAGGGTGTTGTCCGAGGCGATCGTCGCGTTGGGGGCGACGCCGAGCGGCGAGTCCGGGGTCTTGACCGGGTACGCATTGCCGACGGCACCGCGGACGTCGGTCGAGGTCACGAACGTCTGCGCCCCGCGCTGCATGCCCGAGACGAGGTTCAATGACCAGCCGCCGAGCGAGCCCGCGCTGCCGTTCTTGGTGTCGGTGATCTGCAGCGTCCAGGTGCCGTTGAGCTGCGCCTTGGTGGCGCCGGCGTAGGCCGCGTCGAGGTTCAGCTCGGGGCGATACGTGCCGAGGAACGGCGCGGTGCTCGCCTGGTTGTTGATCCCCCTGGCGGCGAAGTCGGTGAGCGTGGTCCCGCTGACGAGGCCGCTGGTCGAGACGCCCATGTTGGCGCCCGTGATCGTCCCGGCGGCGATCAGCGTCACTGAGGGGAGGCCGCTGCCGGTCGGAGGGATCAGCACCAGGCTCAGGTCGGCGAGGGACGGGTGCGTGATGTTGAGCGTGACGCTCAGGTGGCTCAGGCTGGTGAAGCCGGCGTCGGTGATGCTGACCGGCACCGTGAAGTTGGTCGGCGTGACGACGCTCGGCGTGGCGCTGGTGGCGTCGATGATCGAGCCGCCGGGCCCGGTGAAGACCTGCGAGCTGGCACCGCTGACGACCGTCGACCAGATGAAGTCCTGCGGGACCGGGGTGTTCTGGACGCCGGAGCCGAAGTCGTCATAGACGACCGTGACCTGGCCCCCCTTCACCGCCGGCTCGTTCCCGTTGGCCGGGCGGCCCTGGCTGATCGCCAGGCGAGGCGCCCCGTAGCGCTGCGAGCCGAACGAGCCGCCGGTGTCGACCGTGATCGGGCCCGAGAAATTGGCCCCCTGGTTCGACGACGCGATGAGCTGGATCTCGTTCGGGTTCCAGTTCGTCGCGTTCTGCGGCGCGGTGTTGACCGTCTGCCAGGCGATGTAGATCGAGCCCGCCGTCGGGTCCGACTGCACGTAGGGGTTGCCGTTGGCGTCGGTGTCGGTGAACGACTTCAGGTTGTCGTCGACCGCGAGGATCGGCGTCAGGGCCGAGTCCTGCTGCGACTGGTAGACGATCTGGTCGGCCAGGTCGCGGACCGGCGTCGAGCCCGAGAAGTCGAACCGATTCAGAACGATCGCCGACACGCCCGAGGTCAGCGAGTTGTGGTTCACGTCGACGATATAGAAATTGTCGTCGCGGTCGAAGGCGATGCTGGGGTCGGTCGCCAGCGAGTACGGCTTGATCGGGTTCGACGTCGTCGGGTCGGCGACGTTGCCGAGCTGCCGCGGCGACGCCCAGGTGTTGCCGCCGTCATTCGAGAACGAAAACTCGACGAAGACCGTCGTGCCGGGGGCGAGCAGCGGGTCGTTGCGGACCCAGACCGCCGCCATCTTGTTCGGATTATTCTTATCGATCGCGATCGAGGGGGTGCTCTCGCTCCCCTCCGAGCCGGAGAGGTTGATCTGGGAGTTCAGGGTTACCGACGGCGACGGCAACGTCGAGGTGGTGGTGGTCGACAGCAACGTCCTTGTTTCGAGGCTCTCTAGCGCCATCCGGCGGAGTTTTGCATTTCTGGCCGCTACGCCTCGCAACCCGGAGCGGGTCCGCGCACGGCTCCCCTTCGATTCGACCTCGGATGCATCCGAACGCATGGTCATCTCTCCGCTGTTATCTAAGCGCCACCCCGGACTTTGGGCGAGTGCGAGCCAATCATGACGTCACGTCGAAGAAAGGGATCCGCTACTGGGATCGCCAAAGCATGCAGTCGACCGCGCCGTTAGTCAAATCGGGGCAAGGTACGTCGGACCAACACAAATCACGAAGTCAAGCACATATTGCCGACAATTCCGGTCGCATCGCGCCTGGCGACCGATAGAATGCATGAATGCTATCAAGCACTTCTACGACTGTCAACGGCCGGCCGACGAAATTCCAACCTGATCCGCAAGGTTCGACCAGTTTACATTTACAACCTTCTGAGCGCAAAAGGAAATTGCCTGGCAGAAATTCTCTCAGGACATCAACTGTGTTCACCTTAGGTTGGTAACGAAACAACCGGGACATCCCCACTCGCCCGCGCGACCTCCCCTCATCCCGCGACACCTGGCCAACACCGACCAGCCTTTCGATCCCGGTGGCCGACCGCGCAATCCTCGGCCGATCCGCCGATTCCGGGATCTTGCCGTCGGGCCTACCGCGCAGCAGTCCACGACAACCCCGCCGGCCGTTGGAAAGGCACGATAGGGCCATCCCCGGGCGTCAGTCCGCTGGAACGCCCTTGTTCCTCGCCCGCGTCCCCGGCGGCTACCACGCCTCAACACCGGAGGCCGAGCGGAGAGGCGGCCTCTATCTCTGCCCCTCCGGCGCCTGGCCCCGCGTCTACACGTTCTCTCATGAAGATGGCATGAACGAAGAAGGAGGCCCCGGCAGTCCCCTCGAGCACCAGGCTCGAAGGGCCCGCCGGGGCCTCCGCTCGACCGATCGGTTCCGTTCCGCTCCGCCCGGCTCAGTCGGCCGCGGAGATGAAGGATGCGAGACGCCGCTGGGCGATGAACTGCCGGAACGACCCGGCGTCGGGCCGCGATTGCAAGGCCTGGGGCCGGATCCGACTCGATCCGATCGAACCGGCCGAGGCCTGTGCGGACGTCCTGGGTGCGACACTCTCCCCGGCGTTCGAGGTCGACGTCGAAGCAATCGCCCCCTGCCCGACCGACAGCGCCGCCGCACTGGCGCCGAAGTCGGCCGACCTGGCGAAGAGCATGGCCGGGCTCAGGGCCTCCCGGTTCGCGTACGGGGCTTTGACGGGGATGTCCTCCGGCCCGCCGAACGAGATCGGGGCGACCCCGCCGATGAACAGCGTGCCGGGGTTCCCCTGGCGGTAGACGGCCACCTGCGCCTTCCCGTCGCCGAAGTAATCTCCCGGGACCGGGATGTCCTCCGGGCCTCCGAACTGGATCGGCTGCTGAGATCCGATGAACCACTGCTGGGTGCCAGGCCGGTAGACGGCGATGTCGGTCTTGCCGTCGCCGTCGTAGTCCTCCGGCACCGGCACGTCGGGCCGGATCGGATTGTCCGAGCCGAACTGGATCGGACCGGTGTGCCCCTGGATAAACCATTCCCCGGTGCTGGGCCGATAGATCGCCGCCTCGAACTTCGACGGCCCGTCATAATAGCCGGGGACGGGGATGTCGCCCGGCTGGCCGCCGAGCGTGACGATCGGGTCCGCCGTCCCGCCGACGAACCACTGGCCGGTGGTGGGCCGATAGACGGCGACCTGGGTCGTCCCGTTCCCGTAGTAGTCCCCGGGCACGGGGATGTCGAGATCGGCCGCCCCGTACTGGAGCCCATTCGGCCCGGTGAAGCCGGGGATGTACCAGGTCGCCGTGCTCGGGCGGTAGAGTGCGATCTGGTCCTTGCCCTGGCCGAGGAAGTCCCCCTGCACCGGGACGTCGTCCGTCGCCGAACCATAGGCGACGCCACCGGTCGGGGTGACGTTGGGGATGAACCAGATCCCCTGCCCCGATGAGTCGCGGCGATAGACGGCGAAGTCGACCTTGCCGTCGCCGTTGTAATCCCCCTGCACCGTCCCGGTAGGGAGGAAGGTGACGGTCAAGGGCGTCGACCCGGCCGGCCCCTGCACCCCCGCCGCGCTCGTCTGCCTCGCCTTGTACGTGTGCTTGCCGGGGGTCAGCGTTCCGGGATCGGTCAGCTTGACCATCCCCCCCGCGGCGCTGGTGGCGGTCGCCACGGCCTTGTCGTCGCGATAGAGCGTGACGACGCCCCCCGGCACGACCCCCGAGACGTCGAAGACGACGTTCGTGACGGTCCTCGTCGTCGTGCCGTTGATGGTGGCCGAGGCCGGGTCGAGGACCGGGGCCGAAGGGGCGGCCGGGGCCTTGGTGTCGTAGACTACGGTGATCGGCGTGCCGATCGGGCTGACGTTCCCCTCCAGGTCGGTCTGCATGGCCGTGTAAGTGTACGAGCCGTCGGCGGGCGCGGTGGCGTCACCGAGCTGGATCGTCCCGCCGGACGAGAAGGCGTGCGAGGTGACCACCTTGCCGTCGCGGAGCAGCTCCACCGTGCTCCCGGCGACGATGCCTGAGAGGTCGAAGATCGGGCTGTGCGTGTGCGTGATGCTCGTGATGCCGTCGGAGTTGCTCGGACCCGTGTCGCTGGCCGCATCGAGCCTGAGCCCCGGGGCGGGCGGGGGCGTGGCGTTGAGAATCATCGAGGTTGGGAAGCCGCCGCCGGGGGCGGTGGGCATGCCGTTGCCCGCCAGATCGACCTGATTGGCCTGATAAATATACGTACCGTTCGGGATGATGCCGCGGCCGAGGTTGGTGTCGGCGACCAGGGCGGTGCCGCCTTCCCCGGTGGCGGTCCCGGGCCAGTCGACCAGGGTGGCGACGAGCTCCTCCTCACCCGGCACGCCGTCGATCACCGCATAGCGATAGAGCAGGACGGTCGCGTGGGGCTCAACCCCATTGACGTCGAAGATCGGCGAGTTGACCGGGCTCTTGCTCGGGTCGTTGTTGAAGTTGGTGTAGTGGCCGTTGCGGACCAGGCCCGTGTCGACCGACGGATCGAGGAGGAGCGTCCCTGGGGGGATCGGGGCCCTGGAATCGATCTCCACCCTGACGTCAGGCCCCGCCGGGCTGCTGTTGCCTGCGGCGTCGACCAGGACCGCGTGATACAGGTAGGACCCGTCGGCGATGACCCCCTTGCCGGCGTTGATGTCGGCCACCTTGACCGTCCCCCCCGCCCCGCTGGCGATCGAGTTGACGAGGATCGTCGGGCCGATGATGCCGTAGGTGGTCGAGGTCCGATACAGCTGCACGGTGAGGTTCGCCCCGACGCCCGTGACGTCGAAGATCGGCGTGTTGATCGGCTTCTTATCCGGGTCGTTGTTGAAGTTGGTCACGCCGTCGTCGTCATACGTGCCCGAGTCGGTCGAGGCGTCGAGCCGGATCCCCGTCGGCGGGTCGAGCTTGAAGTCGATCGTCGTGCCGGCCCCGATCGGCCCGACGTTCCCGGCGAGGTCCGTCTGCGAAGCCGTGTAGACGTGCGATCCGAACCCGACCGGGCCCGGATCCTTGATCGAGATGACCCCGCCCACCGGCGCAGCGTTGGTGATCGTCGCGACGACCACGCCGTCGCGGTAGAGCCTGACGATGGCCTTGGCCTCGATGCCAGAGAGGTCGAACGTCGGCGAGGTCGAGCTCGTGCTGTCGTCCCCCTTCGTCCCGGTATCGGAGGCGGGGTCGAGCGTTGGAGCCGAAGGAGCGGCCGGGGTCTTCGTGTCGTAGACCACGGTGATCGGGGAGCCGACCGCGCTGTAATTCCCCTGGAGATCCATCTGCCTGGCGGTATAGGTATACGTGCCGTCGGCGGGCAGGGTCGCGTCGGAGAGCTGGACCGTCCCCCCGAGCGTGAGCGACGCCGACCCCACGAGCGTGCCGTTGCGGAAGAGGTCGATCGAGCCCCGGAAGAGGACGCCGCTGAAGTCGAAGACGGGGGCCTGCGTGTGCGTGATGTTGGTGAGGCCGTCGGTGTGGCTCGTCCCCGTGTCGCTGGCGGCGTCGAGCTTGAGCCCTGGCGTGGCCGGCGGGGTCACGTTGATCCAGACCGTGGTCGGGAAGCCGAAGACGCCCGCCGGGTTCCCAGCCACGTCGATGCACGTCGCCAGGTAGACGTAGGCCCCGTTGGGGATGATCCCGTGGCCGCCGTTGGTGTCGGCCACCAGGGCCGCTCCCGGGTCGCCCGGGACGTCGCCGCCTTGCCAGTCGACGACCTCGCCGACCTTCTCGAACGTCCCCGGTTCGCCGTTGACCAGCGGGGCTCGATAGAGCTGGACCGTCTGCCCGGGCTCGCTGCCCTTGAGTTCGAAGACCGGCGTGTTGACCGGGCTCTTGCTCGGGTCGTTGTTGAAGTTGGTGTTGCGGCCGTCATGGTACGGGCCCGTGTCGTACGCGGGGGCGAGCGTGACGACGCCCGGGGGAATGGGGGGCCCGGCCATGTAGTAAACGAAGTTGGATTGCGGGCTCTCCTCGCTCGTGTTGCCCGCGGCATCCTTGACGACCGCGAAGTAGTAATACGTCGCTCCGCCGGCGATGGTCCCCTTGCCGGCGTTGGTGTCGGCCACCTTGACGGTGCCCCCCGCCCCGCTGGGGATCTGGCTCACCAGGACCGGGGTGGGATTGCCGAAGCTGTTGGTGTAGCGATACAACTGCAGGGTGACGCCAGGCGCCACGCCCGTCACATCGAAGATCGGCGAGTTGACCGGCGACTTGCTCGTGTCGTTGTTGAAGTTGGTTATGCCGTCGTCGTCGTGCGCGCCAGAGTCGGTCGCCGGATCGAGTCGGACCCCCGTGGGGGCGGCCAGACTCGCCGAGGCGTCGATCCCGGCAATGTCCGCCAGCCCGTCCCCCCCCGGCATCGACGACAACAGCGTCCGCACCTCCAGCCCTTCCAGGGCCGCGACCCTGAGCCTCGACCTCCGCTGCGCGGCCTTGCGGGGGTCGGGGCGATCTTTCGACGAGTCGTTCCGTAATTTTACCGTGCGCATGGCTTAATTACCTCTCTCGAGCGGCCTCGCTAGGTGTTGATCCCGGTCGTTTCTCGGCATGTCGAATAGCGGTCGCAAGCGGCCTTCACGACTCGATTCCATGAAGGAACTTAACGAAAATCACATCCTGGTCGCATAGTTTCCGGAGATTCCAGGCTCCGTCATTTCACGCTCGCGTGATGATTGGCGCGAACATGAGATTTCGTGATCGGGGCAGGCACCGAGACCTGAATGCTCGAAACCTCGGCGGCGTGGTGCAGGCCGTGGGCCGTCCACTGCGGCCGACGGCGAATCCTTCAAGGGGCATGGTTGCGAAGGAGACGGGGACGCCGGGAGGCGGCCGCCGTCGACAGGCCCGGGGGGGGTGGCCTGCCTCCGATAGTTCAAGTCGCCCCGTCGATCGGGGCCCGCGAGGCCGATCGTTGCATCGACACCTGCGAGGCATCGGCAACCGAATCGACCCACAACCGATAATCTGCGTGGATACGTGGATCTCTACACGAGTCGATCAGAAGGCGTTCGCGTTTGCTTGAACGAAAATAATCATTCGGATGTTGCCGTGTCTAGTAGCTGCCATCCCACATGGCGTGAAATCAGAGCCGATCGAGATCGCATCCGGCCCGTCGCGCCCTGGTCGTCGGCGACATCGTCCCGGCGATCTCTCCCGGCCGCGTCGGAACCGCCTCGACTCGCGAAGATGCCCGGACGCAGAAGTCCCCGGCATCCCTCCCGCCCTAAAGCTCGCCCCAGGCCGGTGTTGCGATCCCGGCGCGGGGCCGGAGTCGAGGCCTCGGCAGCCCGCGTCGCCTGTCGCTGGCCTGTGTCCGCACTCGCAAAATCGGCGAGGCGTGACAATCAGGCGTCACAACCCCGGCAGGCTCGCGTATGAGTCGGGAGGTATACATTTAAAGGTAGCACGTATTTCTTGCGCGAGCCATTTCTCCGAGGCTTCATATCAAAGATCAAACAGAATGATACTTCGATAATCTCGGATGCGCGGCGTCGTTGAAGAGGCCTCTTGGGATCGACCGGGTTCGACCTCGAGGTCGAGGAGCACCTGTCGCCATCCCGCTCACTCTTTGAATCTCGGCAAAAATCCATCCATTTCACACATCGCCATAGGTTCCCGATTGACGTTCCATGCCCGAAGGTCGATCCCGCCTGACGGCCCCATGTCCGGCGCGATGAGCATCTCGGCTCAGTGATCGATCGTCGTCTTGGTCTCGGCGGGCTCGTGCCATTCCCGCCCGTATTCGGCGATGAATCGCCGCCTGTGCTCGTCCTCGACGCCCTCGACGCCGATCTCGGCGCGTCGCGCCAGGAACGCCCGGTGGAGTTCGGGCAAGGCCTCGATCGCTGCACGGTCGTCGCCGTAGACGTGCATCAGGATGCGGGCCCAGGACCACGCCGGATGCGAGATGAGGTAGCGTGACTCGACCCAACGCATCCAGCCGGAGAGGGGAAGCTCGTCCCTGCCGACATCCTTCAGGGCGTGGCAGTAACCTTCGAGGTAGGCGCTGATGGCACGGAGGGAGCACGTCCCGACGTACATCGCCGGGCGCCTGGCGATCGAGCGAAGCAGCGAGGCGAAGTCGGACATCACCCCATCCTGATCCGTGACGAGACTCCGAACAGATTCGCTCCTCGGTGACATTCTCGCATCCGACCCCCGCACCGTGCCAGTGAACCTCCCCGCGCGATACCTTCTTCCTGGCGCAACGGAAATGGCCGGCGCGAAGTTCGCGCCGGCCATCGGTCGGGTTCGCCCAGGGGTTCAGGCGGGTCGAAGGATCAGTTGACGCCCCGGCGGAGGAAGAAGAGGCGACGCTGGGCGATGAACTGGCGGAGCGACTGGACCGAGGGCCGGGCCACGTCGGCCTGGGGCCGGATCCGGGTCGAGCCCTGGTTGGCCGTCGCCGCCGAGAGGGAGGGCCGGGCCGGGGCGCTTCCCTTGCCGGCCGACGCCGTCGAGCCCTGCCCGGTCGACAGCGACACCGCGCTGACGCCGAAGTCGGCCGACTGGGCGGTGAGCTTGCCGATGCCCCCCGGCTTCCGGTACGAGTACGGGGCATTGACCGGGAAGTCCTGGGGACCGCCATACTGGATCGGGGCGACACCGCCGATGTACAGGGTGCCGGGGTTCCCCTGGCGGTAGACGGCGATCTGATCCTTCCCGTTGCCGAAGTACTGCCCCGGGACGGGGATGTCGCCGGGGCCGCCGAAGGTGATCGGCTGGTCGGTCCCGATGAACCACTGCTGGGTGCTCGGCCGGAAGAGGGCGAGCTGGGTGTGGCCGACGCCGTCGTAGTCGCCAGGCACCGGGATGTCGGGGTGGGCCTTGTCGGTCGAGCCGAACTGGATCGGCTGCGAGTGCCCCTGGATGAACCACTGACCCGTGCTCGGCCGGTAGACCGCCGCCTCGAACTTCGTCGGCCCGTCGTAGTAGCCGGGGACCGGGATGTCGCCCGGCTGGCCCCCGAGGGTGACGATCGGGTTGGCCGTCCCGCCGACGAACCACTGGCCGGTGCTGGCCCGGTAGACCGCGACCTGCGCCGAGCCGATGCCGTAGTAGTCCCCCGGCACCGGGATGTCGTCGTTCGCCTTGCCGTATTGCAGCCCGTCCGGCCCGGTGTATCCCGGGATGAGCCAGGTCGCCGTGCTCGGGCGGTAGAGGGCGATCTGGTCCTTGCCCGTGCCGAGGAAGTCCCCCTGCACCGGCACGTCGAGGGCGGCCGACCCGTACGGGAGGCCGCTGTTCGAGGTGACATTGGGGATGAACCAGGTCCCCTGCCCGGTCGAATCGTCGCGACGATAGATGGCGAACTGGGCCTGGCCGTTGCCGATGTAGTCGCCCAGCACCGTCTCGGTCGCCACGAACGTGACCTTCAGCGCGGTCGCTCCGGCCGGCCCCTGGATCCCCGAGCCGCTCGTCTGCTGCGCGGTGTAGGAGTGCTGGCCGGCGGGCACCTTGCCGGGGTCGGTCAGCTTGATCGTGCCGCCGGCGGAACTGGTGGCGGTGGCCACGGCCTTGCCGTCGCGGAAGAGGGTCACGACACCCCCGGGCACGATCCCCGAGACGTCGAAGACGACGTTGGTCACGGTCCTCGTCGTCGTGGCGTCGATCGTCGCCGAGGACGGGTCGAGCACGACGCCCGGCGCCTTGGGCACGCTATTGTCGATCGTCACGGAGAGCGGGTTGGACATCAGGCTCAGGCTGCCGACGCTGTTCGTCTGCGTCGCCGTGTAGTTGTAAGTCCCGGCCGCGAGGGCCGCGGTCTCCTTGTACGAGGCGGTGCCCCCCGTGACATTCGTGAAGGTGTGGATCAGGACCCCGCCCCGGTAGAGCGCGACCGTCGCGCCCGCGTTGATCCCGGTCAGGTCGATGATCGGCTGCGTGCTGCTGGTGATGGAGTCGGTCTTCGACCCGGTGTTCGTGCTCGGGTCGAGGGCCAAGGTCGGCGGCTGCGGCAGGGTCGTGTTCACCGTGAGGGTGAGCACGGGGCTCGGGAGGCTGACGTTGCCCGCCACGTCGGTCTGTGTCACGAGGTAATCGTAGTCGCCATTGGTGAGCGGCCCGCTATCCTTCAGGACCACCGTGCCGCCGTTCGCGCTTGTGGTCGTGGCGACGACCTTGCCGCCGCGGGTGAGGGTGACGGTCGCCCCCGCCGCGACGTTGCTGATGTCGAACGACGGGTTGGTGACGTTGGTGATGTCGTCCCCTTGCGTGCCCGAGTCGGAGCCCGGGTCGAGGATCAGGGCCGGCTGCTGGGCCGACGTCTTGACGGTGAGGGTGAACGACGGGCTCGACTGGCTGCCGCTCCCCCCCGAGCCGACCTGCTGGGCCGCGTAGACGTACTGCCCGGCATCGAGCGGGCCGGGGTCGGTGATCTTCACCGTCCCGCCGGTCGTGCTCTTGATCGAGGCGACCACCAGGCCGTTGCGGATCAGGTTCACCGTGCTCCCCGCCGCCACGCCGGTCACGTCGATGATCAGGCTGGTCACGTTGGTGATGTTATCACCCTTGACCCCCGAGTCGGAAGCGACGTCGAGGGAGACCCCCGTCGGGGCATCCGGCCGGAAGTCGATCGCCGCCCCCGCGCTGATCGGGCTGACGTTCCCGGCGACGTCCGTCTGCAAGGCCGTGTAGACGTGCGAGCCGTCGCCGACGGGGCCCGGGTCCTTGATGGTCAGGATCCCGTTGACGGGGGCGGCGTTCGTGACCGTCGCGACCACAACGCCGTCTCGCATCAGCTTGACGGTGGCCTTGGCCTCGACGTTGGAGAGGTCGAAGGTCGGGGCGGTCGAGCTGGTGCTCGAGTCCCCCTTCGTCCCCGAGTCGGAGGCTGGGTCGAGGACTGGTGCCGCCGGGGCGATCGGGGCCTTCGTGTCGTAGACCACGGTGATCGGCGTGCCGATCACGCTGACGTTCCCCTCCAGGTCGGTCTGCCTGGCCGCGTACGTGTACGAGCCGTCGGCGAGCGAGTTGGTGTCGGAGAGCTGGATCGTCCCGCCGGCCGTATTGGCCAGCGAGGCCACCACCTTACCGTCGCGGAGTAGCTCGACCGAGCCCCCCTTGACCACGTTGGCGAGGTCGAAGGTCGGGAAGTGGAAGAGGGTGATCTGCGTGATGCCGTCGGAGTTGCTCGACCCCGTGTCGCTGCCGGCGTCGAGCCTGAGCCCCGGCGCGACCGGGGCCGTCGCGTTGATCGTCACCGTGGTCGTCGGGCTGAAGGGGTCTTCGGTGTTCCCGGCGAGGTCGACCTGCTTCGACGAGTAGACATAGATCCCGTTGGGGATGATGCCGTTCCCGCCGTTGGTGTCGGCCACCTTGACTACGCCCCCCGCCGAGTCGAGCACCTTGCCGACGAGCACCGGGGTCCCCGCCACGCCGTTGACCACGGCGGCCCGATAGAGCTCGACCGTCGCGTGGGCCTCGACGCCCGAGACGTCGAAGATCGGCGAGTTGGCCGGGGTCTTGCTCGGGTCGTTGTTGAAGTTCGTCGCGGTGCCGTTGTGGAGCGTGCCCGAGTCGGCCGCCGGGTCGAGCACGATCTTGCTCGGGGCGACGGGCGCCGTGTGGTCGATGACGACCGTGAGGCTCGCGCTCACCGGGCTGATGTTGCCGGCGACGTCGACGAAGTTCACGTGGTACTGATACGTCCCGTCGGCGATCGTGCCGTCGCCGCCGTTGGTGTCGGCCACCTTCACCGTGCCGCCGGAGCCCGAGGCCGTGGTTCCCACGAGCTTGGTGCCGCGGAAGAGCTCGACCGTGAGGTTGGCCGCCACGTTCGTCACGTCGAAGACCGGGGCGTTCGACGGGCTGGCGACCGAGTTGTTGAACCGGGTCACCTTGTCGTTGTTGTACGTGCCCGAGTCGGTCGAGGCGTCGAGCGCGAGCGTCGCGGGGGTGCCCGGGGCCGTCGCGAGGATCCGGATCTGGGTCCCCGCGCTGATCGGGTCGACGACGCCCGAGAGGTCGGTGATCTGCTCCGTGTAGATGTAGTAGCCGTCGGGGATGGCCCCCTTGCCGGCGTTGGTGTCGGGCACCTGCACCGTGGCCGAGGCCGCGCCGGTGTTGAAGACGGTGTTGACCAGGACTGGGGCGCCCGTGGACTTCGTCACCGGATCATAGGTGGATCGGAACAGTTGGACGCGGGCCCCCGCCTCGACGCTGGCCACGTCGAGGATCGGCGCCGGGTAGACGTTGCTCGGGCCGTTGTTGAACTGGGTGATGTTGTCCCCCTTGGCTCCCGAATCCGTCGTGGCGTCGAGGGCCGGGGCGGCCGGGGGCTTGGGGTTGGCCCCCGTCGTCGTCACGGTGATCTGCGAAGGCTTGGTGTTCGCCAGGCTGCCGGACGACGCCAGGACGAGCGGGTCGATCTGGCCGCTGACCGACGGGTCGGGCACGGTCACGACGACCGAGAGGGGGTCGAACGTGCCGGTGAAGTAGTTGTGCCAGATCGCCCCTTCGAAGTCGGCGGTGGTGACGTCGGGGAAGATGTCGTGCCCTTCGGGGGTGATCTGCAGCCCCGTGGTGCCGCCGTCCTGCTCGACCGGCGTGATGCCGGGGAAGAGGCTCGTGAGCCAGCCGAAGGGCTTCACGTTGGGATCCGAAGGCAGCTCGGTCTGGGCGTAGAGCCCGCCGCCGCCGTTGACGAAGTTCTTGATGTCCTGGCCGTGCTGGTTCAAGATCCCCAGCTCGGAGTTCGTCAGGTCGTCGCCGAGCTTGTTGCCCGTGGTGATGTAGAGGAAGCCGGTCTGGTTCATGCTGATCGTGCCGGCCGCCGCGTTGTCCACGGTGATGGCCTGGGCCGAGCCGCCGCTCAGATACGACTGGATGTTGGCGTCGCCCGTGACGAGCACCATGGTCCAGCCGTCGCCCGGCAGGTGGCTCTGGGCGAAGACCGACTTGATCGTGTCGGTGACGAGGCCGAAGCCCGCCCCGGGGTCGACGCCCAGGGCGACGAAGATCTTCGAGCCGTTGCTGACGTTCGGCTCGATGAGGTTGAGCACCTCCTGCATGTACAGCCAGCCCAGCTCGTTCGTCCCTCCGGGCCCGCTGTTGTCGCCGTGCAGGGGGGAGTCGGTCCCGTCGATCACGACGGCACCGGCGTTGCCGAACTCGAGCGACCGGCTCTGGTTCCCGGCGATGTCGTACTGCAGGGCGGAGATGTTGTACGAGCCGTCGGGCAGGAACTTCACCGCGTCGTCCGGCTGCGGGGTGATGTACTGGCCGACCGTCACCGTGTACTGCCCCGTCACCGGGTCGGCGAGGGCCTCGCCGATCAGGAAGACCGGGTTGTTGTTCGGCTGGCCCGCCGGGGCGGCGAGCTGGGCGAACAGCTTGACGAGCGTCCCGCTCGAGAGCGGACTGCCGTTCGCCCCGGCGTATGCGCTGACCTCGGCCTTGCCGGAGAAGCTCGGGGTCGAGTCGTAGGTCACGCCGTCCGTGTTCGAGAACCCGGTGTCGTTGGCCTGCACGAGCGTCGGAGCGAGGGGGTCGGGGGGCGTCGTGTCGAGCCGGACGACCAGGTTCGGCGACGTGGCGCTGAGGTTCCCCACGAGGTCGGTGGACTTGATCGTGATGTTGTTGAGCCCTTCATTCAGGGCGATGGTCGAGGTGATGAGGTAGTGGCCATTGGCGTCGGCGACCGCCGTGCCCGCGGCCACGCCGTTGACGTACAGGGTGACCGTCGCGTTCGGCTCGGTCGTCCCCTGGAAGTCGGGCTGGGCGACGTTGGTGATGTCGTCGAGGTTCCTCGGCTGGCCGGGCTGGCCCGAGTCGGTCGCGAGGGTCAAGGCGGGCGCGGGGGCCGCCGGGGGGGTCGCGTCGATCGTCACGACCTGGCCGAGGCCGACCGGGCTCAGGTTGCCGGCGAGGTCCGATTGGGCGGCCGTGTAGAGGTAGACCCCGTTCGGGATCGTCCCCTGGCCGTTGTTCGTGTCGGCGATCAGCACGGTCAGCGGCGCGGACCCGGTCGTCGAGGCCGCCGTGCTGTGGGTCGCGACGGTCGAGGTGATGGTCCCCGGCAGCGACAGCGACCACGAGCCGAGCGTCAGGGGGGCCGAGCCGTTGTTCGTCACCGAGAGGGTGTACGTCCCCGCGGCGAGCCTGCCGTTGAGCCCGGCGAGGGCGACGTAGCGGCCGTTCGAGGCGACCACCGGGATCACCGTGCCGTCCGGCCCCTTCAGCGTGATCGTCGCGTTGGGGGCGGCGTTGAACTGCGAGAGGTCGAGCACCAGGCCGTCGGCGATCGTCGGCAAGGGGTAGCTCTTCGCGGTCGAGCCCGCGCCGTCGTCCTTGACCTTGAGCGTCCAGGCCCCGAGGGTCCCCGCCGTACCCCCGCCGTAGGCGATGGTCAGCTTGTAGGTCCCCGCCGCGCCGTGGCCGGCCAGGCCGGTCAGGTTGATGCTGTTGCCATAGGGGGCCGGCACCACGATCGTCGTGCCGTCCGGGGCCGCCAGGGTGATCGTCAGGGCGGCCGTGTTGGCGACCTTGAGGCTCGAGAGGTCGAGAACCAGCGACTGGATCTTGGCCGAGGCGCTCGTCAACGTCGAGGCCGGGACGTCCACGAGCTCGCTGATCGAGCCTTGCCCCGGGATCACGACGCTCGGCTGCGGCGTCGTGGCCGAGAAGGCCCCGGCCGGGATGCTCACGGTCGAGGTCGCGGTCGCGCCCGGGGCGATCGGCCCGGTGCCCGAGGAGTTGGTCCCCGCCAGGCCGATTGTCCAGGAGCCGAGCGAGCCGACGTTGAGCCCGGTCGGGTCGAGGTTGATGATGGACAGGGTGTAGTCCCCGGCCGCGGCCTTGCCGTTGAAGCCGTCGATGTTGATCGGCTTCGAGAAGGGCCCGCCGATGACGACCGACGTGCCATCCGGCCCGGTCAGCTGCACGGCCAGCTTGGACGTGTCGGGAATGCCGAGCCGGGTGAGGTCGAGCACGAGGCCGGGGATCGTCGCCGACGGGTTCGCCAGCGCCGAGGCCGGGATCGTGATCTTCGAGGTCGTGGGCGCGGCGGCGGGGATCGCGGCGGGGGTCGAGAGGGTCGTCACCTGGCTCGTCGGGCTGCCGCCGAGGGCGTTGAGCTTCAGGGCCCAGGCCCCGATCCAGCCGGTCGAGCCGCCCGAGTTGGTGATCGTCAGCTTGTAGTCGCCGGCCGCGGCCTTGCCCCCCAGGCCCGCGACGACGTTCGTCCCATACGGGGCGGAGATCGGGACGACCGTGCCGTCGGGCCCCGTCAGCTTGATCGAGAGGTTCGCGGCCGTCGGGATCTGGAGGCTCGACAGGTCGAGCACCAGGCCGCCGATCGTCGCGCCTCCGGGCAGTGAGCCGGCCGGGACGTTGATCGTCGTGTCGACCGAGCCGTGGGCCGGGATGGTCGCGACCTTCGGCAGGGTCGACTGGGCGTCGACCGGCGTGTTGCGCCAGACGTTGAGGGTCCAGCCGCCGATGGTCCCGCTCGACAGCCCCGTATTGAGGATCGTCAGCTTGTAATTGCCCGAGGCGAGCGTGCCGTCGAGCCCCGTCAGGTTGATCGCGCTGCCGAGGGCGCCGTTGACCGGGATCGTCGTGCCGTCGGGGCCTGTGAGGACGATCTTGAGGTCCTGCGGCTTGGAGAAGCTGATCTTCGAGAGGTCGAGCGTCAGCTTGCTGATCGTGTCGTACTGGCCGGCCGCGATGTTGACGGTCGACGTGTACGAGGCGTTATCGCCGATGACCGCCGCCGCCGAGGAGGCGAACGCCAAAGGCGCCCGGTCGAGCGTGACGTTCGCGCCGGGGCTGTTGCCGCCGACGCCGAAGATCGGCGGGTTGGGCCCGTTGTTGTAGTTGGTGGTGTTGTCCCCCTTCGTCCCCGAGTCGGTCGACGACTGGAGCCCGGGCGCGCCGGGGGCGGCCGGCGGGGCGATGACCAGGGTGAAGCTGAACGTCGCCACGTTCCCCTTCGTCCCCGACTGGTCGGTCGCCTGCACGGCGATCGTCTGCACGCCGCTGTTGGAGAAGTACCCCTGGTCGATCTTCACCTTGAAGTTGCCGGCGGCGTCGGTGACGCCGGTGCCGATCGGGTGCAGGTGGTTCGGGTCGCGGGTCTGGTCGTAGAGGTTGATCGTCACCGTGTTGCCGAAGGCCGACTGCTCGGAGAGGCCGTCGACGTAAGGCGCGGGGTCGTTGGTGATCCCGTCGTTGTTGTAGGTGCCGGTGTCGCTGGCCGGGTCGAGGTAGAGGAAGTTGTTCGGCTGCCCGGGCGCGTTGGTGTTGGGGAAGACGTCGGGGGCGAGCCTGATGGTGAACGTCCCCTGGCCGAACGTCGTCGCGTAGAGGTTATTGGGGTCGCCGGGCCTGGCGACCGCGCGGCCGGTGGTCGGGTCGATGTCGCCCGACTCGATGTTGAGGTCGCTGATCTTGACGTTGGGCAGGTACCCGCCGTCGGCCGCCGAGCCGTCGAAGCCTTGGTTCGGGAAGTCGGTCCAGGAGTGGCCGAGGTCGGTCGAGCGGAAGACGCCCCCCTGCCCGGCCACGTAGAGCATCGGGTGCGGGGCGCTGTTGAGGGTGTCGGTGGTGTCGGGGATCACGTAACGCCAGTCGACGGCCATCGACATCAGGTAGGCGAGCTGGTCCTGCGACTGGCTGGAGTCGCCGAAAACGTTGAGCTGGTTCTCGTCGAGGTCGCCGGTGATGTTGTGCCACTGGCGGTCGTAGCCGCCGTCGGGGCCGGGCTTGGCCGTCGAGTCGGGCAGGTAGTAGACGCCGCCCGGGGCCTTCACCGAGAGGGACCACGAGAGGAGCTGGCCGGCCACCCCGGTCCCCACGGTGTCGATCTCGAGCTTCCAGTCGCCGACGATGTTCTTGTTGAGGTACGGGGTCAGGAGCTGCGCGGCGCTGTAGGTTCCCGTGTAGGGGGCGTTGTTGTTCTGGGCGCTGATGGGGTTGTTGGGGACGAGGGCGTCGAACGTGGTGTTGACCATGTTCTGGCCCTTCATCTCGCCCGCGCCCACGATCTGGGTGCGCGTCCCGTCGGGGCCGATGAGGAAGAGCGCGATGTCGGCGAGCTGGTTCGAGGGCATCGGGGTGACGGGCGCCGGGTAGGCGATATTCACCGTCACCGAGATGTCCTGCGCCTTCAGATTCACGTTCGAGATGGTGGGCAGGGACGAGATCAGGCTCTGGCCGGGCCCGAACAGGAGCGGCTGATTCGCGGGGATCGGCGCGGCGAAGGTCTGGGTGTCCATCCCCCCCTCGGTCACGGCGAAGGCGTCGTGCGTCCCCCGGGTCGGGTCGGTGACGATCTTGACGACCGGCGAGCCGTCGAGGCCGCTGCTGATGTCGGTCCAGGCGTTGCCGTTGTTGACCGTGCCGCCGCCGGTCTGCGTGACGTAGGCGTGGCCCCCGACCGTCCCCGCATACACGACGTTGTTCAGGTTCCCCACGCCGGCCGGGCCTTGCGGGTCGGGCGCCCCGTAGGTCAGGGCCGAGGTGTAGGACCCGTCGAGGTCGCCCGGGTTGGCGATCACGAGCCAGGTCTTGCCCTGGTCGATCGTCGAGAAGATCTGGCCCGTGTTCGAGCCGATGATGACCTCATTGCCGTCGATCGGGTTGATCGTGAACCCGCCCTGGGCGATCCCTCCCTTGTAGGTCTGCGAGAAGTTCGGCCACTGGGCGACGTTCTGCACCAGGCCCGTCGTCCTGGAGACGAACGGCCCGCCGTTGACGCTGACCAGGAAGAAGTCGGAGCCGCTGCCGCCGAGCAGCGGGCTCGGATACGAGTAGATATAAACGACCCGGTTCCCCTGGGAGTCGGCCTGCTGGCTGACCTGCACGCCCACGCCGTCGAACTCGCCGTTGAGGGTGCCGTTGCCGTCCCTGGGGGCGTTCCAGGTGAGGTTGCCGTTGTTCAGGACGGTCGGGTCAGACTGGCTCATCCCCGAGCCGACGCCGTTGCCGTAGAGCATCGCCGCGGCCACCTGCGCCCCGAGGTTGCTCGGCTGCGCGGCGCCGTAGAAGTACTGGGCGAGCTGGAGGTTGCCGTTGCGCGAGTAGGTCGGCGACGTCGCCGTGCCGATCCCCGCGCTCAGCTTCCCGTTGATGTCGACGCCCGTGAATACCCCCTGGTTGTCCCCCACGATCAGCCGCGAGTGCCCGGTCAGCGGGTCGACGACCGAGAGCAGGCTGTGCACATTCGTGGAAGCGACCTGGTCGTTCGGGCTCGACTTGATCAGCTCGTCGAACGGGATCCAGGTGATGTTCGAGCCGTCGTTGGTGAACGTGCCGCTGTTGGTGATCAGCAGCGTCGTGTTGGTGCTGTAGGGGGCGCTCGGATCCTGGAGCAGGTTGATGAACTGGAGGTTGCTGGGGAAGGACTGCTGGAGCAGCAGGTTCGGCGGCCCGTTGTTGACGTTCTGGACCTGGAGCCCGCCCACCGTGTTCGCCTGCAGGGCCCCGCCGTCGGGCCGGGTCGCCGAGTAGGCGACGTCGGAGTGCGAGTCGAAGATGTTCGAGATGTCGATCCGGATCAGGCCCGACTGCTGGTCGATCGAGCTGCCGCCGAAGTAGACGACGCTCGGGTTCGTCGGGTCGACCGACAGCGACATGTTCGACGCCGACCAGAGGTCGCCCGGGGCGTTGTAAACCGGCTGGTTCGGGTTGTTGGTCGGGATCGAGTTGAGGTTGTTGCCGTTGAGCGGCAGGGTCCCCGTGCGGATCTTGGTCCAGGTCGCCCCGTTGTCCTTGGTGACGTAGAGGCCGACGAGGCTGTTGCCGTCGGTCGAGGCCACGGCGGCGTAGAGCCAGCCTTCGTAGAGCGTGTTGAAGAGGGTCGCGTTCGGGTCGGTCGACGGGACCAGCCCCGGCTTGGCCAGGACGATGCGCCCGAGGTTCGCCGTCGGGAAGGTGCCGTTATTGACCGGGATCGGCGCCGCCTGGCCGTTCTGGATGATCCCCGGGTTGCGGATCAACGGGTCGATGTTGCCGCCGGCCATCAGGTTCAGGGTCTGGCCCCGGTTCGGGCTGATGTAGACGCCCGGGGCCGTCGGCAAGGCGCCGTTGGCGTTGGGAGACGATGCGAACGAGACGTAGAGGGTGTTCACGTTGCCGGTCGGGTTGCTCACCGCGTTGACCGTGGCGCTGTTGGAGTCGAAGCTGATGTCGGTGGCGTTCGTCCCCTGCACCGTGTCGCTCGAAAGCTTCTGCCAGGTCGCGCCCGAGTCGGAGCTCCGATAGAGGCCGCCGAGTCCATTGCTGCCGCCGGTGGCCGGGTTGATGCCGCTGGACATCGCGGCGTAGATGATGACGTGGCCGTCGGGCGTGGGGTGCGGGTCGATGAGGACCTTGTTGGTGCTCGTCCCGCCGTTGGCGGCGAACTGGTTATTCGGCCCGCCGAGCAGGGTCCAGGTCGCCCCGCCGTCCATCGACATGAGGAAGCCGACGCCCCGGCTGACGTCGCCGACCAGGGTCGAGCTAGAGGCGAACGAGCTGGCGTAGCCGACCCCCGTCCCCGCCACGATGATCGACTGGTTCGGGTCGTTGTTCCGCCCGAAGACGGCGATGCTGCCGATGTTCATCCCGAACGTCGGCCCGAAGTTCGTCAGGGGGATGTAGGTCGGGCCCTTGGGGTCGGCCGTCAGGAAGTTGTTGGTCTTCCAGACGCCGCCGCTGGCCCCCGCCACGTACACCGTGTTGCCCGACGGATCCGACGGATCCACCACGATCGACGAGACCGAGCCCGAGTACCCGTTCCCCGGCGGGTTGTTCGTGATCGACGCCGCGCCGACGGCCGTCCAGGTGTTGGTGGTCAGCGGGTTGGTGGGGTCGCTGTTGAAGATCCGGAAGCTCGTCGTCGACTGGTCGGCCACCGCCTCGCCGAGTCCGGTGATCGGCACGCTCTTGGCGAAGGTCAGCGACCAGCTATTGAGCTTGCCCGCGGCCGTGCTCGTGGTCGGGGCGCCGTCGGTGATCTGGAGCTTCCAGGTCCCGGCCGTCAGGCCGCCGAACGTCGTCCCGAATGAGCCGATCTGCGGCAGGAACTGGCCGAAGAACGGGGGCCCGCCGTTCTGGATCGGCGTCGACGCCGAGTCGCTGAACGTCGTGTTGGTGAAGTTCGCCTGGGTCCCGGTCGCCCCGACGTTCGAGAAGAGGGTGATCTGCTCCCCGTTCGGGCCGATCAGGATGGCCGTGAGGTCCGGGTCGTGCGGATAGGTGATGTTCAGCGTCAGCGTCACCCCTTCCGAGGTGAACGACGACGGCACCGTCAGCAGCGACGT